>JAFSAP010000045.1 GCA_017440925.1 Oscillospiraceae bacterium | reverse complement strand
GGCAAAGTACTGGGATAAGTCCCAGGTTCCCCAGGCTGACATCGACAAGGAGCTGGCTGTCCAGATCTCCATCATGGACAACGATCCCAAGATGGCTTCCAAGCCCGCACAGGTGAAGGAAAAGATCGCTCAGGGCAAGATGGCTGCATTCTTCAAGGATTGCTGCCTGCTGCAGCAGGAGTTCGTCCGCGCTGACCTGTTCAAGGGCGACGTGGCCGGCTACATCGCTGACGCTGCCAAGAAGCTGGGCGGCAAGGTCACCTTCGTTGACGCCATCCACTACACCAAGGGTGAAGGCATCGAGAAGAAGGTCGACGATTTCGCTGCTGAAGTCGCTGCTCAGATCGCTGGCGCTGCCAAGTAATTTGACATCTCGTTATAACAAACTCCCCAACTTTTCCGGTTGGGGAGTTTTGTTTGCCCAAAAATCCAGCAAAATATGGACAAAGTAAACGTATTGACATTCCTTATGGATATGGTAAACTATTTATATACATTATATTTCTGACATTTAGGAGGTATTTTCCCATGGCCCCCAAGGTTTATTTTACCGATTTCTGCACCGGCACTTCCGAGACCCTGCCCCAGAAGCTGGCCCGTCTCATTATGAGCGCCGGTATTGACCAGATCGATTTCCAGGATAAGTTCGTCGCCATTAAGATCCACTTTGGCGAACTGGGCAACATGGCCCATCTGCGCAGCGGCTATGCCCGCGTGCTGGTGGATATCATCAAGGATCTGGGCGGCAAGCCTTTCCTCACCGATTCCAATACCCTGTATGTGGGTTCCCGGAAGAATGCGCTGGATCATATCGAAACCGCTTACCTCAACGGCTTTACCCCCTATTCCACCGGTGCCCATGTCATCATCGCTGACGGTCTGAAGGGCACAGACGAGGTTGCTGTTCCCGTCAACGGCGGCGAATATGTGAAGGAAGCCCTCATTGGCCGGGCCATCATGGATGCTGATATCATCATTTCTCTGAACCACTTTAAAGGCCATGAAGAAGCCGGTTTCGGCGGCGCCTTGAAGAACCTGGGCATGGGTTCCGGTTCCCGTGCCGGCAAGAAGGACATGCACGATGCCTGCCGTCCCGTTGTGGACAGCGAGAAGTGTGTCGGCTGTGGTGCCTGTGCCAATATCTGCGCCCACGGTGCTCCCATCCGCAAGGAAGACGGCACCATGTTCGTAGACTGGGACAAATGCTACGGCTGCGGCCGCTGCCTGGATACCTGCCCTGTCAAGGCCATTGCCGCCGATGACCATGATGCAGCCCTGTACTTAAACTATAAGATCGCAGAATATGCCAAAGCTGTTGTGGATGGCCGTCCCAATTTCCACATCAACATGGTGCGTGACGTGAGCCCCTACTGCGACTGCCATGCAGAAAACGATATCCCCATCGTTCCCGATGTGGGCATGTTTGCCTCCTTCGATCCCGTGGCCCTGGATCTGGCCTGTGCCGAGGCTGTCAATGCCCAGCCCGTTATCCCCAACTCCAAGCTGGGTAAGGCCAACCGTCCTGACCTGGATAACCTGACCGGCGACTTCCCCCACACCAGCTGGCGCAGCCAGATCGAGCACGCCAAAAAGATTGGCCTGGGCGAGGATTCCTACGAACTGGTCACTATTTAAACAAATAGACAACGGGCGCTGAAGAATCCTTCAGCGCCCGTTTTTCTGTTAAATGTTCAGCAGTACCAATGCCACCAGGATCATGGAAATGGCGATCCACTGCTGCTTTGTGATCCGCTCCCGGAACAGCAGCACGCCTGCCAGTGTCACAGCCAGGATGGTGCCGACACTGAATACAGGGAACACAATCACCGCCGGAATGCTCTCCAGAGCTCCCAGAAGGAATTTGGAGGAGAAAAAGTTAGGAATGGCGATCAGCGTACCGAAAAACAGCTCCGAAAGACCGATCCGCTGCTTTTTGGCGATCATGCACAGGAAGCAGAATATCATCGCAGAAGCAAAGGTGAAAAACAGGAATTGGGGCTCCAGCTCTGCTGCCCCGGCTTCCTTAAAGATCTTGGACATAGCCTCCGCCATGCCGCAGGCAAGCAGCATACCCAGCAGGCCCAGCTTAAAGTCCGCACTTCCACCATCCTTCCGGTAGTTCATCAGAATAATGGCTGCCACTGCCAGCACAAAACCGGTGCCCTGCAGCACGCTGGGCAGTTCCTGGTAAAAGACAACGGATACCACAATGGGAACCAGCAGCCCCAGCTTCTGAAAAATGGAAGACAGGACCACGCCATTGCGGGGGATGTTGATCTGCATAAGAATAAAGCCCGCCAGATAGAGCACGCCGTTAAAACCGCCCATGCCAAGGGCTGTATACAGGGCCGGATTTTCGAAGGCGAAAGTCTGCCGGATATCGCAGAACAGCGCCGCCAGCAGAGCACATACAATATAATTCATGGTCAGCATGCCCAGATTGTTCTTCACCCGGCTGCCGCTGAGCCGCATGATAACAGATACAAGAGCACTGCTGAGAATACCAAGGCACAAAGAAAGCATAAGGATCCTCCAGTTTTTGTTTTCTATATTCTAACAAAATCCCCTCCACTTGTAAACCCTTGTCTGTTGTGCTAAAATAAAGAAAAACAGCAGGAGGTCATCCAATGAACCACGAATATCTTGCAGCGGATCTGTTCTTAAGCGGCAGCAACTGCGCCCAGGCCGTGCTGGTGGCCTTTGGGGATGTGACAGGCCTGGAGCCTGATTTTGCAGCAAAGCTGTCCTGTTCCTTCGGCGGCGGCATGGGCCGGATGCGGGAGGTCTGCGGCGCTGTCAGCGGTATGCTGATGGTGGCAGGTCTGCTCTATGGCTACACCGACCCCGGAGAAAACGACGCCGCAAAAAAGGCGCACTATGAATTGGTGCAGCAGCTTTCCGCCCGGTTCCGGGAGGAAGCCGGCAGTATCATCTGCCGGGAGATTCTGAAAAATCCCCCCTCCGATCCCAGCCCCAGCCCCCGTACGGAAGAATACTACAAAACACGCCCCTGCACCCGGATGGTGATGCTGGCCGCCCGGATCCTGGACGAATACATTGCAGAGCATCCCATACAGTGAGCGGATAGGCACCGGATATTTTGACCAATCCACGCCATGCTTTTTCATACAACCCCCTCAGGAGGCATCATGAAGGATCTGATCTACAATCAGCAGGATATCCCCAAGGACAAATGGCGCTACGGACTTCGTGCCAGTGCAGCTGTGGGCTGCGGCTGGATCGCCACCCACAACGCCCTGCGTCTCATGGGCTACAAAACCGATATTGACCAGCTGATCCGCTACTACGAATGGCAGCTGCCGCTGATCCACGGCAACGCAGGCACCTCCTTCTGGGGCCCTGCCCTGTGCTTCCGCAGCTGGGGATTTCCGGTGGAGGTTTGTTTCCATACCAGACAGTTTGACGCTGTAGCGAGCCGCAGTGATGCGTGCATCCTGTTTTACCGGTGGCGCAGGCAATATAAGCTGGGGGCCCATTTTGTTGCCCTGGAGAAAACTCCCGACGGTTTCATCGGCTACAACACCTACCGCAATTCCACTGGTCCGGACAAATACGGCCCCAGCCTGGAAGCCTTTCTGAAGCAGAAAAAATACTTCGGTGCCATCCTTATCGGCATCCGTAAACGGGAAGAAAAAACCGCCGGTCTGTGACCGGCGGTTTTGCTTTATTTCAACTTTTTGCCATCGGAGAAGGCGTTGCCCACCTTTTCTCCCAGGGTATAATATCCATGACCGCAGGGATCGTAGGTGATGGGATGAAACTTCGTAAGGTCAATGACCCCGTCCGTCAGAATGTTTTCCTCGGCACAGACATTGATGATCTTTCCGATCAGCAGGCCGGAATCCTCGTCATAGCTGACGAATTCACATTCCAGAGCCATGGGCAGCTCATCAATGAGAGGTGCATCCACAAAACTGCTTTTTGTGGTATGCCAGCCTGCCTTTTCCAGCTTGTCCGGTACCTTGTCGCCGGAAACAATGCCCACATAGTCCGCTGCCACCACATTGGCAGCGTCCGCCATGCTGACAGTAAAAGCCTTCCGTTCGAAAATGTTCCGGGTTGTCCGGTGTTCTCCCAGACAGATGCTGATAAGCTCCGTATCTGCTGTGCCGCCCCAGGCGGCATTCATGGCATTGGGGGTTCCATCGGGGTTATAGGTGCCGATGATAAATACAGGCATGGGATACAGCATAGGCTTCGCGCCAAAGTTTTTCCGCACAGAAACTCCTCCTTTGATACCAAGTGGACATCCTTATTCTCGATACGGTGCCACGCTTCCCCGTTCCAGAATCGCAAACGGTACGGTCTCATGAACCGCTGCAGCACCATCTTCAATACAGGCAAGCAGAATCTCCACACTGCGTCTGCCCATCTTTTGCGCCGGCTGCGCCACACTGCTGAGCTTTGGTACCAGGTAGGAGCCCAGATGCAGGCCGTCAAAACCAGCTACAGAAATATCCTCCGGTACCTGCAGTCCCTTGTCCCGCAGCGCCCGGATGGCGCCAATGGCCATAACATCTGCCGCAGCAAACAGGGCTGTGAATTCCCGTCCGGATTCCAGAAGATCCATGGCTCCCCTGTAGCCGCCCTCATAGGAAAAGCGCACTGCACGGTAGTCTTTCTCTTCATCAAAGGGAATGCCATGGGCCCGCAGGGATTCCAGGCAGCCTTCATAACGGGCGCGGCCAGTATCGGAAATTACCCGTTCGCCGCCAACCAGAACAATTTTCCGGTGCCCCTTTCTGACAAGGGTATCCACGGCACAACGGCAGGCCTCCCTGTCGTCAATGGCCACACTGGACAGATTGGGGAAATCCAGATGGGACATATCATTGGTCACAACCACGCAGAGAATATCAATTTTTCCGAAATCTGCCTGGAAATTCCGGCTGCTGCCACCCAGGAAAAGAATGCCCAGAGGCTTCTTCTCCCGGCACAACTGCACCGCCCGGAGGACTTCGTTGGATTCTTCATCCAGGTAATCCACAAACAGAGGGTACTGTGTTTCTGCCACCTGGCTTTGAATGCTTTCCACCAGTTCGCTAAACAGTTCGTTGCCCGTGCCCTTTACCACCACCAGGATGGATGTGGCGTGCTGCTGTTTCAGCTGCTTGGCATTGGCATTGAGCTGAAATCCGCTCTCCTCCACCGCCTGCATAATGACAGTACGTGCTTTTTCACTGACATTGGGATGGTTGTTCAGCACCCGGGAAACCGTGGCAACGGCATAGCCGGTCTTGGCAGCCAGATCCTTGATTGTCATCGTATCACATCCTTTATTTACAGGGCGTATCTTTGCCCCCGAAGGGAATTTCCTTTGGAAACATCCCCCATTATCCAACCACAAGCGCCTGGGAAGGTGCCAGCGTCACGCAGCTGCCGTGAAGCACCGTTTCTTCGTTGCTCAGCAGCACCCTACGGTTTTCCAGAAGAGAGTCACGGACCGTCACAGCCTCCCGGCCAAAGTTGGCCATTACCAGCACATCCCGGCCATCCAGTACCCGGCGGTAAGCCAGCAGCATGTCCTTATCTTCCCACAAGGGTTCAAAGTTACCCCAGGCAAGGATTTCCCGGAATTCGGGAGACTTGCGGAGCCGAATCAGTTTTTTGTAATACTGCAGCAGGGAATCATCCCTCTGCTGCTGTTCTTTGGCATTTATCTGGAGGAAATTGGGATTTACCTTCAGCCAGGGGGTTCCGGCAGTAAAACCGGCATTGTCCGAATCATCCCACTGCATGGGAGTACGGCCATTGTCCCGGCTGAACCGGCAGCAGATTTCCAGCGCTTCCTGCCGGCTGTAGCCGGCCTCCAGTGCCAGAGCGTACTCTGCTTTGGTATTGATATCGTCATATTCCTCCACAGACTCCATGGGGCAGTTGGTCATTCCGATCTCTTGACCCTGGAACAGGAAGGGAATGCCCCGCAGCAGAAGATTTACCGTGGCCAGCATCTTCATGCCCATTTCATTTCTGGCATAGGGCGGCAGATACCGGCTGTTGCCCCGGGGCTCATCGTGGTTTTCCAGAATATTGGCCAGAAAACCGATACCCTGGCATTCCTGCTGGGTTCTGAAAATGGTACTGCGCAGCTCAGAGAAGGGAATTTCCCGGTTGCGGTACCAGCCGCCGGGACCGTCGGAAAGGCAGTTTGGAGAGAAATCAAAGATCGTGGAAAAATGCCCCTCCGGCCCCACGAACTCCGCCAGTTCCTCCTGGCGCATATTGAATACTTCACCTACGGTGAAGGCATCGTACTTGTCGAAGGTATGCTTCTTCAGCTGCTGCAGTTTCTGACCCACACCGTCCACGCTCTCGATCATTTTCACCACGGAAGCCGTTCCGTCGGGCGCATCCGCAGGATAATCCGGGAACGCAGTATCCTTCTGGATGTTGATGATGGCATCGATACGGAAGCCTGCCAGCCCCTTTTCCAGCCACCAGTTGACCATGGTGTAGAGTTCCTGCAAAACCTTCGGGTTTTCCCAGTTCAGATCGGGCTGTGCCTTGGCATAGGCGTGGAAGTAATAAAGGTCTTCCTGTCCCGGCACCTTCTCCCAGGCACTGCCCCCAAAATAGGAACGGGCATTGCTGGGAGGTCCGCCGTTTTTGCCCCGGCGGAAATAGAAATAGTTTCCGTATTCTCCCTCCGGGTCTGCAGCTGCTTTCTGAAACCAGGGATGCCGGTCGGAGCAATGGTTAATCACCAGATCCATCAGGATATACATGTCCCGCTTTTTGGCTTCTGCCAGAAGAAGATCAAACTCCTCCATGGTGCCAAAGGTGGGATCGATGTCATAGTAATCCGAAATATCGTAGCCCTGATCCACAAAGGGAGAGCGGTAAATCGGGCAGATCCAGAGAATATCAATTCCAAGATCCTTCAGATAGTCCAGCTTCCGGATAATGCCCTGCAGGTCACCGATACCGTCGCCATTGGTATCCAGAAAGCTTTTGGGATAAATCTGGTAGGCAATTTTATCATGCCACCATTTTCTGGGAATGGGAGAATGCATAGAATTTCCTTCCTTTTAAAAAATGTGGCCCCAGCGGAAACCGGAGCCACATTGCTGTAAATGGTCGATGGAATTAACCCTTGACGGCGCCGGCGGCCACACCCTTGATGATGTGCTTCTGGCAGAACATGTACACGATGATGATGGGGATAATGCTCATCATAATGACTGCCATGGTAGCGCCCAGATCCACAGTGCCGTAGCTGCCCTTCAGATACTGCACATGGATGGGGATGGTCATATATTTGGTGCGGTCCAGAACCAGATAGGGCAGCAGATAGTCATTCCACACCCACATCAGTTCCAGAATACCCACGGAGATCAGTGTGGGCTTCAGCATGGGCAGCACCACATTGAAGAATGTACGGACAGGGCCGCAGCCATCGATGGCAGCAGCCTCCTCAATTTCCAGAGGCAGACCCTTGACAAACCCCAGGAACATGAAGATTGCAAGACCGGCACCAAAGCCCAGATAGACAATGGGAATGGTGTAAGGGGTGTTCAGGTTCAGCTTGTCAGCGGTAAAGGTCAGGGTGAACATAACCATCTGGAAGGGAACGATCATGGAGAACAGGCACAGATAGTAGAACACCTTGGAAATGGTGCTGTTGACACGGGCGATGTACCATGCGGACATGGAGCAGAACAGCAGGATCAGGACAACGGACACCACAGTGATCAGCAGGCTGTAGGAAGCGGACTTCAGGAAGGGATAATTACCGAAGGTCAGACCGGTCAGGTAATTGTTGAAGCCCACATAGCTCTCTGCGCTGGGCAGGGCAAACGGATCCAGATTGATGAACTCATTCTTCTTCAGAGAGTTGTTGATAACCTCAAAAATGGGAATGATCCAGACAAGGGACAGCGCGCCAAAAAAAACCGTCAGAATCTTGCTCAAAGGCGTATAATCGTTGAGTTTCTTTTTCATTACTGCTGTACCTCCTTGCTGCGGGTTGCGGACTGCTGGGCAATGGCCAGCACAGCCACGAGGATAAAGAAGATCACTGCCTTGGCCTGTGCCACACCGTGATAATTCTTGTTGATGTTATAGGTAGAGTAGATGTTCAGAGCCAGCAGTTCGGTAGTGTTGATCTTGGCACCGTTCTCCATGACGCTGGGCAGACCGCCGGTCAGAGCCATGTTCTGGTCGAACATCTTGAAGGAGTTGGTCAGGGTCAGGAACGTACAGGTGGTGATGGAGGGCATCACATTGGGGATAATGACCCGGAACAGGGTCTGCGCACCGGTGGCGCCGTCAATGCGGGCAGCCTCCAGCATATCCTCAGGCACAGCCTGCAGACCTGCAATATAGATGATCATCATATAACCGATCTGCTGCCAGGCCACCAGAATCACCAGACCCCAGAATCCGTATGTGGGCTCCGCAGTCAGATAGGTGCTGTAGTTCTTCAGAATGCCGTCAAAAATCATGCTCCAGATGTAACCCAGAACGACACCGCCGATGAGGTTGGGCATAAAGAAGACGGTACGGTACAGGTTTGCACCCCGCATCTTCTGGGTCAGCGCATAGGCAATGAAGAATGCCACAACATTGATCAGAATGATGGAAACAACAGCAAAGCCGGCAGTGTTCCAGAAAGCGTTCAGGAAGCCTGCATCTTTGAAAACCTTTGCGTAGTTCTGCAGACCGACCCACTTTGCATCAGTGGGAATGTTGAAGTTGCAGAAGGACAGGTAAATACCCTGAATGAAGGGCCAGACAAAGCCAATGGCAAATGCAGCAAAGGTAGGCAGAATAAACAGGGGTGCCCATTTTCGGATGGGCCGCTGCACCAGATTGACAGAATCGGCCTTTTTGTTCTTAGCCAATTTGATCTCCCTCTCTCAAAATGAATTCGTTCTTGCTTTCCAACAAGACGAAACCTCTCATGCAGTTTACAAGAGGCTTCGGCATACCGGAAAACCCGTAAGGGGGCGGGCAGAAGCCTGCCCCCCTTTGGTTTGATTGAAATTCCCTGAGGAATTAGCCGTTTACGACGGAGTACTCGTATGCCCAGCCGTCAACGAAAGCGGTGACAACCTCAGCCCAGTTAGCATCGGACTGGTCAGCGGAGTACTTGGCCAGAGCGGTGACAACGGTGGCTCTCCAGGAGTCAACGTTGGGAGTGTGGTTGAATGCCCAGGTAACAACGTACTTGCCAGCTGCGGTCAGATCGTTGGCAGCAGCAAAGAAGACGTTCTCGGGGGTCTTGGCAGCCTTGAAGGGGATGGGGCCAAACTGCTCAGCCATCATGGTGGTGCCTGCATCGGAGGTGACAACCCACTTCATGAAGTCCAGAGTAGCCTTCTGATCAGCCTCAGAAGCCTTGGCGTTGACAGCCCAGCAGTTCTCGGTGCCGGAGCACAGACCAGCTTCAGCTTCGCCTTCCACGCCGCAGTAGATGGGCAGCATGGTCAGCTTGGCAGCGTCCATACCAGCCTCGACCAGGCCTGCGTACTCCCAGGAGCCGTTCTGATAGAAGACAGCCTTGCCTTCGGTGAAGTCAGCCTTGGAGTTGTCGCCGGTCTTGCCGCTCAGCTCAGCGCCGGTGCAGGTGGAGTTCTCGATGTACAGATCCCAGATGTTGCGGAAGTTGTCCAGGTAAGCGCCGGTGATGGTAGCGGGAGCCTCGTTCACGCCGTCATCGCGGAACTCGTAGTACAGGGGCATGTTGGCCAGGTGGCCGGAGAAACGCCAGGAGGAGGAAGAATCCAGACCGGCGGAGGAGAAAGCGGAGAAGCCCAGCTCAGCGGAGCGAGCAGTGATGTCTTCAGCGACCTTCTGCAGGGAAGCGAAATCAGTGATGTCAGCAACAGTGTAGCCAGCCTTTTCCAGCAGCTCGATGTTGGTGATGATACCGAAGCACTCGTAGCAGTAGCCAACGCACTTCAGCTCGCCAGCCTCATTGTACAGGTTGAAAGCGTCGGTGGTCAGTTCAGCAGCGAAGTCGGTGCCAGCCAGGTTCAGGCAGTACTCGTCCCAGTCCTTCAGGCCGGCCATGTTGCCGCACTGGAACAGGGTGGGAGCGGAGTCCTTAGCCATTTCAGCGTTCAGGGTGGAAGAGTACTCACCGCCGGCAGCGGTAACAACCTTCACGGGAACGCCGGTCTCAGCGGTGTACTGAGCAGCCAGTTCCTGCCATGCAGCGTCAGCCTCGGGCTTGAAGTTCAGGTAGTAAACGGAACCGGTAGCAGCTTCAGCAGCGGGAGCTTCGGCAGCGGGTGCGTCAGCCTTGGGAGCTTCGGTTGCAGCGGGTGCTTCGGATGCGCCGCAGGCAGCCAGGGACAGAACCATAGCCAGAGCCAGCAGCAGTGCAAACAGCTTTTTCATTTTGTTTCCTCCTATGTTTTTTGGGATGATTCCCTAGATTATTATTTTGGAATCGTTTCCAACGTTCCAACGTAATAAATATACTAAACTTTCCAATGAATTTCAACTGAAAACGTATCCACAAAAGAAAGTTCTGCGCTTCCTACAAGTTAAGCGCAGTTTTTTTGTATATTTTATCCAATTAGACTATTGCCTTGCAGAATCCAACTTTGGAAACGATTTCATTTTGTAATTATTTATTGCGCTTTCCCCGGATTTCCCCTATAATAAAATCAAACACACCCACAGGAGGGAATTTTCATGAATGCCACCATCCAGTCTCTTCATGACCGCAAATCCGTCCGGGTCTTTACCGACCGCGAAATCACTGCTGAGGAAAAGGATCTGATCCTCCGCTCCGCCTGTCAGGCTCCCACTGCAGGCAACCAGCAACTGTACACCATTCTGGACATCACCGACCAGGCCATCAAAGACGCGCTGGTTAAAACCTGCGACAATCAGCCCTTCATCGCCTCCGCCAAAATGGTGCTGGTATTCTGCGCCGACTGCAAAAAATGGTATGATGCTTTCCGGTCCGCAGACTGCCAGCCCCGGGATCCCGGTGTGGGAGATCTGCTGCTGGCTGTATCGGATGCCACCATTGCTGCCCAGAATGCCGTTGTGGCCGCAGAAAGTCTCGGCATCGGCTCCTGCTATATCGGCGACATCATGGAAAACTGCGAGGAACAGCGTAAACTGCTAAACCTGCCCGGATATGTCTTCCCCTGCTGTATGCTTGTCTTCGGCTTCCCTACCCAGCAGCAAATGGACCGCCCCAAGCCTGTCCGTGCTGCCATGCACCACATCGTCCACGAAAACGGTTACCGGGAAATGGACGGACAGGAGCTGGAAGCCATGCTGACCAAAAATGTGGCCGTCGGCAATACCTATGAAAACTGGATCCATGCCTTCTGCAACCGGAAGTACAATTCTGAATTCTCCCGGGAAATGAGCCGCAGTGTGGCCGAATATCTCAAGGATTTTGAATAATAGCAAAAACATCCCGAAGCAACGCTTCGGGATGTTTTTTACAGTTTCACCAGTCTCGGTTCATGTCCCATGGCAGGAATGATCTTCTCCATAAGATCGCTGATCCGAAGCCGCAGGGAGGAGGTGTTGATACAGGGGTGGCAGCCAAAGTACTCCCCCTTCAGCACATCTTCATCGATCAGCAGCTGTACCTGGTTTTCATGGTCATTCATCAGACCCAGAACGCTGACAGAGCCGGGTGTGATATCCAGAAACTGTTCCATATATTCCGGCTTGGCAAAACTGAGCCGGGAAGAACCGATCTGTTTGGACAGTTCCGAGGTTTTGAACACCTTGTCACCCGGAATCATCAGCAGATAAAATGCCGTACACTGGCGGTTGCACAGCAGCAGATTCTTGCAGATAACCGCATCCAGTACCCGGTCGATTTCCGCGCAGGCTTCCATAGTCATAGCCGCCTCATGGTCAATGCGCTGATACTGCACCCCCAGGCCATCCAGCAGGTCATACGACCGTATTTCCTTTTCCAGCCGTCCGCTGCAGTCTGCCGGACGTCCCTCTACCAATACCATAACATAGCTCCTTTTTTCTGTTTTCGCCATTATACACCCGGTTTTTCAAAAGCGCAAGTGCTTGTAATATGCCGCAGGTATGGTATAATACTCCAAAGAAAGGGGAGGTATCTCCATGTCCCACCGTTCCTGCCGCATTCTCAGCGGCAATGCCTTGAAAATTCTGGCAGCTATTTTCATGACCCTGGATCATATGGGCCTCATGTTGTTCCCAAACCAGATTCTCTTCCGGATCCTGGGCCGGCTGGCGCTGCCCATTTTTGCCTACATGATTGCAGAGGGCTGCAAATATACCCGGAACAGGGGAAAGTACTTTGGTATGGTATTCGGCCTGGGTGCTGTCTGCCAGGTGGTCTATTGGTTTGTGGACCGGAGCCTGTATTTTTCCATCCTCATCACCTTCTCCCTCTCGATTCTGACAATCTTTGCCATGCAGAACTGGAAGGAACAGCGTTCTCTCCCATCCAGCCTTGTCTTTGCTGCCTCCATCGCTGCCGTATTCGTGCTGAACCGGTTGTTCATCATCGACTATGGTTTTTGGGGCTGTATGCTGCCGGTTTTCGCTGCCATTCCCCATAAGACCGGATATGACCGCCACCCTGTCAACGTAATCCTTCTTGGCGTGGGGCTTATGCTTCTGGCCCTGGATCTTCGCGGCATCCAGTTCTATTCTCTGCTGTCCCTGCCACTGCTGCTGGCCTACTCCGGTAAACGGGGCAAGGGGAATATGAAATACTTTTTCTATATCTTCTATCCTGTCCATCTGGTGATCCTGCAAGGAATTACCATGCTGCTTCACTGAAAGGAACTGTCTATGATCCAACCCATTGTACACGATCCCATTCTGCTGGCCCGAAAGTCCACACCCGCCGGCAAAGAAGACCTGGCTGTTGCCCAGGATCTTCTGGATACCCTGGCTGCCCATAAAGAAGAATGTGTAGGCATGGCAGCCAACATGATCGGCGTGCTCAAAAACATCATCGCCTTCGACTGCGATGGCACCTACATGGTGATGCTGAATCCGGAAATCGTCAGCTGCAGCGAAGCATATACGGCGGAAGAGGGCTGTCTCTCTCTGCTGGGCGGCCCCCGGAAAACAAAGCGGTTCCGGAAGATCAAAGTGCGGTATCAGAACACTGCCCTGCAGACCCGGCTGAAAACCTTTACCGGCTGGACAGCCCAAATCATCCAGCACGAGATCGACCATTGTCATGGCATCCTGATATAAAGAAAAAAGCCGCCCTCCGGCGGCAAACATCAAAAGAAATAACCCTTGACCTGTTGTTCTTTCAAACATTCAAGTCAAGGGTTATTTCTGTGCACTCTTGGTATCTAACATCATTGGTTAACCTCGCTTTCTGTAGAATCCGGTGATCCTTTCCTATGACGAAATTTGAACTCCTCCGGCAATTCATTTTGTTTGTGTTACAAATTTATTTAAACGGAAGATATTTGGAAAGTATCACCTTGATCCTCTTTTGAGGAGGAATCTTTGTACCTATAAAATAACACAGCCATCTCTAATTTGCAATCCGGAAACTTTCCCAAAAAAGTTTCGTGAAAATGGTATATTCCTACGAAAACATCGTTTTACAGCAAAAGAATATTGACACTTGCTCCCGGATATGGTATGCTGTATTTGTTGGGGTGCCGAATGGCCACCCGTTTTTTCTGCCCTGACACAGAAAAAAGAAATGACCCTTGACTGTTGTTCTTTTCGAACTTTTTTACAGTCAAGGGTCATTTCTGTTCATTCTTATTATCTAACATCATTGGTTACCTCGCTTTCTTAAATTTGGACATTTCCCTATTTCATAATTCTTCTTTTTTGATTTTCATTTTTGAAATTCTATTTTGAAATATTATGATTTTCAGGTTTGTCCATGTTTGCTTCTGATGTGGAAGCATTTTCTGATCTGTAGATATTTCTCCAGACCTTAACGATTTCTTTCAAATTGTTTTTTCCGGCTCTTTTCTTTGCCTTTTATTTCCTCTTATAAGCTACCTCTGCTTATATGCCGGTTTACTGCTTTTGAAAGATTTCGTTTTTCGACGCATTTTTGATTTTTCATTTTATTTTTTCTTTTTTCACTGGTTATGTTTTTGACTTTGTCTGATTGGATTTTTTCTGATCTCATCTTTTAGATCTGTCATTTTTCATATCTTTTGGATATTTTCATTTGACTTTTCTTTTTGATTTTCTCTTTCAAAATCTTTTCTGACTTTGTCTTTTGACATCCTTATGAATATTCGATTTTTATAAAATGATTCTCTTTTTTGCGTCTGCAAAGAAATGAATTTTTGTTGTTTTTTGCTTTGCTTTCTTTCATTTCTTTGTTGTACTTACTTTATCATAAGTTTTTTCTTTTTGCAAGACGGAATATTGTATAAACTAAACAAGTTTCTTTTGTATAAAACGATAAAGTTAGGAGTTTTATACAATTTTCCATTGACATTCGCCTATACCATTTGCTATACTGAATATGTTGGGCGGCTATCTGACCGCCCCTTTTTCATCACACGAGGAGGACGCCCTATGATCGTAAAACGAGACTTCATTTATTCTCCCAAAGGCGTGGGCCGGATGCTGCATATCTGGCTGCCGGAGGGATATTATGATAGCCTGGAGCACTATCCCGTTATGTACTTTTTTGACGGCCACAACCTGTTCCGGGACGAAGATGCCACCTACGGTAAATCCTGGGGCATGCAGGAATTTCTGCTCAGCTGGGACAAACCTATGATCCTGGTGGGCATCGAATGCGGTCATGAGGGCTACGAACGACTCAGCGAATACATGCCCTACCCTTCTGAGGGCTGGTTCGGCCAGTTTGACCCCCAGGGCGGGGCGACCATGGACTGGATCATTCACGAGATCAAGCCCATGATCGACCGGGAATACCGCACCATTCCCTTCCGGGAATGCACCGCCATCGGCGGCTCCAGCATGGGCGGCATCATGGCACTGTATGCTGCCGTCCACTATAACCAGTGGTTTTCCAAAGCTGCCTGCGTTTCCACCGCCATGGGTTTCTGCATGGGGCCCCTGTTTGACGACCTGCGCAGCAGCTGTCCGCTCAGTCCGGATACCCGGATCTATCTGTCCTGGGGTACCCGGGAAGCCCGGAAAGACCACCACGACCGCAGCGACCGCAGCAGTCAGACTTATCACAACCACAAAGCCGTTTCCGATTTCCTGCGGAAGCAGAAATGCACGGTCAAGCTGCACTGCCAGGTGGGCGGCGGCCACTGTGAAGCTGACTGGGAGAAGCTGGTGCCCGGCTTCATGCATTTCCTCTGGCTGGAATGATAGAATATGCTGTTGTCCGCAGCCGCCGGAAAACCATTGCCATTCAGATCTCCCCGGCGGGGAACATAACCGTCCGATGCCCTGCCCGGATGTCCCAGCGGGAGATCCGGCAGTTTGTGGAAAGCAAAGCCGGCTGGATCACTGCCCATCTGAACCGGATCGCTCAGGAGCCTGTACTGCCACCCTTTTCAGAATCCCAGCTGCAGGAGATGGTGCAGTGGGCCAAAGATACCCTGCCGGAGCGGGTGGATTTTTGGGCTGCCAAAGCCGGTGTGACCTATCGCCGGATCACCGTCCGCCGCCAGCATACCCGTTGGGGCAGCTGCAGCAGCAAAGGCAGTCTCAGCTTCAACTGTCTGCTGGCCCTGGTACCGGAAGAAGTGCTGGATTATGTCATTGTACATGAACTCTGCCACAGAAAGCAGATGAACCATTCCCCCGCCTTCTGGTCAGAAGTGGCCCGGCTCCTGCCGGAGTATCCCCAGGCAAAAGCCTGGCTGAAGGAAAAGGGAGTCAGTCTGATCTCCCGTCTTCCCGAGCCTTGAAAAACCCATTTTCCGATTGACGGATACTTGTTTTTACAGTATAACAGATTTGCGCAGAATCCAGCTGCGCAAATTTTGGGAATTGGCAGGAGAACATCATGGATCGTCATCTGCAAAACAACAAACTCCGTTCCATTTTCGCCCTGGCCCTGCGCACTGCTGCGCTGCTGGCCTGCACCGGGCCCATCATGCAGACCTTTCTTGCAAGCCTTGGTTTCTCCAGCCAGTTCATCTACATCAATACCACCATCGTCCAGCTTGCCAACATTCTGACCTCTTTCCTCTGCGCCCAGTGGGCCGACCGTGGAAGCGTCATCAAACGTTCCGCCATCTGTGAGGTTCCTCACGCCATATTGTACCTGCTGTACATCCCCCTGTGCCTTTGGAAATCCACTTCCTTTACATCCTTCGCCATTCTGACCGGGATCTGCCTGCTGCAGTCGGTGTGCATTGCACTGTATACCGTCTGTGAATATAAGCTTCCCTACTTTATCTATGGCCCAAAGGACTACGGCACTGTGCTGGCCATCAGCGGTATCGTATCTTCCCTCATTTCCCTGGGAGCAGGCCTCCTCATCACCCGGCTGGCATCCCGTATGGACTATTCCCAGCTTATGCTCTGGGCCTGCGTCATCTCCTTCTTTATGATGGGCCTCAGCGCTTTGCTCCATGTTCTGCAGAAGCCCATCGCCCAGCCCAGTCTGGCCCACGCCTCCCAAACCGGAAAGGTGAATCTGCTGTCCATCTTCCGGCGGCCGGTGTTTTACCGTATGATTCCCGCCAATTTGCTCCGGGGTTTTGGCTACGGTACCACCACCATCATGGCCGGCATTGCCCTGGATCTGGGCTATGGTCAGAGCATTTCCACCGCTCTTGTTTCCGTCCAGTCTGCAGCCATGCTGCTGGGCTGCGGATTGTTCGCCCTCAGCGTCCGCTATCTCTCTCCCCGCACCGTTATGCTGGCAGGCAGCGTCACCTTTCTTCTGCTGCCGCTGATGCTGATCCCGAATCCCGCGCTGTTTCTGATTCTGTTCAGTCTGGTATTCTTTGGCCGAACACTGGTGGACTACGCTGCGCCTTCTCTGCTGCGTATGGCAGTGCCTGTTGAGGTCGCAGGTCCCTACAATGCCTGGCGCATGATCCTGCATTTTACCGGCACCATTCTTGCCACCTCCGTTGCCGCGCTAATCCCTGTATGGCTGCTTTTGCTGCTGACCATGCTGGCTCAACTGATCTCCGGCATCCATTATTTTTCCGCAAAGGAAATGCGCATCACATAAATAGCAAAACCGGGAGCCTGGCTCCCGGTTTTTATGCTTTATATTCATAGAGCCGATAGATCTTTTTTGCCAGCTTTCCGGCAAACATGGTTCTGAAGAACCGCTGTTCCCGCCGGGGCAGCCGGGCGATCAGATCTTCCGGTGTCAGTTCCCGTTCCCGGACGAACCGGAATCCGGTATCCCCCGTCAGCTCCTCCGGGCTGTCAATACCATACACCTGGGTAACACCCACATCGTTGATGGGATTTTTGTACCGGGAAGCCTTGGCAGCAAATACCGTATAGGTATCCATCAGAAGCTGCACCGGTCCAAACCGGCGGTTCAGCCGTCCCATCAGCTCCCGCAGCTCTGCAAGCTGCAAATACATGCTGATGCCTTCCATCACCACAATGGCAGGTTGTCCGTCCGGCACCGCCTCCAGCCATTCCGGCTGCCGCACATCCGCGCCCAGCATATGATCCTCTCCGTTTTCGGAAAAATGGTTTTTCCGCTCGGCAATGACCTCGGGGAAATCCACATCAAACCACAGGTGTCCCTTATGCGCCACCCGCTCTACCCTGCTATCCAGTCCGCAGCCGATGTGCAGCACCACTGCACCGGGGTTTTCTTCCAGTTTTTCTGCCGTCCACCGGTCAAACACCGCAGCCCGCATGCCCATGTTGTAGGCCAGCCATTTGGATGCTGCTTTACCCTTCAGTGGAAATCCCTGGGCCTGCCAGATCCTTTCCGCACTTTCATCCTGGAGAAACAGCCCTTTTCTGCTGACAAAGGCCTTTCCATAAAGGGGAATATACAACGTTTTGTTGACACTGTCCATCGTTTGGTTTCCCTTCTGTTTGTAACCGTCAAAAAGTTTTTTCTTTATTCCTGCCAGGGGCATTCTTCATACAGATCGAAATCCGTAACACCGCAGCCATCTATATTCTGCTGAAAGACTACAGTGGCATACAGCACCGTATCATCCTCCAGGATGATCTCCATATAGCTGGTTTCCGTATAGGGCGGGTCAGGGTATTCTCCCTCCAGCGTATAGTCCATGGCCGCCGTGTGTTTGTAATGCCGTCCGTCTATGATCTGGCAGTAGCTTTCCAGCTTCTCCGGAAGTTCCGGAGACACGTACTGCGGATGAATGTTTCCATGATCCTTCGGATCGTTATAGATCACACTGTAGCATTCTGAAATCTCTCCGGTGCACAGGCCCCGAAGGATCCCTTTTGTGTTTGCATAGCCGCTGGAATAATACTGCACTTCCGGTTCGTAATTTTCAATCAAAGGTACGCAAAGTACCACCCCGGCTATGATGATGGCAACAGCCGCTGCCACGATCCAGACCAAGCGTTTCATAGGCTACCTCCTTTGTCCCTCTTCGGGACTGTCGTCAGAAAACTTCTCCAGATGGCTATTGAGTTCTTTCAGTTGTTCTGTCAGCTGTCTGATTTCTTCTGTATCGCTTTCAAGATATGCAAGAGACAGTTTCCCGGAGAGTTCAGCGATCCGGTTTTTCAATTCTTTCACTTCCCGGATCAGCTCTGCGGTTTCCTCCTGCTGTCCATCAGCAGACCGCAGCATCAATCTTGTTCCAAGCCGGATCCGGTCGTCCCATATGCCAATACCAAAGGTTGCCGCCAGGGACAAAATGATAACAAGAGAAATGCCGCCCTCCAGACTGCCGAACAGTTCCCACACCCGGTAGCGGTAAACTTCCCTGCTGACCAGCTCACCGGATGTATTGTATGTCTCCCGCCATTTCAGCCTTCCAAAAGCATATTGGGATACCCGGGTCCCTGCGGGTGTGCCGTCGGCAAGGCAGGCAGAAACCGTCTGAAGGTTTCCATCATAGGTATAATCTGCATAGGCCAGCAGGGCACCTTCTGCATCCCATTCTTTCCATCCGGATATCCGGCCATTTTGATAGCTGTATCCTCTGGAAGCAATCACTGTTTCCCCGGCAGTATGGCCGTTTTGCAGTCTGGTCTGCCTGTGGACCTGATCTCCCCGTTCAAGATACTCCAGTTTGACGTGGTTCAGTTCCTGGTTGGGATCTCCATAGGCAATTCCCGAGTAAATGGCAACCCTTTCGATCCGGTCAAGCAGATCTGCAGCATAACTGGCGCGGATATACAGGTTTGCATAGTGCCGGCTTTCCAGGTAATCCTCCGAGGTGCTGGGGCTGGTGGAAGTGCCCACAATGCGGGTGGTTTCTCCATTTCCCACATGGGTGACAGCATAGTGATCAAAGAGGGTGCGTCTGAATTCTGTGGTGCTGACTGGCACTCCCCCGGCATAGGTGGTCTGCACAAGGGATGTCCACTGGTTCTGGCGCAAAGCCTCCGGTTCGATGAAACCCGTGTTTACAGAAAAATCTGTACAGAAGCGCAGGAGAACAGGCTCTTCTGCCAGCTGGGAAACCGCTGCTGCACACAATACGGCCGCAATCACCGCAAACACCAGGACTGCTTTCAGCAGGCTTTTCCGGTGCGCTTTTTTTACATAGATTTCATCTACTTCACCGATTGCAGCAAGAATATCATCGGGCCTCATTCAGTATCCCTCCTTTCTCAGAACCTCCCGCAGTTTTTCACGGGTTCTGAAAAGCATGGATTTGACCTTGCTTTCCGAATATCCGAACCGTTGGCTGATGGATTTTATAGAGTCCATATACCAGTAGCGGCAGAGAAATACCTTTTGCTCATTGCCGGGAAGGCTCTTGACAAATTGGTTGATTACCTGAGCCAACTGCTTTCTTTCGAATTCCCGTTCCGGATTTGCATCACTTGCAACACACTGGTAGAGTTCTTCCAGCACCAGTGCTGTTTCGCCGCCGCCCCGCTTTCCGGCATTCCGGATCCGCCAACGGTCTATGGAGATGCGGCGTGTGATCTTTCCCAGAAACAGCGCCAGGGAATTGGGTCTGTGGGGCGGGATGGCATTCCAGGCATCCAGATAGGTATCGTTTACGCTTTCCTCCGCATCCTCCGGGTCTGAAAGAATATTGTAAGCGATGGCATAGCAATACCGGCCATATTTTTTCGCCGTTTCCTCCACTGCCTGTTCTCTGCGTTCAAAATACAGTCCGATGATTCTTTTGTCATCCATCCGGTTCACCTCCTGCTACAAAACCATCCTTTCATCCATCCAGTCGAAGAAACGGAAAAAGCGTTGCACAAATTTTACGGTATCCGGTGATTTTCCTTTCCCAAGCGGAACGTCTCGATCATGGTGCCCGTGAGGCTCAGCCTGTTTTCCACCACAGGCTCCAGTTTGTCCCGGCTGACCCAGGCAGCAGACTGAAGTTCCGCTTCGTCAATATGGATCTCTTCGCTGCCATCCAGTTCTGCGTAATAACCCAGAAGCAGATCGGAGGCAAATCCCCAGGGCTGGCTGGCAAAATAACGGATGTTTTTCACACGGACACCGGCTTCCTCCATCACTTCCCGTCGCACGGTATCCTCTGCTGTCTCTCCGATTTCGCAGAAACCCGCCACCAGTGCCAATCCCTTGAACTCCCGCCCGGCATACCGGGTGACGAGGATCTTATCGCCGTTGATGACCCCAACGATCACCGCCGGGGCGATCACCGGGAACACCAGATTGCCGCAGCTGCACTGCAATGCCCGAAGCGTCTCATGGTGGGCCATGGGTTTCCCGCATTTTCCGCAGAACCTGTGGGTATCATACCAGTTGTAAAGGTGCCAGGCCGTCATGCCCGCAAAGCACAGATCCTTGGGCTCGCAGCACCGCAGGGCCCGCATAGGCACAAATTCATAGTCCTCCACTGCCTCCGTTCCCAGAAAAAAGGCCTGGTCATCAATGGAAAACAGGTACTGCAGCTTCTTCTGCCTCACTTCTGCACCTTTGGGAAATGCCAGGGCTCCGTCTTCTTCCGTTCGGGCCAAAATCTCCCGGCCGCGAAAGACAAAAACAATATCCGTGTCTCTTTTTTCTCTGGGCGTATATGCATTGTCATACCGCCGGGGCTGAATATCCTGGATCATATGATCTCCCCCTTTGCCTTCAGTATACCGCAAATACTTGTCCCTTGCAATAGCCCACAAAAAGCTGTTCAAATCCGCATCTTCGTGATATACTGAAAAGAAAAAGGGAGTTGACTTCTATGCGAAAACTGACTGTCTGGATCCTTGTATTCACAGCACTTCTGACCCTCTCCGGCTGCAACAAGCAGATGGTGGATCTGACCTATTCCTACGAACGGGCCATTCTTTCCCTACCCAATGGCGAAGTCATTGAGGGAAAGGTCAGCAGCTGGACAGACTTCGAAGACGGCGACCAGATCCAGGTGCGTATCGACGGCAAAACCTATCTGGTGCACAGCTCCAACATCGTTCTGATCTCCGACTGATGCCTATGCAAACATACTGCGACCTGCATACCCACTCCTGTTTTTCTGACGGAACCTGTACCCCGGCGGAGATCATCAGCATGGCCGAACAGGCAGGGCTTTCCGCCGTGGCGCTGACGGATCACAATACTGTTGCCGGACTGCCGGAATTTCTGGCTGCCGCAGAGGGCAGGGATATTCTGGCCATTCCCGGTGTGGAAGTTTCCACCGGATATCTGGGCAAGGAGCTGCACATTGTGGGACTGTTTCTGGATCCTTGCTGTTTTGATGCTGTTGCAGACTTTCTTTCGCTCATCAATCTCCGCAAAGAAGAGAGCAACCGGAAGCTGATCCTTACTTTACAGCAGGCAGGCTATGCGCTTGATTATGACGGGATCCGCCGCAGCCATCCGGAAGGCACTGTTAACCGGGCCGTCATTGCCGCCGCCCTGGTGAAAAAGGGATATGTGTCATCCATTCAGGAGGCTTTCCAAACTTTGCTTTCCGCCAAAAATGGGTATTATGTTCCGCCGGAGCGGATCTCCGCCTTGGATGCCATCGCATTTCTGGCCTCCATCCATGCTGTTCCGGTGCTTGCCCATCCTTTTCTGAATCTGGCAGAACCGGAGCTTCGGGCGTTTCTGCCGGAAGCAAAAAAACATGGCCTTGCAGCCATGGAAACAATGTATTCTTCCTATTCCGCTCAAACCCAAACGCGGGCAGAACAGATTGCCGCAGAATGGAATCTGCTGAACAGCGGCGGCAGTGATTTTCATGGCGAAACCAAACCAGATATTGCCCTCGGCACAGGAAAAGGCAGTCTGCGGGTTCCCGCCGCTTATGTCAAAGCATTACAGGAGGTCACAAGAAAATGAACTGGAATCTGGACGAAGCTGTCCTCTATTACAAAAAGCAAGGGGCTCCCTCTGACCAAAACGCTGTGATCTCCCTGCTGCGGGAGGTGCAGCAGGAAAACGGTGGCAGCATCCCCCGGTATGTCCTTGCCCCCATTGCCCAGGGTCTTGGCACAAAGGAAAGCCTGCTGCTGGCTATTGTCCGGCGGATCCCCAGCCTCCGGCTTGCCGACACCCATTGCCTTGAGCTCTGCAGCGGCCCCAACTGCGGCCGCCATACCGCACTGGCTGATCTGGCCGAGTCCCTGTTCCGGGGCAAAGGGGTTACCATCCGGTATGTCCCCTGCATGCGCATGTGCGCCAAGGGGCCGAATCTGCGCTGGGACGGCAGGCTTTACCACAAAGCGGACGAAGCCCTTCTGCGCAGTTTCCTTGCACAGCTGTAAAAACAAAAAATGCGCCTCCCGGCGCAAACTGTGATAAACAGGAAATAACCCTTGATCTTCGTTTTGTCATTCGAAGGATCAAGGGTTATTTCCCATTGAAGGTGGGTTCCATATGTGGTTAACCTCTCTTTCTTATATTTTGGAGTTTGCTAGATCATTGGAATCACTCCTTTTTGTACTTTTATAATAATGCAGTTTCTGCTGCTTTTTAAGATGGAATATTCCATAAGAAAGTTATGGGATTCCTATGCAAATGGGAGAAAACGGAATTTTCCGCACATTTTACATTGACTGTAAGCAGCAGGTGTGATATGATATTTTTGTTGGGGTGGTTGGTTGAACCGCTCTTTTTTGCTCTTTTGACATTGTAACCGGGAAGGTATGACCATGGACGAAAAAAAGGAACTGACAAAGCATGACCAGCTGAAATTCCGTTTTAAGCGGCGCATTCCGCCGGAAATGTTCGAGCGGATGCCGGAGGATATCCAGGATTACTTCCTGGAGACCGACCCTACCGAAGTCAAGGAAGCCTACCTGAATGCGCTGACCAAACTTCCCTGGATGTGCGACCGCACCATTCCCGATGTAAATCTGCCCTACGCCAAAAAGATGCTGGACAAAAGCCACTATGCCATGTTTGACATCAAGGAAAAGATCCTGCGCTACATGGCCTGTCAGAAGCATCTGGGAGTCAATTATGGTGCTGTGCTTCTGCTGGTGGGCCCGCCCGGCGTGGGCAAGACCTCCATCGGTGCCTCCATTGCCAAGGCCATGGGCCGGCCCTTTATCAAGATCTCCCTGGCCGGTATTTCCGATTCCCTGTTCCTCCGGGGCACCCAGACCATTTTCAAGGATGCCCGTCCCGGCCGGATCGTGGATGCCCTGATCCGGGCCAAAAGCTTCTGCCCCGTGATCCTGCTGGATGAGATCGACAAAATGGGTGACTCCTCGGAGCACGGTGATCCGGAAAGCGTTCTGCTGGACGTTCTGGACAGTGACCGCTCCAAATTTGTGGACAACTATCTGGGCTTCCCCATGGATCTTTCCAATGTGATCTTTATCGCCACAGCCAACCGGCTGGATCCCCTGTCTCCCATTCTGAAAGACCGGATGGACATTGTGGAGCTTCCCGCCTATAAGCCCTACGATAAAAAGAAGATCGTGGAGAAGCACCTGTGGCCCCGGCTCATTGTGGAGTACCGTCTGGACTGCCTGGATTATCTGGTGGATCCATTGGAGGAAACCCTGTGCCATCCGGAAGCCCTCCGGCTGGAGGAGGATGCCGTGGAGATCATGATTGCCCGGTGCCCGGAGGAAGGCGTCCGGGACCTGGAGCGCCTCTGCCGCCGCCTCTGCGAATCCGTCATTGCCACCTACTATGCCAGCGGCACCCTTGTGAACACCATTACCGCAGAAAATCTCGATAAACTGCTGGAACCCATTTACTACAAATAACAATCGGCCGCCGGATAACCGGCGGCCTTTTATTTTTCATCTGCAAACAAGTTTTCAAAATCATAGCTGTGGATGAATTCTGACATCTCTTTGAATTTCTGCACATAGTTTTCATCAGTCAGTTCCCCTTCGCCCTGGGCAACCCGCTGCATAATGGCAGAATTGATCCACTTCCCATAGTGGGAATAATCCTTATAGTTATCCAGATTCAAAACCACATCCCACCAGTCATGGTAGAAATATACATGCACATTGTCATATTGCAACAGCGTTTTTACGGTGTGCTCTACGCTGTACATCAATGCATCAAAGGTTCCCTGCCGCATTTCCTTATCCCAGTAAAGAATGCTGTATGGCACAAAGATAAATTTGAATTCCGTTTCGGGATTTTCCCGGATCAGCGGCAGAATGTTGTTATCCAGATTTTCCTGAACTGTCTCCTGAAAATGGGTAAGGCCAACAAGCTCATCTGCCTGCGCAGGTCGGTCATAGCTGTGCATCATTGCCGCCTTTGAAAAATCTCCTGACCATGACTCCCCTTCCGGGGCTGCCTTCTGATGAACGCCATTTCTGGTCATCAGAATATCCGGATATGTAAAATTATAGAAAATATCCAGATTCAGCAAATAAGAGAGATTTCCTTCCAGTGTCTGATCGTATAAATACTCCGGAAGAGGGTATCTGGGCTGATCCCATCCACTGATAATCTGATGCTCATCCAGTGACCAGAACACCGTTTTAGGCGTCTGCTCCCTGTCAAAGCAAATGTCCAATATCCGCTTCATATTGTATGCTGAACCGCCAGAATAGCTAAGGCGTACCATATTGCAGTCGAATAGCTCATTGCATTCCGGTACCACAGTATTTTCTATCATGGATGTGCCTACCATTACAGCATCATATTCATATTGCCGCGCAATGCCAGGATTGGAGTAAATATCCAGATATTTATATGCTGTAAGGAATCCTGACTCCGGACGGAATTGCAGAAGTGGATCCGCCGCATACTGGAAGGCTGCAAATCCAACCAATAGCACCATTGACAGGATCAGAAATGCCATTATCCATTTTTTCAATGTCATACGCATCTCCTCAGAAATTAAAGTAAAGGAATGTGGATACACCAGACATGGACAGTACACTCACGGCAAACAGGAGCACTGTACCAAGCAGGCTCAGCACCCCATTTTTTTCTTTACGGACAAGTTCGCTGGTGTTGGGTGCAAACAGCGCCACCGCCATAACCAGTGCCGTATATCCCACAACAACAGTGCGGAAAGGAAGAGATATACAGGGAATATCCACGATCATCATCTGACGAAGCTGAAACTGCAGGTCATCACCCAACACAAAACCATCCGAAAACAATCTTCCAATCAGCGTAAAGGCCTGGCTGATACTTTCTGCACGGAATACGGCCCACGACAGATTTATAAAGATAAAATTTACATTCCAGCAGATCCATTTTGGAATGCGGTGAATAGCATTGCTGAAAATCCGCGTCAATACATTGGCAATGCCATGCAGAAGACCCCAGAGCAAAAACGTATAGCCTGCACCATGCCATAGGCCACTGATCAAAAATACTAAAAATATATTCCAATAAGTGCGAACAGTTCCACGTCTGTTGCCGCCCAAGGGGATATAAACATACTTTGTCAAAAAGCGCGTAAGGGTCATGTGCCACCGTTTCCAGAACTCTGTGATGGTAACTGCCTTATAGGGAGAATTAAAATTCAGCGGCAGCTCTACATTGAACATCCAGCCGATACCATAGGCCATGTCGCAGTATCCCGAAAAGTCAAAATAGATCTGGATGGTATAGGAAAGCATCGTCATAAATGCTTCAATGGTATTAAGTGCTGCCACATCCTGATAACCATAGGCAACAATTTTGCCAAAGGTATCGGCAATGACCACCTTTTTAAACAAACCGATTGAGAACGCCCGTATGCCTCTGACGATATTTTCCATCCTGATGGATTTGTTCTCCTGGGACGCCAGCTGGGGCAGGATTTCATCATGCGATACTATGGGGCCTGCCACAAGCTGGGGGAAAAATGTGACAAAAAGAACATAATCCACAACGTTATCACAACGGCGATCTCCTCTTCCTGCATCCACAACAAAGGAGATCTGCTGGAATGTAAAGAAGCTGATACCCAGAGGCAACGCGATATGAAGATAGTCAAAGGAAGTTCCTGCCAACTGGTTAAGGTTCAGCAGAAGAAAATCAAAATATTTAAAGTATCCCAGCAAGGCCAGGTTTGCTATAACCGTCAGACTGACGACTGTGCGGTTCCAGTCAGGTTTTGCAGAAATCACACGGTAACAGCTGTAATTGAGAACAATGCTTGATAAAATAACAATTACATATTTGGGTTCATTATATCCGTAAAAAATAAGAGATGCCAGAATCAGCGACACTTTTGCTGACTTACCGAATCCCAGTTTATTTAAGCCATAGTATACCAGCAACGTCACCGGAAGAAACAAAAAAATAAACACAAAAGAATTAAACAGCATGCCGTTTTCCTCCATGCAGAAGTACATGGATTATTATAACAATAAAATATATTTTTGCAATATTTTTGTAAAGTCGCAAGCTCTATCTCTTTTTATGGCGTGTTTTTTATGTTTATAAATTATAAGGCGATAGTTTTTCCGACCAATTCCTTTCTCTGTTCAGCAAAAGGCCGCCGGATAACCGGCGGCCTTTTTATGTTTTTTAGCTTCTTGCCATGCCGTCCACACTCAGCACAACGCCGGTGATGTAGGAGGCCTCGTCGGATGCCAGGAACACAAAGGCATTGGCAATATCCTCGGGCTGACCCAGACGGCGCAGGGGAATCTGTGCGATCATGGGATCGATAACAGACTTGGGAACTGCCTTCATCATGTCGGTCTCGGTGATGCCGGGGGCAACTGCGTTGACCCGGATGCCCTTGGGGCCCAATTCCCGTGCCCAGGAAAGGGTCATGCCATTGACGGCGAACTTGGACGCAGGATAGGTAAAGCCGGCAGGCTGGCCGTACTTACTGACCATGGAGGAGGTGGTAAGGATCACGCCGCTGCCCTGAGCAGTCATGGCTTCCACCACCGCCCGGCTGGCGTTAAAAACACCCTTCACATTCAGATCCATGACCTTGTCAAACAGTTCTTCGGTGTAGTCATTCAGCAGGGTGCGCTCGGAAACACCGGCATTGTTCACCAGAATGTCGATACGGCCATACTTCTTCAGCACCTCGTCAAAAGCAGCCTTTACGGACTCCAGGCTGGTGAGGTTGGGGCTGATACCTTCCACAACTGCTTCGGGATATTTTTCCTTCAGGCTGGCAACTGCCTTTTCTGCACTGGCAGGCGAGGAAGCGGTGAGGATCACCTTTGCACCTTCCCGCAGGAATGCTTCCACGGTAGCATAGCCGATGCCGCGGCTGCCGCCGGTAACGATTGCAACTTTATTGTTCAGTCTCATAGCGTGACCTCCTTTGTTATTTTTTGTACTTTCAATATACAGGAATTTTCCGGATTTTTCCGTGATGAAATCACATTATTTCAGAATTTCCAGCAGCTGGCGGATATTCTTCTTGCCGAAGGTGACCGTCTTTCCGTCATCCACCACCAGGCAGGGAACGCTCATCACATTGTACTTCTCCCGGATGGCGGGGAAATGGTTGATATCGTAGACCTCTGCGCTGATAAGTGCATTTTCCGCCGCGATCCGCTGGGCCGCAGTGACCAGTTCCGGGCACATGGTGCAGCTTAAGGAAACCAGCACCTTCATGTTCCTGCCGGGAAGGGATGCAATCTGCTGCTTCACATCCCCGTCCAGAGGCTGGCCGGGGCCTGCTGCATTGTAAAGGCCCAGGACAAAGGAGGTAAACTCATGTCCGCCGGGAACACCGTGGAATGCAAGTCCGGTTTCGCTGCCGTCAGCACGGCAGACCCGGACACAGGGAGCATCTCCGCCGCCCTCCGCGACCTCCACTGTCAGTTTGTCGGTGAGTTTTGCCAGCTCTTCCATATAGGTTTTCAGTTCTTCGGACACCGGACGGTTATCCAGGTGCAGCTTCAAAACCAGGCTGCTGCCCATCCGGGCAAACACTGCATTCAGCTGGGCCAGCATATCGGAATCAAAGAGGCTGCTGCCTCCGGCACTTGCTGCCACGGGTGCTTCCTGCTTGGGTGCTGCCTTAGGCTTTTCCGGACGCAAGCCGGTCTTGCGATGCATGGCCGCAGCATATTTTTCCAGTTCTGTGGCTGCAGTCGCGCCGTCACCCACAGCAGTGACCACCTGGCGCAGCTGCTTGACGCAGACATCACCGGCCGCATAGAGGCCATCTACATTGGTTTTCTGATTCCGGTCGGTGATCACATAGCCCTGGTCATCCCGATCCGCAATGCCTTCGATCAGTCTGGTAGCAGGTGCATATCCGGCAAAGACGAAGACACCGATGTTGTCACCCTTGGGGTCACGATACTCGGCAACCTCGCCGGTCACATTGTTCCGGTAACGGATCGCCCGCAGAGCGCTGTCTCCCGACACTTCTTCCACCTCGGTATTGTACAGGACAGTAATGTTGGGATGACTCTTTGCACCATCGGCAACACTTTCGGCACAGGTAAAGTCCTCGCCCCGGACCAGGATGGTCACATGCCGGGCATACTTGGTGAGGAACACAGCTTCTTCCGCTGCGGCAAAGCCGCCGCCCACCACAAAGACCTCTTTGCCGGTGAAGAATTCGCCGTCGCAGGTGGCACAGTAGGCAACGCCCCGGCCCCGGAAATCCTCTTCTCCCCGGAAGCCGATCATTCTGGGATGGGCACCGGTGGCCAGCAGCACACCGAAGGCTTTTAACTCGCCCCGGGCAGTCTTGACGGTCTTGATATCCCCGGACATATCCAGGCTTTCCACTTCCGTCAGCAGGAATTCCGCGCCGAAGGCCTCCGCCTGGGCCCGCATGGTTTCCGTCAGCGCCTCACCACTGGTGTGCTTTACGCCGGGATAATTTACCACTTCATGGGTAATGGTGATCTGGCCTCCGAATTTCTCTTTTTCCACCACAAGGGTGCGGTACTTGGCTCTTGCCAGATACAAAGCAGCCGTCAACCCCGCAGGGCCGCCGCCAATTACAATCACATCATATAAATTCTGCATAGCAGGTTCTCCTTTCACATTTTCAAACACTCAAAACAAAACCGAAGACTTTCGTCTCTGTTTTCAGTCTTTGGGAGTGTGCGGCGCCGGTTGCCCGGCGCCGCGATGGGGGAGAAAGAGAAGAAATTTCAATGAAATGCGTACTTATTAGTTACAGCATACCCACCAGATCCAGGCTGGGCTTCAGCGTCTCGGCGCCGGGCTGCCACTTAGCAGGGCAGACCTCATCGCCGTGCTCATGGACAAACTGCAGAGCCTGCAGCTTCCGGAACAGCTCATCGGCGTTGCGGCCAACATTGCCGGCACTGACTTCGTAGGATACGATCTTGCCCTCAGGGTTGATAACGAAGGTGCCCCGTTCTGCCAGACCGTCGGCTTCGATCAGCACTTCGAAGTCACGGGAGATGGCGTGGGTGGGGTCAGCCAGCATGGGATAGCGGATCTTCTTGATGCGGTCGGAAGCATCATGCCATGCCTTGTGAACAAAGTGGGTGTCGGTGGATACGGAGTAGATCTCGCAGCCGGCAGCGACAAACTTATCGTAGATGTTTGCCAGATCCTCCAGCTCCGTGGGGCAGACAAAGGTGAAGTCTGCGGGATAGAAGAAGAATACGCTCCACTTACCCAGGATATCTTCCTTGGTGACGGTCTTGAACTTGTTGTCCTGGTAAGCCTGTGCAGTAAAAGCGCTGATTTCCTTGTTGATCATAGACATAATGATTTCTCCTTTTCATTTAATCAAATTTAGTATGGTTTGTTTTTCTTGTATTATGAGTTAGCATTTGCTAACCGATAACCTTTTGGATGCCGTCTGCACCGGAAAGCCCCGGTACAGACGGTTTTTTGGAAGGACGGATTTCTGCAGGATCCGTTAGCTTTCAGAGAACTGGTCCTTGCCAACGAAGCACAAGGGGCACTCGAAGTCATCGTGTACTTCTGCCCAGGGGGTTCCGGGGGCGATGCCCTTTTCGGGGCAGCCCAATTCTTCATCGTATTCCCAGCCGCAAACGTCGCATACATATTTCATAAGTGTTACCTCCATATATATTTTAAATTTGATTTGTGTTTTTGATTTCCTTTAGGATGGCCTTATTATAACAGGCTGTCTGCTGATCTTCTGTGACTTTCTCACCAATCGGGAAAGTTTTTTCTCTTTTCTTGTAATAGCCTTTTTTCTGTGCTAAAATGAGGCAAATACCCTTTTCGGAGGCAGATATGTTACTATCGGCAGAACACCTTTCCATCAATTTCGGCATGAAACAGTTGCTGACGGATGTGAATTTTTATCTCAATGACGGCGACAAAGTGGGAATCATCGGCATCAACGGCACCGGAAAGTCCACTTTTCTGAAAGTCCTGGCAGGCTGTCTGGAACCGGATGAGGGCCGCATCACCCGAAACCCCAATGTCCAGGTCAGCTACCTGTCCCAGAATCCCGAAATGGATGACAACGCCACTGTCCTGGAGCAGATATTCCTTCATTTCCCCGCCGAGTTCCGGGAACTGAACGAATACGAAGCCAAATCCATGCTCACCAAACTGGGGCTGACGGATTTCAGCCAGAAGATCGGCACCCTCTCCGGCGGACAGCGCAAGCGGGTGGCACTGGTGGCTGCCCTGGTGCATCCGGCAGATATTCTGGTGCTGGATGAGCCCACCAACCACTTAGACAGCCAGATGGTTGCCTGGCTGGAAGATTGGCTCCGCAGCTTTCGGGGCGGTCTTGTGATGGTGACCCATGACCGGTATTTTCTGGAACATGTCTGCAACCATATCACAGAGCTGCACCGGGCCAAGCTGTACCATTATGAAGCCAACTATTCCAAATATCTGGAGCTGAAGGAACTCCGTGCAGAGATGGCAGAAGCCAGCGAACGGAAACGCCAGTCTATCCTTCGGGTGGAACGGGAATGGATCATGCGGGGCTGCAAAGCCAGAACCACCAAATCCAAAGACCGCATCGAGCGCTACGAAGCCCTGCTGAACCAGGATGCCCCGGAAACCGACGAAACATTGCAGATGAGTGCCGCTTCCAGCCGACTGGGCCGGAAGATCATTGCGCTCCATGGCGTCAGCAAAGCCTACGACGGACGCACTATTATTGACAATTTTTCCTGCAATCTACTGCGGTCTGACCGCATTGGTATCGTAGGCTGCAACGGTGCCGGCAAATCCACTCTGCTGCATTTGGCTGCCGGAGAGCTGACACCCGACAGCGGACACGCCGAAATAGGCACCACAGTGAAGATCGGCCATTTCTCCCAGGAGGGCCGGGAACTGGACCTGACCCAGCGGGTCTATGATTTTATCCACGAGATCGCCAGCGAACTGCGCACTGCAGAGGGCACCTTTACCGCCAAACAGATGATGGAGCGTTTTCTGTTCCCCTCGGAGCTGCAGAGCGTTCCCATCGGAAAGCTCTCCGGTGGTGAACGGCGGCGGCTGTATCTGCTGTCTGTTCTGATGGCAGCTCCCAATGTACTGCTGCTGGACGAGCCTACCAACGATCTGGATGTGATGACCCTTTCCATTCTGGAGGATTACCTGCAAACCTTCCCCGGCCCCATTCTGACAGTTTCCCATGACCGGTTCTTCCTGGACAAGCTGGCTGACACGATCTGGGAGGTCACCGGGGATGGCCATGTGGAAGTATTCACCGGAAACTGGACCGACTGGAGCAAAAAGCGGCAACAGGAGGAGATCCCCGCCAGAACCGAAAAGGGCAAACCCCAGCAGGAACGCCCCCGCGAGAAAAAACTGAAATTCTCCTTCAAGGAGCAGCGGGAATTTGACACCATCGACGATGATATTGCCGCACTGGAAGAACAGATTGTGGAAAACCAGAAAGCACAGCTGGCCGCCGGCAGTGACTATGCCAAGCTGCAGGAACTCGCTGACCAGCTTGCCGAACTGGAATCCCAGCTGGAATTCAAAACCGAACGGTGGATGTATCTGACGGAACTGAAAGAAAAAATCGATGCCCAGAGCAAATAAAAAGAACCTGCTGCCACAATCTGTGACAGCAGGTTTTCGGTTTATAAGGCCGCTTTCAGCAGCCCCACTGCAGCGCCTACCATAGCAATGGGGATCAGCAGCAGGAAGCCTCCTGCGAAAATCATGCAAAGTACCAGCAGCGGTACCGCACAGAGAAACAGCAGCGATGCTGTAATCTTGGCTGCACCCCAGGCCACCCGGAAGGCAAGGCCCAAGGCTTTCCAGAACAGCCAGCAGAACAACACCAGCAGAATCAGTTCCATCATGGCATTTCCCTCCTTTTCTTACCACCAGTATAGCAGGATTTTCCAGAAAGTATGTGGATGAATTGTAACATTCCTGTGACGTAAATTTGTAGTGGTTCTGTCCGGTTTATTGGACAGCAGTCACGCTACAATGGTATCACAGAAAAAACAAGGGAGGAAATGCCAATGAAAGTACGAAACAGCAGCACCTTTTCCACCGGAAGAAATACGCACCATCTGACCCTGCTGACCCCTGCCGCCCAGATCATCGCCCTGGCCAACGCCCGGCTGGAGGCAGAATATGCACCTTTGCGCCGGAAGCTTCTCAGCGCGGGACTGGACGAAGCGACGCTGCGCCGCATGGATCCCGATGACCGGGTGGCAATGCTGGAACAGGCACAGCTGGATCCCTATGACTACATCTATCTGGCCTGCTAGTGTTGACACTGACCGGGCTGACTGCTAGAATATTCCCAGTGATTACGCAAAGAAAGTTGGGAATCCCTTCCTATGACGATCCAGTTATCTGACCATTTTACCTATAGCCGTCTTCTGAAATTCACCCTGCCCTCCATCGTGATGATGGTTTTCACTTCCATTTACGGTGTGGTGGACGGCATCTTTGTTTCCAATTACGCTGGTAAGATCCCCTTTGCCGCTATAAACCTGATTATGCCCTATCTGATGGCCTTCGGTACCTTCGGCTTTATGATCGGTACTGGCGGCACGGCTCTGATTTCCATGACCATGGGCATGGGCGACAGGGAAAAAGCCAACAGCTATTTCTCCCTGCTGACCTATATCAGTATCCTGGGCGGTATTCTCCTGACCGTCATTTCCATTGTATTTCTCCGCCCGGCCGCCATTGCGCTGGGCGCAGCAGGAGAAATTCTGGAAAACTGTGTTCTCTATGGCATTATTGTACAGCTTGCCCTTCCTGCCTATATCCTGCAGTATGCATTCCAGAGTTTTTGCGTAGCTGCGGAAAAGCCCAATCTTTCCCTTGTCATGATGGTGGTGGCCGGTGTCTGTAATATCGTACTGGATGCCCTGTTCGTTGCGGTATTCCGCTGGGGACTGGTGGGTGCCGCTGTGGCCACAACTGCCTCCCAGATTATCGGTGCTGTGATCCCGCTTATCTACTTCAGCCGACCCAACGACAGCCTCCTTCGGCTGGGCAGATGCCGTTTTGACGGTAAGGCGCTGCTCCGCACCTGTACCAACGGTTCTTCAGAACTCATGAGCAACATCTCCATGAATCTGGTCAGCATGCTCTACAATCTGCAGCTTCTGCGCTACGCCGGGGAAAACGGCATTGCCGCCTACGGTGTCATCATGTATGTCAACTTCGTATTCGTGGCCATCTTTATCGGTTTTGTCATCGGCAGCGCACCCATCATCGGTTTCAATCACGGTGCCGACAACCGGGCAGAACTAAAAAATGTATTCCGCAAAAGCATAATCCTTCTGACCGTCTTTTCCCTGGCAATGACGGGTTCTGCCCTCCTGCTGGCCGGGCCCCTGTCCCATATCTTTGTGGGGTATGATGCTGTTCTTTATGATATGACCCGGCATGGATTCATCATCTATGCCCTGTCCTTCCTGCTGTGCGGCTTCAACATCTTCGGTTCTTCCCTGTTCACTGCGCTGAACAACGGACTGATCTCCGCAGTTATTTCCTTTATCCGTACCCTGGTCTGTCAGATCGCGGCAGTTCTGGTTCTCCCCCTTATTCTGGGACTGGACGGCATTTGGTGGAGCATTGTTGCGGCAGAGCTGGTAGCCCTTGGCCTCACGATTTTCTGTGTCTTCAAATTCCGCAGACGGTATTCCTATCTTTAAACAAACAGGCAGCAACCGAACGGTTGCTGCCTTTGCTTTATCTGGTATAAATTTCAATGGCCTTATGGGCAAATTCCGCAGTGCCTTCTCCGCCTACACGGTCGATGTTCTCCGTCATGCTGTCACCGGCAATGTACAGCTGTCCCAGGCCCTTCAGAATCGGCTGGGTACAGGTATAGTAATGATCGGTGATGAATGCCTGTAGTTTGGCAATCAGCGTCTGTGCTTCCTTTGATGCCGGGTCTGTATGCCGGATGGCGCCCAACTCGGCAAAAATCGCCATCAGGCCCTCCCCATCGGCTGCCATCTGTTCTTTGGACTGCCCATCGGTCTTCTTTTCAAATTCTTTGTATGCCTCGGTCTTTCCCCACTTTGCCTTTGCTTCCTCGGCATAGCGATCCAGTTTATCGGTATTGAATGCATCAAAATTCATGGTAATCACTCCTGTTTCTTTCATTTTACGGACATGGGCAATGGTCTCGTCAAGCTGCTGTCTCTGAAGTTCCAGCATGGTAAGCTGCTGCTCCAGTGCTTCTTGGGGATTAAAATGTGGTGAATCCAGAATCTGTCCGATTTCCTTCAGCGAAAACCGCAAAGTGCGAAACAGCAATATCGACTGCAGCCGCTGCAGCGCTGCATCATCATAAAGCCGGTAGCCTGCCTCTGTCACCCGGGATGGCTTCAGCAGACCGATGGCATCGTAGTGGTGCAGCGTGCGCACACTGACACCGGTAAATGCACTGACCTCTTTTACGGTTTTCATTCCATCGCCTCCTGTCTGACATCAGTATAAACCATGACGTTAGGTAAGAGTCAAGCACTTTTTCTTGTTTTTTTCATAGAATTATGCTATAGTGAAAAAGAGGTGATGCATATGCTGTTGAACGCAAAAAACGGAACGCTTTCCATAGACGGTACTGCCATGGACTACATCCGTTTCGGCGCAGGAAAAGAGATCCTGATTATGCTCCCCGGTCTGGGCGATGGCCTTCGCAGCACCAGGGGTACTGCCCTGCCTATGGCGCTTCTCTACCGGGTGTTTGCCAGGGATTTCACCGTCTACACCTTCAGCCGAAAAAACAAGCTTGCCACAGGCGCTTCCACCCGGGACATGGCCCGGGATCTGAAGAAAGCCATGGATATCCTCGGCATTCCCAAAGCCCATATCTTTGGCGTCTCCATGGGCGGTATGATCGCTCAGCACTTTGCCGCCGACTATCCGGAAGCTGTGGACAAGCTGATCCTCACCGTCACCTGTTCCCAGCCCAATCCCATTCTCACAGAAGCCGTTACAGAGTGGAAATCTCTGGCTCTCCGGGGCGACCATGCTGCATTGATGGACAGCAATCTGCGCCGTATCTATTCTGAGGCCTATTACCGGAAAAACAAATGGCTTGTGCCCATCATAGGCAAGCTGACAAAACCCCAGTCCTATGAGCGGTTTCTCATTCAGGCAGAGGCCTGTCTGACCCATGATGCCTTTCACCGGCTCCAGGAGATCCACGCCCCCACCCTGGTCATCGGCGGCGAGCTGGATCATTGCCTGGGCGGTGAAGCCTCCCAGGAAATTGCCGCCCGGATCCCCGGCGCAGTGCTTCACATGTATCCTCAATGGGGCCACGGCCTGTACGAAGAGGCAAAGGATTTCAATACCCTTGTTCTTTCTTTTCTGCAGCAGGGAATTATCTGATTTTTTGGGTGGAAATTTCCCTTCCGCTGTGATAGGATAAACTTACCAAACAAAACGTTAGGAGAATGCAACATGAAGATTCTGGAAACCAAGAACGCTCCCGGCGCCATCGGTCCCTACTCCCAGGGATATGTGGTCAATGGCTTTGTTTACACCTCCGGCCAGATCCCTGTGGACCCCGCCACTGGTGATATCCCCGAGGGCATCGCTGCCCAGGCAGATCAGAGCTGCAAGAACGTAGGTGCCATTCTGGAAGCTGCCGGCGTCGGCTTTGAAAAGGTCTTTAAGACCACCTGCTTCCTGGCAGATATGGGCGACTTTGCCGGGTTCAACGAAGTTTACGCAAAGTATTTTATCTCCAAGCCTGCCCGCAGCTGTGTGGCAGTCAAGACCCTGCCCAAGGGCGTTCTGTGCGAGATCGAAGCCATCGCTGTTGCCGAATAATTCCCTATCCGCAAAAACAGGCGGCACCCAATGGGTGCCGCTTTCTTTTTATTTGTTATGCACATAGACCGGAGCAGAATCATTATCCCGAGACAGTTCAATATTTTCAAAAACCTCCCGGATGGTTTTCCGGTCGCCCAAAACCATGATGGTATCCTTCGGCCGGAGGATGGTGTTGCCATTGGCCTGCCTGGCATCCTCATCGGTGGATTTTACCATCATGACCATCAAATGGTGCTCCGACATGATGCCGGATTCTGCCAAAGTCGTATCCTTCAGCATTTCCGGAACGGTGTGCAGATAGATGTGGGCAACCACCATACTGCCGTATTCTTCCACTAAAACCACCTGATTTGCCTTCTTGCCAAACATGATCCGGTTGCCGATGAACTCGATCCAACTGTCAAACTTGGTTTTCAGATAGACAGATTTCCGCACAAAGTAAAAGCCCACCAGAATGGCCGCAAGTGCCGGAAGAAGAACCAGAATAGCATTGAGTTCCGCATCGTTCATGGTCATGAACACATTGACTGTTGTGGAAAGGATGGTCACGGTAAAAGCATATCCAAACAGCATGGTCGCTCTGGCCAGCCGTCGGCGGATCTTGGATGTCACCACGGCCTCACTTTCCTGGGTGGTAAAACCGGAATTGGTCAAGAGCGAAATGACCTGAAACCGGGCCCGTTCCTCTGTCATACCCGTCAGGCGAAAGAAAATGGTTATGATATCCGCAATCAGAATGTAAAAAACAATCAGCAGTACAAACACGATTAGTGTTCCAACCATAAGACCCCTCTTTTCAGCAATGCTGTTTTTCCTATCATACCATTGCCTGCAAACTGTTGCAAGAAGAATCTTTGCCCTTTCTTTGCCGTTCACCAAAAAGGTCCGGAACCGCGAACCGGTTCCGGGCCTTTTGTATAAAAATTAGAATGTGATGGTCTCCGGTGCTGCCGTAAAGGAGGAGAAAGTAGCCGTGGCATTCTGAAAATAGAACACCTGGGTATTGCCGTCATTCTCATCGTACATACCCCGCAGGTTGGGATAAGCATCCAGCATGGATTTTTTTGCCTCCACCCGGTCGTCCTCCACCAGCTCTCCTGCAACGCGCACCCAGGTGCCGTTATGGAAGGCACAGATCTCCGCTTTGGGATTGTCCAGCAGCTGCTTCGAGCAGGGCTTGACCTTACCGGTCTGGATGTAGAGCTTTCCTTCAAAGATATGGGCCGTACCAAAGGGCCGCACCCGGGGCTGATCTTCTTCCACCGTAGCCAGATAGTAAACTCCGGCCTCTTTCAGAAAATTGCATACACGTTCCATAAAGATACCTCCGTTCAATCGTTTGTCTTCTATTCAGCAGAATGCTCTGCCTTTTTCCCTTTACCCCAAAGCAGATATCCCGCTGCCGCCAGAATGCTGAGGCCGTAGGTAACTGCCACCACCAGAAAGGGCAGTCTGATGTGAATGCCATACAGGAATCCCGCCATCAGAGAACCCAGAATGCTGCCCAGGGATTTTGTGGCGTTATAGAAGCCCATCACCAGATTTTTCTGGGCCGGGTCTGCCTGGACTGCCGCCATATGCTGCAGCACCGGCAGGCTGACGGAATAACCGGCATAGAGCAGCACCCCGCAGAGAATGAACCGTCCTGTCTGGGGAAATATCAGCGCACCTATGGCTGCCGCTGTGCAGAAAACAGTCACTGCTGCCATGGACTTTCTGGTATCCGTTTTCCGGATGATCCACAGGCACAGGGTCATATTGGCCGCAAAAGAGATGAATCCCACTGCCGCTTTGATGACACCGTTGTAAGCGGATGTCAGCCCCAGCTGATCTTTCAGATAGTAGTTGAATACCTGGTCAAAGCCTGTATTGCCGAAATTCATCAGCACATTCAGCGCAAACAGCATGGCAAACCCCAGGTTCATAAAATGCCTGCCATCCAGGAAGGCCTGCATGGGGTTGGACTGCCGGAGGATCCTCCCCATGGGGATCTTTTCCGACACCGTATTGTCCGGCAGGCAGGCCAACCGGAACACCAGTCCGGCAAATGCAAGACAGGCCGCCTGCAGCAGGAAGGTTCCCCGAATGGAGAACTCTCCCAGAATACCGCCTACCAGATAGCCAAAGGCCCCGAATACTGCCTGGACGGTGGCACTGTAGGTCAGAAACTTTGCCTGATCCTCCGGCTTTGCCACATTGATCACATAGGTCAGAAAGCTGACGTAAATCCCGCCCACAAAAAAGCCTGCCAGAATCCGCACTGCCAAGATTCCGGCCTGGGTGGTAGCATAGGCAAAGCCCAGCTGGGCCACCGCATAGCCTACGCAGCCGGTCAGCAGGGTCTGCCGGGAGGAAATGGCGGTGTTGATCTTCCCCCAGAAAGGAGAGAAGAGGAAATTGGTCAGCATCATTGCCGCAAACATCAGCCCGAACATATAATCCGGCAGCTGCAGCTCCTGGATGATGGTAGGCGTTACCGGATGGGCAAAATTGGCAGCCAGATTGAAAAGGATCATGCCTGCAAAAAACAGGAAAAAACGCGTTTTATACCGCATATCGTTAATATGTCACTTCTTTACCGTTTTTTATAGTTCAGCCAGAGGCTTCCGCTCTGATACTGGACATCCTCCAGGCTGTATGCTTCCAGCTGTCCGTCCATAAACAGGGGCTTGTCCTCTGCCTCCGCTGCCATGGGGGCAACCACCAGGCTCAGCTCGTCAATGACTCTCTCCCGCTGGAATGCACCGTTCAGAATGCTGCCGCCTTCCAGCAGCAGCTTTTGGATGCCGAAATAGGCTTTCAGCTTGAACAGGGCCTCCTCCACGTCGATCTCCGTGTCTCCGGCAAAGATATAGGGGATCTCCAGGGTCTGCAGATAGTGCAGATAGCGTCTGTCCACCCGGTGGGTCAGCACCTCAATGATCCGGGCACCATCATAGCCGGGATCCTCGTCGGTGATGGTATTGCTTTTCCAGCCCAGCACACCTCTGGGATCAAAGGCAACAGCATAAAAGCCGCCCAGATCATCCACCAAAAAATCCATGGGACTGAAAGCCGGGATATATTCATTCAGATCCGGATACCAGCCGCCGGTGAAGCTCCCCTCCATGGTGATCCGGCCGCAGGCAAAGCCGTCAGCCTTAAAATCCCGGTGGAGCCGGTAATAGTAATCAGCCGCTTTTTCGCAGACAGGTGTATTCAGAAATCTGCCGGTGACCTTACCATCCAGGGAGGTGGTCATATGGCAGATAACGTAGGGTCGGTTCATGGCCGCTCATCTCCTTTTTTTCTCATTATACCGCACAATTTCCGCATATGCAAATAAAAGTACTGAAGTCCGCGCCCCAACTTCATAGACAGAAACAGCAAATTGTGCTATACTGCAAAAAAACGAAAGGAGTACCCACAATGACGCTTTCTCTCCGTGATTTCCATTGGACACGGGAGCCTGCCGGCTTTACCATATCTGACAGCAAAGTAGAAATCATCACAAAACCCCATACCGACCTCTGGCAGAGAACCTATTATCATTTCCGGAATGACAATGCTCCGGTTTTCCAGATGGAGACAGAGGAACTGTTTTTCTCCTTTACCGTCCGAACCACCTTTGAGAGCAAGTGCCGCTTTGACCAGTGCGGCGTGGTGATGTATCTGGACAGCGAAAACTGGCTGAAGGGTTCTGTGGAATATGAGAACGACACTTTCCAGCACCTGGGCAGCGTGGTAACAAACAACGGCTATTCCGACTGGGCTACCACTGCCATCGATGCCTCCGTGAAATCCATGTGGTACCGGCTCAGCCGGCGGGAGGATGATTATTGTATTGAATGCTCCACTGACGGCCTGCAGTTCCATCAGATGCGCATCTGCCATATGTGGCAGGGCGGCGGTAAGATCCGGTTTGGCATCTATGCCTGCAGTCCGGAGGATTCCTCTTTCCGGGCAACCTTCACCAATATGGAATTGACCGAATGCAGATGGCTGCCCCATGACGGACAGCAGCCGGACAAAGAATGATCCGGGCCGGATCGGTTTCCATCCCGGAAATCTGTCAGTTTACAGGAGAGGGCTGTCCTCTCCTGTTTTTGATATCTTCCTGCGGAACAGTCCATGCCGGTTGCAGTAATAATAAAGGTATCCCATTCCCCGCAGCTGTATCCGGGTCTGGGCGTTTCCCTCGGGATACAGCTTCACCATCTGGATCCGGTCTGAGGTAACGAAAGCCACGAAGGAAATATAATGCGCCTTCGTCATGGGGTGACGGACAGTGATAAAATGCTCATCCTCTACATTTTCGATGGTAATGGTATGGGCATCCTCCGGTTCTTCTGCCTCCAAAGCAGGCAGGGTAATGCCACAGCAGCTGACCACCGCATTTCCCAGTGCATGGACGGCATTGCCGCAGATAGGACAGACGTAGAACTGAGACCGCAGCATATTGGCCGAAACATTTCTGTTGATGATGTGCTCACCGTTCATCAGTTCAATGACGGAAAGACCCAACGCCTGAGCCAATGGTTGCAGCAGACCGATATCCGGCAGTCCTTTTGCCGTTTCCCATTTGGAAACGGTCTTGCTGCTGACACCGATCCTTGCTCCCAGCTCCGACTGGGTCATGTTCCGGGCTTCCCGAAGCTGCTTGATGGTGGTTCCGGTCACATAGGTATTCATGGATTCCACTTCCTTTCTGAAAAGAGCATACCACGAAATAATCGTTCGGACAACCTGCGCTTCGTAGACAGGGATCAGACGCTCTGTTACATCCGCATAGTCAATGCCAAGCGCTGTGCGAACACGCATCATGCCAAAAAAGCAGCCGATAACAGAGGCAGCCCCAGGATGCATCTCCTGGGGCTGTTTCATATTTGGGTCTTTGGGAAAAATTCTATTCATCAGTTGGCGCTCTGGCTAAAATCAAAATCCTTCCATTTGCCGCCATTCAGCCGGTGCAGCTCCTCCGTTGCCAGGAAGAACTTCTCCACCACTCTGTTTTCCGGATAGAATTCCATGAATTCTCCATTGACGAAGGTGTAGAACCGGCTCAGATCCGTACACATGCCATAGGTAGGCAGTGCAGTACTGCCCAGATGGAAGGCAAAGGGCTCCCCGTCTTTGGTGCCGCTGTAGCTAAGGCCCGTGCGGTCTAAGCGCAGCGTTCCGCTGCCGACGATCCGGGAAGTCGCCTGGTTCTTCAGCAGTTCAAATTCCGGCAACATGCCCAGCTGCACCTTTTCTTCCAGAACAAAGTTCTCCTGCTGCACTTCCTTTCGGATCAGCTCCCGCTCCATCTGGAACCAGGCCGTCTGGGTCTCGGGGATCACGCAGCTTTCATCAAAGGGAACCAGCTCATAGGTATCCAGCAGACGCGCACCATTGCCGCATTCGGTGCAGAAAATGGTGTTGCCCGAGGCCTTCATGGTATGCTGCCTGCCGCAGCGGGGACACCAGAACAGCAGGTCTTCCAGATCCTCGGCACCATTTTCTCCGATATCATAACGGTGCTTGTGGATCTTGTTCCAGGCGTAATCATCATGGTAGAGGGCGCTGTTGATCTTGGCCTCGATCTCGGCAGGGCTCATCCGTTCCAGATCCTCTACCGTAAACAGCTGGTCATACTCCACCTCCACATATCCTGCCCGATCCCGGAGGTTATACTTGGGGCTGGTGAGATAGCCGCCCCGGATCACGCTGTAGTACACCGGCACCATGTGGTGTTTGAACAGCTTTCCCGTGCCCAGAGCCACAGGCTGGTTGGCTCCGGAAATGGAGCTCATGCCCTCCGGGAAAATGCAGACACCGTGGCCGGAGCGGATGACCCGGCTGATCTCCTTGATGGTGTAAAGGTCCGCCGTAAAATTCTTTTTGGGGATAACCCGAAGCAGCTTGAACACCAGGGACAAATGGGAACGGTGGAACTCGTTATAGCCCGCCACAAAATTCATCTTCAGCGGCAGCAGCGGCGCGCCTACAAAGATATAGTCCAGCCGGGAGGCGTGGTTGCTGATAAAGAAAAAGGGCCCCTCCACCTTGCGGAAATCCTTCTTGAAGGTGTAGTGTACATGGTACTTGGGGTAAACAAACAGCTTCCAGACCAGTCCCAGCACATCGTATATCCAGTTGGGGTGGCTGATCTTTCTCATGTGAATGGCTTTTTCAACCGGTATTCTTTCCATATCTCTCTTTTCCTTCCCTGTCGGTCTTCTTTCTCTAGCAAAAAAGCAGCCAAAAAGGCCGCCCGATATGTGTATCATACCATATCGGGCGGTCATTTGTCTATAAGTTGTCTCAATTTTCTTCCGTTTTTGGTTCGATCCTGCAGCTTCCAATGTAGCTGTGACCCGGAACCCCGGCCACATTTCCGGCCTTAAAAAATTGGAAGGTCTCCATATTTGCCACATACAGGTGGGCCAGAGCAATGCCTGCATCCAGCGGCGAGCCTTTTCTGCTGCAATGGACATGAATGGTATCCCCCGCATGGGTAAAGTACCAGGGCTGGCTGTTCACGGCAGAAGGTGCCAGACGGGCAGGCTCCAGCCTGGGATCAGCCTGATCGGTAATTTGCTCCATGGATCTGCGTCTGAAATCCTTTCCGTTCCGGCGCAGCGGATCCCCCTTGGGGTAGCCGAACGCCAGCATGATAACAAATTTCATCCCCGCAATCTCCCGGGTGGTTTTGGGATTCATCCTGCCCATGCCAAGCCAGCAGACCCCCAGCCCCAACATCTGCAGATACAGGTCCATTTGCTGAAACAGAAAGCCGATATTTTCCAAATATCCCGGCGCTTCCTCAGAATAAACGGTGATCAGCTGGGGTGTTGTCCAGGGGCAGATACACTTCACCTTGTCCCGGCTGACGATCTCCATATGAACTTTGATTTCCGGATAGAGCGGTTTGGGCGCAAAGGCTGCTATTTTTTCCAACAGAGCATCCTCTACCGGATGGTTTGTGAAACTGCGGCAGGATCTGCGGTGATAGATCATTTCCTCTAAGGTCATGGCAACTCCCTCTTCTTTCCTGATATTTGCTATTATTTTAGTACCCAGCAGGCAAAAAGTAAATAGAAAGATATCCTGTTTTATGCCGCAAACAGGCCGGATGCATCCTTTCAGATCCATCCGGCCTATCCGTTATACCGAAAATACCTGTCCATCAAACTGCTGCAAAACCTCCAGCAAATCCCCCGGCAGTCTCTTCCGGCACTCCGCCTTCAGTTCTTCCGGAACACCATAGAAGGCTTCCGCCATGCTGCCTGCAATGCAGGTCAGCGTATCGCAGTCACCGCCCAGGGATACCGCTGTGCGGATCACATCCTCGAAAGACTCCCCTTCCAGAAATGCGGTGATGGCTTCCGGGACAGTCTCCTGGCAGGATTCTACGTGGCAATAGTCCGGGCGGATCTCATCGCAGGTGCGGCTGAGATCGTAATGAAAATTCCCTTCGATGTAAGCCTTGATTTCCGCCTTGGTGCTGCCGGTGCGGGCCAGAAAGATGGCAGCGGCGGCGGCTTCCGCGCCCTTGATGCCTTCGGGATGGTCATGGGTTACGTCCGCAGAGAGCCTCGCCATCCGGCGCACAATTTCCAGATCACCAAACAGCCAGCCAACCGCCGAGACCCGCATGGCAGAGCCGTTGCCCCAGCTGTTGTAGGGCTGGGGCTGTCGCTCCCGCAGCCAATGGCGAAACCGACTGCCATAACCGGCATGGGGATACAGGTGGCCGTATTTCTGCATCTTCATAACCACCCGCTGACGGATAGTGTCATCCTCCATTTCCGGCTGAACCGGCAGAAAGGCATCTGCCACCGCAATGGTCATCACCGTATCATCTGTAAATTCAGAGCGTTCGGAGAACAAAGGAAAATCCTTGGTCTTGCCGCCCCGGTCGAATTCATAGGGGCTGCCGATGATATCACCTAAGATTGCTCCATACATATTATCTACCTCTCTTCTTAAAATCTTCGTCGATGCGTTTCTTCCAGCCCGCAGCCATAGGGCGGGAAGCCCGGAAATTGCAGACTGTCTCGCTGACCGTTTCATAGATCACGCCGGTGCCCACAGCATCGGCATGGTAGTTGGCAGCGCGGTCTGCAGCAATGCCGAACCGGGCAGCTTCCCGGGCCGCATCAATATTGGCACCCAGGAACAGGAACTCCCAACCGTGCTTTTCTTTCTGCCGGGTGATCATTTCCTTGACCTTGTCGTAAGTATAGTGTCGGCTGGCGTTTTCCATGCCGTCTGTGGTAATGACGAACAGGGTCTTTTCGGGGCGGTCTTCCTCCCGGGCATACTTATGAACATTGCCGATGTGGTGGATGGCGCCGCCAACCGCATCCAGCAGGGCAGTGCAGCCACGGACATAATATTCCTTTTCCGTCAGCTTGGGAACGGCATTCAGCGCCACCCGGTCATGAATGACCTCGGAACAGTTATCGAAGAGGACCGTGGAAATATAGGCTTCGCCTGCTTCGCTCTTTTGCTTTTCGATCATGGCATTGAAGCCGCCGATGGTGTCCTTCTCCAGTCCTGCCATGGAGCCGCTGCGGTCCAGGATAAATACCAGCTCTGTCAGATTCTTTTTCATAATCGTTACCTCCCATAATGTGGTGTTTTTTACTTACATCCATAGTATAGGAGATTTTTTCTGCTATTTGGTCAACTGTCAGGGGACTTTTCAAAGCACCATCAGAAGGGTTCCCACCGTAATCAGCACGCAGCCAACGATGGACTTTGCATTCACCTTTTCATGAAGAAATACGAAAGCCAGAACCAACGTAATCACAACGCTCAATTTATCAATGGGAACCACCTTGGAAGCTTCTCCCAACTGAAGCGCCTTGTAGTAGCAGATCCAGGAAGCGCCGGTAGCCAGTCCGGACAAAATCAGAAAAATCCAGCTTTTCCGGGAAATGCTGTCAATACCGCCCTGGGTATCGGTCAGAAACACCATTCCCCAGGCCATCAACAGCACAACACATGTACGAATGGCTGTAGCAAGATTGGAGTTTACTCCCTCAATACCGATTTTCGCCAGAATCGAGGTCAGCGCCGCAAAAAATGCAGACAAAATTGCCAAAAGCATCCACATAGTTCTCTCTCCTTATGTACCCAACAAACTCTGGTCAAACTCATACAGCGCCATGTTGATCTCCACCACGTTGTAATTTCCCTGCTCAATGAAATAGCGGATAATCAGATCGAACTTACTGCTGTTGCTAAGGGCATAGCCTGCCCGGCCGATCAGATCCTTCGTCGCCTCCAGATCCAGTTCCAATGCCAGCGCCAGTGCGATGGCCGTAGCCTTACTGGGCTTGTAATTGGGGTTGTTCCGGATCTTGGAGAAGTGCTGCTTGGAGAGGCAGGCCTTCTTGTAGATTTCCGAATCCTTTTTACCCGTCCTGTCGATAAGCTTCAGCAGCGTTTCCGTGAAGCCGGCGTCTGCCTGCTTCAGAAAATCCGGCAGTGATGCTGCCATAGGCGCAGGACATGGGGCACAGGGCATCGTATTCTCTGGCGCTGAACTTTTTCTGTAAAGATTCAGGTCGTTGCGGCGGCGGTCGCACTGCTGGCGGTATTCATTTGCCCCGCCATATACGGCCGTCTCCCAGGCTTCCACATAGTGGTCGTCTATGTAGCTGGCGATGCTGCTCACCAGCTTTTCAGACATCTGGTAAGCACCCCGGTCAAACACCACCAGATAGATCATCATTTCCTGTTCCAGCAGAAATTCGCTGAAAGCAGAAATGGCGATCTGCAGCGCCTTGTCTTTCGGGAAGCCGTAATTATTTGTGGCGATCAGTGGAAAAGCAATGGACTTGCAGCCATGCTCCAATGCCAGCTTCAGAGACTGGTCATAGCAGCTGCGAAGCAGGGCTTCCTCCCCGTAGCTGCCGCCGTCCCACACCGGGCCAACCGTATGGATGACATACTTTGCCCGCAGCAGGAAAGCCCGGGTAATGGCCGCCTGTCCCACAGGAATCGCTCCGATCTTCTTACGGGCCAGAAGCAGTTTCGGCCCAGCCTTTTCGTGGATACTGGAATCTGTGCCCAGTCCGACAATGGGCCGGGGATTTGCAGAGTTGACAATGGCATCCACCGTCATTTTGGTAATATCATTTCTCACGATCTCAAAGGGCATACTCTCACCGCCTTCCTTCTTTGATATCAGTATATCACATTTCCGGAAGCTTTGTACAGTATGATCTTCCTGCCCTCAGGTGTTTCAAAACCAGCATTGCCTGTCCCAGGCCTGCAACAAGGTTATTTACAATTCATCAAAGAGAAGGTAAAATAAAAAAAGTGTTATCTCAACAACAGAAATGGCCACAACTCCCTGGAACGGAAAGGAAGATGATTATGCATCATTTTGAAAAAGAACCCCTGGGACTGTTTCCTACCCCCATGTACCGGCTGCCGGGTATCAGCCGGGAACTGGGCACCAACGTCTGGATCAAGCGGGACGACCTGTGCGGTGTTGCCCTGGGCGGCAACAAGGTCAGAAAACTGGAATATCTGCTCCATGATGCCAAGGCAAAGGGCTACGACCTGGTCATGACCACCGGCGCGGCCCAGAGCAATCATGCCATGCTGACCGCGGCCTGCGCTCTGCGGATGGGTTTGGACTGCATCCTGGTTCTGAAAAAGCGGGGTGTCACCGCACGGAAGGGCAACCAGATTCTGAACCATCTGATGGGTGTGGAGGTCCGGTATATGGATACGGACAGCTACGACGACATTTATGCGGAAATGGACCGGATCGGCCAGGAACTGGGCCGGAAGGTCTACAAGATTCCTTGCGGCGGCTCCAATGCCCTGGGGACCCTGGGCTATATCGACTGCATGAAGGAAGTGGCCGATTCCGGTGTCCACTTCGATCATCTGGTCTGCGCCTGCGGCTCCGGCGGCACCGCGGCAGGCTGCGTGCTGGGTGCCAAGCTCCATCTGCCGGATACCCAGGTCATGTGCTCCATGGTGGACAACGACCCCTTTGACGAGATCGTTCCCCGGCTGATGCGGGAAGCCGCCGATCTGCTGGGTGTTCAGGTGGAAATCCCTGTGCCGGATCTTCTGGCAATGTGGGGCCCTGGGTATTCTATCCCCTCCGTTGAGGGCAACGAAGCCATCGCCATGATGATGCGCCTGGAGGGTATCGTGCTGGATACCTGCTATACCGGTAAAGCCTTTGCAGGCTTGATCCGCCGTGCCCGGGATGGTTACTACAAACCCGATGACAATGTTCTGTTCGTCCACACCGGCGGCGCCGGGGGATTGTTCGCCCAGGACTGGGAAGCAGAATAACATGACAAGGCAAGCATTCGCCGTCTATCTGGCGGACACTTGCAGCACAGAGGTCGAGCATCTCTTTGCCAAGTATCCCAGTTTTCTGGTGTTTCGGCATACTGGGAACAGGATATGAATTGACAAAATAAAACAGCCCGGAATTGGTTTCGTGATGCACACGCTTCCAATTCCGGGTTTTGTTTCTGCTGTATGCCTTGCTGTTTTCAGGCGATCTCGTGACGGGGTTCAGTTCACCCCAGGTCTGCCGTTTGGCTAAATTCAGCTTGCGCTTCTCTTTTTTAGAGAGTTTCTTGTAGGGAATGATTTTCTCCATACAGATTTCCTCCTTATGCGGTTTCTGAAATCCGCAGATTCCAACCGGACACAAATACATAAACGATTTGTAAATCCTGAATGCATATGGTAAAATCAAGGAAAACAGGAGGCGGGAACGTATGGCAATGTGGAACCCCTGGCGGGGCTGTCACCGTTACAGTGAGGGCTGTAAGTTTTGCTACATCCATAAGGGCGATGCCAAACGGGGCGTGGACACAAATAAAATCGTCAGGACGGATGACTTTTACAAGCCCATCGCCCGGAAGAAAAACGGCGAATACAAGATGAAGTCCGGTCTGGTGTACCTCTGTTTTTCCACGGATTTTCTGATTGCGGATGCAGACCCTTGGCGGAGTGAATGCTGGGATATGATCCGGCAGCGGACAGACTCACAGTTTCTGTTTCTGACCAAACGGATCGATCGTTTTATGGACTGCATCCCGGAAGACTGGGGAGCGGGTTGGGACAATGTGATCGTCGGCTGCACTGTGGAGAACCAGAAGCGGGCCGACGAACGGCTGCGCATTTTCTCGCAGCTTCCTATCAAACACAAGAACATTATCTGCCAGCCTATGATCTCCGCCATCGATCTGGAACCGTATTTGGCGGGTGTGGAACTGGTGGTAGCCGGCGGCGAATCCGACCGGTTTGCAAGGCCCATGTATTATGACTGGGTGCTGTCCCTGCGGGAGCAGTGTGTCCGTCAAAATGTGTCCTTTGAATTCCGTCAGTGCGGAACCCACTTCATCAAAGACGGCAAAGAATATACCCTTCAGAAGAAGGATCTGTGTTCCCAGGCGAGAAAAGCAAATATTTGTTTCCAGGCCAAGTAAGCAGCAACCCCTCCCGAAACCGGGAGGGGTATCTTCTTAAAATCGGGTTATCTCTTTTTGTAAACGATCAGTTCCGGATTCTCGCCGTTTTCTCCATAGGTGCACACCAGAAGGAAGTCTGCATTGGCAGCAATTCCGAAGCACCGGCCCTTCTCCAGTTCGCTCTCCAGTTGATTGCCTAGGTAAGTTGCGCCGTCGTCCAGGAACGTGACGGCTTTACCGTTTGGAAGCGGATACTCCATATTGATGTATCCACCCACAAGGGCATTGAGCTTTTCCAGCTTCGGCATGCCATTGATGTGCAAAGCATTGATCTCCTCGATCAGCTGCTTTTTGAAGCTTGCGAAGGCTTCCGCGCCTTCCAGATTGGTCTGGTTTTTCCAGTAATTCAGCTTTGGCAAGAGATCCCGCATATAGGCCCGGGCCTGTTCCGGAGGGAAGGCATCGCTTGCCATATTGTTTACGCAGACTTCGATCAGATCATCCATGTCATGGTACATGTATTCGCCGTCGGCGTAGCACCACTTGCAGTATTCCTCATTGAAGAAACCGTCCATCTCTTTGCTGATGCTGGCATCTTCCAGAGGCATTCCACAGCACTGGCAGACCAGCTGCCGCGGAGACCCCAGCAGCGTATTGATGGAAACATTGAACAGCTTGGACAGCAGCTTCAAGGTTTCGGTATTGGGCGTAGTATCTCCATTTTCCCAGCGGGACACAGCCTGCCGGGTAACAAAAACCTTCTCAGCCAGCTCTTCCTGGGAAAGGCCCCGCTTGGTTCTCAGTTCCAGAATAATATCTTTTGTATCCATGAAAATCACCTCAAAACCATTGTAAACCCGGGATAAGCGTTAGACAAGCAACCCGCTGTTGCCTCCAGTTCGCCCAAGCGAAATATGTTCGTCTGTTACAGTTCTTTGACCATCTGAATTTCTCTAAATTGCATACCTAAAAATGTATATTCGACTTCTTTCATTTCTTTGAATCCAATAGAAGAATACATTTTACGTGCAACCTTGTTTTCTAAAGATACACTAATATACAGCTTGCTGGCATTGTGCTTAGCCTTGAAATACGCAAGAAATGCTATTGCTGCTTGCTTACCGTAACCTTTTCCTTGAAACTGTTTACCAATCATAAAACGGCTCAAAGACCAGCCGGGAAAAGTATCGTCATAATCATACAGTAAAAATCCCACCATCGTTTCTTCGTGGTAGATGCCCAAAACATAAAGTCCGTCCTCATAAGCAGCTTCTACCAGCGATTGCTTATTATCTGCAACAAACCCCTCTTGGCTTTCGTCAATCGTTAATGCTATACAATCCCAATAATTTGATTTGTCAATTTCTCTAAATTCCATTCTCACTTCACCAAATTCAAGCAGGTCTGCTTGTTTTACTTTTGTTCTCACTAAACTTCATAATCCGGCAACTGGAAAATCAGGATCCGCTCCCGTGGGTCGTTTCCTGCAAACAGGTCATCGCATTCGATTTCATCATAAAACTCCAGCGCATCCACGGTCATTAAATAAGAAATATACTCATCTGCAGGGTAATAGAAAAGCAGAAACACTTCCCGTGGACAGTCATACCAGGATTCCAAAATCCTTGCCATGACCTTTTGGAGAATCTCCACGGAAAAGGGATTGAAGAAGTAGCAGCGATTTACCTCTGGCGGCACCTCGTATTCTTCCGCTCTGGTCAGTACGAAATCAACTTTTGTTCTGGCGGTTTTCTGATTTTCCAATGCACTCCCGTAGATTCGCTCGTCATATTCGATGCCGATGGTCTTTGCTGACCTCCGGTAGGACAGGAAAAAGCCTGTCCGGCCTTTTCCACAGCCATAGTCCAGAACCACATCGCCATTGCCAATCAAGCCGCTGTCTGCCAACCGCTCCAATACGCTGTACGGTGTCGGCTCGTAGGGGTGATGGTATTCGTCAGCACCCAATTCATCCCGCCCGCAGGTTTGAATCCGCAGAGAAAAGTCCCATGTCTTTTCATAATGTGTCATAGTTCAAATCATCCGCTTCATAAAAGCGATCCGCTGCTCCATAGCCGCCAGGGTCGTAGGTGCTTTGGTGGCGATATCAAAGCCATGCATGGTGCCCTTGGTCTCATTCAGAGTCACATCGATGCCCGCGTTGCGCAGAAGCTCGGCATAGAGGATACCGTCATCGTGAAGGCAGTCAAATTCCGCTGTTTCGATGTAGGCAGGGGGCAGACCTTCAAAGCTGTCTGCTTCCACGGGAGAATACCAGACGTAGTTGGGATCCTTCTTATCCACCTTGGTCATGGGGCCGATCCGGTCAGACAAAGAGGAATTCCACATGGGTGTATCAGTGAATTGCTTGGCAGACCGGCTTTCGTTCCGGGCATCCAGGAAGGGGTACGGGAGCATCTGGAACCGGAATTTCACCGGATGACTGCGCTGCCTTGCCATCAGGCATACGCCCACCGCAAGAGTGGAGCCTGCACTGTCACCGCCGATTCCCATGTGCAGTGCATCAATACCCAGCGCTTCAGCACGATCATAAGCCCAGCAAAATGCGGCGTAGCAGTCTTCAAAGAAGGCTGGAAAGGGATGCTGCGGCGCTAGACGGTACAGGGGGAACACCACTTTGCAGCCCACTTCTTTGGCATACCGCATGGCATTACCGTAGTGATACCCGGCAGCTTCCAGCACAAAACCGCCACCGTGCAGATAAATCAGGCAGGGTGCTTTGGCAGGAAGATTCTTGGGAGACAGGACAAAGCAGGTGATCTTCCCACCATCGTAGCTTTCAATTTCATGGGTTGCCACATCCAGCTCCTTATCCCGCCAGAGGGACTTCGGCGTCTTCATATGGGGAACGGACATGGCCAGAAACTTCTCGCTGATGGGCGGCGCAAAGAGATTCCAGGGAAAAAATTCGCGGCTGATTGGGTATTTTTTCATGGACAATACTCCTTCGGATTCGGATACATTCACTATATCATGGCAGAGCGCAGCAGGCAATAAAAAATCGCCCCTTTCCGGAGCATGGTGTGCTACAACGAATCAAGGGTTGCTTCAGCACAAAGTTGAGTTCCATCATTTCCTTATTGTTGCACGAAACTTGCATGCGTGTAAGTTTCCATGTAAGTTCAATGGTGATCCCTACGGGACTCGAACCCGTATTTCCAGCTTGAGAGGCTGGCGTCCTGACCAACTAGACGAAGGGACCATATGGTGATCCGCACCGGACTTGAACCGGTGTTACAGCCTTGAAAGGGCTGTGTCCTGACCAATTAGACGAGCGGACCATATTGGGGAGCGAACTCCCCTTGTTAAACGACCGTAGTCACCAGAATATCATCAATGCGGACATGAAGCAGCGCCGCAAGAACGATCAGATTATCAACAGTCGGGAGTGCTGTCCCGTTCTGCCATTTGTAAATTGCCTGCGGAGAATTGAAACCGAAAACCATCTGCAGGTCGTGAACGGATAGTCCGGCAGCTTTCCGGAGATTCACGATATTGGCCCCGGTCAGGGCCAGATCAATCGTGGGAATGTTCAACTCAAACACCTCCTCTTCCTGAATTGTAATCCCAAAGGACGTAAAAAGCCGCTTGCCTCACACAAGACAAGCGGCTTTCGTAATTCAGACAGGATGGTATTCGAGAGAATTCAGCACATCAATCCGAACCTGACTGTTTGCTTATCTTGATATGAGCATGCTTCGCACAGCCGTATTCTTCACTGCAGAAGACGGCTTCACACGCATATTCATAAGCAAAAAACAGATTGATCATGATGTGTTTTCCTTTCTGTAAAGTAGTTGTTCTTGGTTTCTGGAATCAGTATAGCACAGAAAAATGGGTTTGTCATTAAACTTGTGGTATAAAAATGTTCAATATACTGATTACTGGATCTTCCTGATTACCATGAAATATATGATGTAGGATACAATAACATTGAGAATATCTGCGATCATCTGGGTCCAAATGATACCGCTTATCCCCAGAATTGCGTTCATCAGCAAAAGAATCGGAATATTCAAACACAGCTGACGAATAACTGCCAAAGCGAAAGAAATCTTTCCTCTGTTAATCGCCTGCATGAAATGCACCATATGGAAACTCAGGAACATAAATGGCGTCGCAAAGCAGCGGGCCTGCAGAAATTGGATGCCATAACCTGCAGTCGTAGGTTCCTGAATAAAAGCACGGATCAGCCACGGTGCACCAAAGTAATACAGCACCACGCTGACTGCTGCTACACACAAACCAACCAGCCGTGCAGCAGAAAAGAAACTCTGCATCCGCGCCCTGTTTTTTGCAGCATAGTTATATGCTACCAGGGGCACCATACCCAGGCAGATGCCAATACCAATGTTCAAAGGAAGCCTTTCCACCTTTAACACAATGCCCATGGCTGCCAACTGGAAATCACCGTAGGAAGCAGACAACCGGTTAATGACCATGTTGGTCAAATCAAACAGCAGCACGCTCATGGCAGCAGGCACACCCACTCCTAACAGAGACTGCATGGATGCCTTCTGAATCTTTTGAATCTTTCTGGGAATTTCCAGAATGGATTGGGTTTGCACCTTACGATAAATCCGGATAAAGTAAACCAGCGCTGCACAGTTGGAAAGCATGGTTGCCAATGCCGCACCCACCACCTGATACCCGTCAGGCATAAGCACAAACATCAGCAGAGGATCCAGCGCTACATTCAAAATGCCGCCCATGCCCAGACCAAATGCCGCTTCCCGGGAATACCCCACATTTCGCAGCATGGAGCTCATGGTTGCAGAGAGTACCGTGGGCAGCGCACCAATCACCACCACGAGGGAAAGATACTGTTTCGCATATCCTAAAGTATTGTCACTGGCACCCAAAAGAAGCAGCAACGGTTCCATAAAGATCAGGCACAACGCCGAAAATACAATCGCAGCACCTGCCGCCATCACAAGGCTCAAGGATGCTACCTTTTGTGCTTCCTCTTCCTGATGACTGCCCAGCAAACGTACCGCAAGGGTACCACCGCCCACACCAAAGAGATTTGCCAAAGCTGTGGTCATCATAAAGACCGTCAGCACAAGACTGGATGCTGCAACCATGTATGGATTGTTTGTCTGTCCAATGAACCATGTATCTGCCATATTATAAAAAAGGGTAATCAGCTGGCTGACAATGGTCGGAACTGCCATTTTAGCCAGCGCTGACGGGACAGACATCTGTTCAAAGACAACGGTTTTATCGGAAGAAGGATTCACAGATCCCATAGAAACTTCACGCCCTTCGGAATTGCTCTTTAAAAATTTTAGCATATTGTGATTATAGCACAAGGCGTAACCGAAGAACAACAAAAATCACAGGCACTTGGCGGTAGTTCCCGCTTCCATGCCTGTGATTTCTTTCTGTTGTAAGCTTTGCTGTTTGTAGGTTTTCTGGTAACGGGATTCAGCTCGCCCCAGGTCTGCCGTTTGGCTAAGTCCAGCTTGCGCTTTTCCTTCTTGGAAAGCTTCTCATAGGGGATGAATTTTTCCATAATGCTACCTCCTCGTAGTTTCTGTAAATAGTATACCATGCTTCCCCAAGGGAATCATAAAGGAATTGTAAAATCAGCAACCTGTATGATATACTGAAAGCAACGATAAAGTCCAAGGGGGAACATACTGTGAAAAAGCTTTATGAAAAAAACGAATTGACCTTCTCACTGGTGTGGATCGGCCTGTATGTGGTTGTGATGAATATCGCGCTGCAGTTTTGCGGAGGATTTGACGATCTTGCAAGCAAAACCGCATCGCAGGTTCTGGTTCCGGTCATCTGCATCTGCGTTTTGGCGGTGGTTTCAACGGTTTGGATCATTCAAAATGGTCTTTCTGAAAAATATGGTCTGTGCCGTTTCAAGGGAAGCCGAAAGCAGTTTCTGTATTTTCTTCCGCTGGTCATCATGTCCTGCGTCAATCTGATAAACGGTCTGGGCGTGACGGCACCTTTGGCAGTAGCGCTTCTTATGATGGTGAATCTGGCAGTTGCAGGCTATGTGGAAGAGATTATCTTCCGGGGCTTTCTGTTCCGCTGCCTGGCAAAGGATAATCTGCGCTCCGCCATTATCGTTTCAGCAATCACCTTTGGAGTGGGACATATCGTAAATCTTGCCAACACGGCAGACACTCTAGGTGTGCTGCTTCAGGTGTGCTATGCCATCGTGATTGGCTTTCTGTACACGATTATCGTATACAAAGGCGGCAGCCTTTGGCCCTGTATCGCAAGCCACATGTTTGTCAACGGCAGCAGTACTTTTGCCTTGGAACAGGGGCCCTTCAGCAATTTCGTTGCGGTTGTTTTCGGACAGGCATCCACCGATCTGGTGCAGGTTTGCAGCAGCGTGTTTATCATGGTGGTTTCCGGGGGCTATGCCCTGTGGCTCTGGAAAAAAACCTGAACCTCACGAAAGAGGATGCTACGGGTAAACAACGATAAGACAATGAAAAATCATGAGAAAGTAAGGTGTATCCATATATGAAGAAAACAGTGATCATTACCGGTGCAACGGATGGAATCGGCAGAGCATTGGCAATTCTTTTATCCAGGGAATATAACCTTGCCCTTTGCGGCAGAAGCGAAGACAAGATGACACCGCTGATCCAGAAATTGGGCGATTGCCATTATTATACAGAGTGCTTCGATATTACAGATGAAGATATGCGTCACAGCTTCTGCGAACACGTGAAGCAGAAATTCGGCACTGTAGATGTATTGGTCAACAATGCCGGAGCCAACACGAAGAAAGATAAGATCACAGATATTAATCTGAATGATCTTCGGTATATGTTTGAATTGAACTGTGTGAGTTCCTTGGGAATGATCCAGGAAGTTTATCCCCTGATGGCAGAAAGAAAACGTGGTCTGTTTGTCAACATCCTCAGCAGCTGCTGTCTCTTTAACAATCCTATGACCGGAAGTTACAGCGCTACCAAGGATGCAATGGAAGGGATCAGCAAGATCCTTACCAAAGAAGCCAAAGCAGACAACATCGGCGTCTGCAACGTATATCCCGGTGGTGTGGATACGAATTTCAGAGCAAAGGCAAATCCCAACTACTTAAGACCGGAAACCGTGGCGAAGATGATCAAGAATTGTATCGAAATCGAGGATGGTTGTGTCCATGACATTGTCCTCAGACCTTTTATTGAGGATAATATCCCATAAACTTACAGAACAGCCTGCTGGCATTGGAGGCACGAAGCATGTGGCTTGCGGAAGTAAGCGCAAAGGCAAAGCGACATAAGCTTATTTCCCGAAAACAGACAGAATCGGCTTTTCCAAATGGCGCGATGAGGATCTTCCTCTGGCAAAGCTCCTTTCCACTTTTGACATTATGGATTCAAGGTCCAACCGTGGTCGCCGTGATAGATCATCAGCCTTGTCTGGCCGCCATCGATGCAAATGTTCTCGCCGGTGATGAAGCCCGCCTTGTCCGAGGCCAAAAACAGCACCATATTGGCGATATCCAGGGGATTGCCCACCCGGCCCACAGGCTGCTGAATGGCATCGGGGCCATCATAGACCGTATAGGCGGTGTCAATCCAGCCGGGGCTGATGGAATTGACCCGGACTTTCCCAGCGAAGCTCACCGCCAATGCGTGCGTCAGAGCGGAAATACCGCCCTTGGCTGCGGTGTAGCTTTCACTTTGAGGCTGGCTCATCCGGTCCCGGGAGGAGGAAATGTTGATAATGCTGGCCCCCTCCGCAAAGTAGGGCGCAAACAGCTTGCTTAAGTAAAACGGCGCGGTGACACCAATCGCCATGGATCGCTGGAACTGCTCATAGGTGCATTCGTCGATGCCCCGGAATCCGGGAGGCGCATTGTTTACCAGCACATCCACCTTGCCATATTTCTGGGTGACTGTCCGGGCAAAGTCCTCCAAAGTGGCCTTGTCGGCAATGTCGCCCACATAGTGGTCCCCTTCTGCGCAGTCAATGACACACACATGAGCGCCCTGCTTCTTAAATTCTTCTGCGATGCACTTGCCGATACCACCCGCACCGCCGGTGATAACGATAACTTTGTTCTGGAACATAAGGAAGCCTCCTTTTTCGTTGAAACCATTATAGCGCAGACAATTAAGAAAAGCTACCGCCTTAGACATAGAAAAACTCCCGTCGTCCAGCGCTCCTATGTCTCTATTTCTCCGGTCTGCTGATGCTAACATTTCTGTTTGCTTTTCACGATCCCAAAGCTAAAATAAAAACAACAAGCGAAAAGGAGAATGTATATGAATTCTATTTTTACAAGAGTCAGCATCCGCAAATACCAGGATAGACCCGTCGAAAAAGAAAAGACCCTGGCCATCCTCCGGGCAGCTATGCAGGCACCTTCCGCGGCAAACCAGCAGCCCTGGGAGTTCTTTGTGGTGACCAATCAGGAAAAACTGCTGGCGCTTTCCAAGATCCATCCTTATTCCGGCATGGTGAAAAATGCCCCTGTTGCCATCGTGGCAGCTTATCGGAAAGACTGCCGTCTGCCGGACTATGCACAGATTGACCTTTCCATCGCCATGGAAAACCTCTGGCTGGAAACAGATGCCCAGGGTTTGGGCGGTGTTTGGCTGGGAATCGCCCCTTGGGAAGAGCGTATGAAGCCAGTTGAGGAAATCCTGGATATGCCGGAGACCTTGCGGGCCTTTGCCATCTTCCCTTATGGATATCCTGCCGAGGAAAGAAAGCAGCAGGATCGGTTTGACGAAAGCCGGATCCACTATGTGGAGTGATCTGAAATTATGGAAAAAGAAAACTATCGTTTTGCCACGGAATCGGATGTG
>JAFSAP010000007.1 GCA_017440925.1 Oscillospiraceae bacterium | reverse complement strand
CCCATCACTGACCGTGCCCATGACTATGCACGGGAGCTGGCAGAAAAGCTGAATGCACTGAACATCCACACCGAAACTGACTGCCGCAGCGAAAAGCTGGGCTACAAGATCCGGGAAGCTCAGATGCAGAAGATTCCCTACATGCTGGTCATTGGCGACCGGGATATGGAAAACGGCACCGTTTCCGTCCGTACCCGCAAGGGCGAGGATCTGGGCGCTATGACTCCCGATGCCTTCATTGCCAAGTGCCTCATGGAGATCGCCACCAAGAGCAAGGAAGTCTAATACCCATGAAACCATGCAAGCCGCCTCAACAGAGGCGGCTTGTTGTGCTGTATAGTGGATACTGACATTTTGGCACATGAAAAAGTCCCCGGCTGGGCCGGGGACTTTCAATTTACATTATGCGAAATGTATCAGGCAGGAATTAGCCGCCGATGATAGCACGCATAGCCAGGGAGCACATAATGCCCAGGTAGTTGCCGACAGCAGCGCCCAGGGTGCCCATGATCATGGAAACGGGAACGATAGACTTCCAGCCTGCGGAGATAGCCAGCATAGCAGCGGAGGGGCCGTCCCAGATACCAGCCATGACGGAGGTCAGAACGTACTGGTAGGGAACCTTCAGCAGGCGGCAGATGACGAAGTGCAGCAGGGTGGTGCAGATCAGAACCAGGATGACGTAGACAGCGATGATCAGAGCGGAGTTGAAGAAGTCAGCGATGTTGACCTGGTAGCCGATAACGGTCAGGAACATCAGGGACATCAGCATACCCAGGTCCATAGCGCCGCGCAGCTTTCTGACAGCGGGGATCTGGCCGATGATCAGAGCCATGGTGGTGATCAGCAGAACGCGGACAGCGGAGGAAACGCTGGCGGGGAAGAAGCCTGCGATGGTCTTTGCAACAAAGAAGACGGACAGGGCGATGGCCAGCAGCTTGGCGATCTCAACGATGCTCCAGCGCAGCTCGCCGGCGATCTTGCGGTCTTCGCCTTCGGCCAGCTCTTCGTCAGACAGGGAGTAGGGCCAAACCTTGTTGAACCATGCGCTCTTCTTCAGGATAGCGGGCAGAGCGAACAGGATGACCAGAGCGGGCATGCAGCCGACGTAGTCAGCAGCATTGGCAGCAGCCAGAGCTTCGGGGGAAGCTTCCAGAGCAACACCGATAGCGGTCAGGTTGGGGCTGCCGCCGGTGTAGGTGCCGACGAACATACCGGACAGCTTCCAGCCTTCGTCGATCTGGGGGCAGAAGATCAGACCCAGAGTGAAGGAAACGATGGTGACGCTGATGCAGGCGGAAGCGATGGCCAGCAGGGGAGCCTTGGACAGCTTCAGGACCTGACGCAGGTCAACGTTCAGCAGCATCAGGCAGATGCAGATGGGAGTGCAGTAGGTAAAGATGGGGCTGTAGACATCAGCAGAGGTGGGAGTGATGCCGATGTTGGTCATCACGATGCCCAGCAGGACAACGGTAAAGACGATACCGGCGTTCTTGAAGAACTTGAACTTCTGCAGCATGAAACCGACGCTGATGGTAATCAGGATCAATGCCAGCAGGGGTGCGGTATCAACGATGGGGAAAATGTTGGGGAACAGGGAATGTAACATGATATTCGCTCTCCTTTTTACATGATGGCAAGCTGTATATTCTGGTGTATAACCTGCATACGAGTGAAATGCAAGACCTCCCCCCAGAGACACCGGAAAACAGCTCTATTAAATATAAGCGGTACTTTCACACCAACTCGTCTAAATTTTAACATTGCATTCACAAATTGTCAATAATTTCGTCAAAGTGAAACCGCAAAAATGGCACATTTTGTCGCCAAAGCGACGGCATATGTCCACGAAAAGCGGACAAAACGCAATTTTGTAGATGTATACAAATTCAACAGCAAAGATTTGGCAAATTTGAACGAAGCGATGTTTTTTCCGGAAACTTGTTTTCTGAAATGAGGTGTGCTATCATAAAAACAACGATAAATCCGGTGGATCTGTACCCTTTGCGGATCTGTATGCTTCTGAGGAGATTTCCTGTGAACAAACTGCTGATGCTTCTGCCATGGCTGGGCTGCGGTATTCTGGCCCTGCTGGCTTTCTTTTTAAAATATTGCGTACCGGGCTACAGCTTTTCTGCCCTGGTGTGTCTGTGTCTGATCGCACTGATCCTGTTTTATACCGTGATGCCCATGATCGGCCTCCGGTTTCCCGCCTTTGCAAAGGTGACCACCCGGATCGCTACTGTCCTGCTGGTCATTGGCCTTCTGGTGGTGGGCGTTACGGAGGCAATTATCATCCATGCCAGCTTTGGTGACCCAAAAGAGCAGGTGGAATATATGGTGGTGCTGGGTGCCAAGGTCAATGCCGATGGCCCCTCCGTGTCTTTGTGGGACCGGATCTGCGGCGCCTATGAATATATGGAAGCACATCCCGATGTGATCGCTGTGGTTTCCGGCGGACAGGGCACCGATGAGCCCATTACGGAAGCTGAATGCATGTACCGGGAGCTGGTGTGCCTGGGTATTGACCCCAAGCGCATCTGGCAGGAGGAAGAAGCTACCTCCACTTGGGAGAACCTCAACTTCTCCTTGGATCTGATCGAGGCCAAAACCGGAAGCCGTCCCACAAAGCTGGGCGTTCTTTCCAGTGAATATCATTTGTTTCGGGCAAGTTTGTTTGCCAAAGCCTGCGATGTGGAATTCGTGGGCATTCCGGCAAAAACCTCCCGGACTTCCCAGGCAATCAATCACTTCATGCGGGAAGTTGCCGGTGTTTGGCACTATATATTATTAGGAGGCAATTATGATTAACAAGAATTACGCAGATTTCGCATGGGAGCAGACCACTCAGCTGCTGGCCATTGATTCCCCCACCGGCTACACCGCAAAGGCTGCCCAGTGGGTAAAGGGCGCATTTGAAGCTCTGGGCTTCAGCGCAAAGCTCACCAACAAGGGCGGTGTCCTGGTGGATCTGGGCGGCAAGGACGTCAATGACGGCCTGGTTCTGGCAGCTCACACCGATACCCTGGGCGCCATGGTGCATGAGATCAAGGGCAACGGCCGCCTGCGTCTGACTGCTCTGGGCGGCATGCGTCCCGAAAACGGCGAAGCCGAGAATGTCCGCGTCTATACCCGCGACGGCAAGGTCTACGAGGGTGCTCTGCAGATCAACAACGCATCTGTCCATGTCAACCTGTCCTACGGTGACACCAAGCGTGCCTGGGACACCATGGAAGTGGTTCTGGACGAGGATGTTTCCTGCCCTGCCGATACCCGCAAGCTGGGCATTGAGGTCGGCGATATCGTCTGCTTTGAGCCCCGTACCCGCAGAACTGCCTCCGGCTATCTGAAGAGCCGTTTCCTGGACGACAAGCTGTCTGTGGGCATCCTGCTGGGCTTTGCCAAGTACATTGCCGATAACAAGATCGAGCTGCCCCGCAAGACCTACATCCATGTTACCGTCTTTGAGGAAGTCGGTCACGGCTCCAGCTGCTCTGTTCCCGAGGGTGTCACCGAGTTCATCTGCGTGGATATGGGCTGTGTCGGCGACGGCCTGCAGTGCACCGAGAAGCAGGTTTCCATCGCTGCCAAGGACTCCGCTGGTCCCTACCACTATGATGTGGTCACCAAGCTGGTGAATGCGGCCAAGGCCATGGGCGCTGACTACGCAGTGGATATCTACCCCGGCTATACTTCTGACGTTGACGCCGCTGTCCGTGCAGGCTACGATCTGCGCCACGGCCTCATCGGTGCCGGTGTTTACGCAAGCCATGGTTACGAGCGCAGCCACATCGATGGCGTTTACAACTCCATCCTGGTGCTGGCCGGCTACCTGGGTGTATAACCCCAAAAGAATTGAATCCCAATGCCCCGGAGAAATCCTCCGGGGCATTGACTTTTTGCCTTGTTTGTGAGACAATAATTCGGTTAAATATGAATTAAAGAGAGGATTTTATCTATGATGCAATCCAGAACACATAACTGCGGCGAGCTGCGCCTTGCCAATGCAGGCGAAAAGGTCACCATCGTCGGCTGGCTGGAAAATGTCCGCGAGGTCGGCGCCAACTTCGCCTTCTGCGTGCTCCGTGACTACTACGGCACCACCCAGGTGGTCATTGAGACCGAAGAGATGATGAAGATCGTCAAGCCCATCAACAAGGAATCCACCCTGTCCGTTACCGGCATCGTCCGGGAGCGCGAGAGCAAGAACACCAAGATCCCCACCGGTGAGATCGAAGTGGTGCCCGAGCGAATCGAGATCCTGGGCAAGTGCATTCATAATCAGCTGCCCTTTGAGATCAACAAGTCCAAGGACGCTGACGAGAACACCCGCCTGAAGTACCGTTTCCTGGATCTGCGTAACCCTGCAGTCAAGAGCAACATCGTGCTGCGCTGCCAGGTGGTTGCCGAGCTGCGCCGCCTGATGACCGAGAAGGGTTTCCTGGAGATCACCACCCCCATCCTGACCGCTTCCTCCCCCGAAGGCGCCCGTGACTATCTGGTGCCTGCCCGTAACCATCCCGGCAAGTTCTACGCTCTGCCCCAGGCTCCCCAGCAGTTCAAGCAGCTGCTGATGACCTCCGGCTTTGACAAGTATTTCCAGATCGCACCCTGCTTCCGTGACGAGGATGCCCGTGCTGACCGTACCCCCGGCGAGTTCTATCAGCTGGATATGGAAATGGCCTTCGCTACCCAGAATGACGTTCTGACCACTCTGGAAGATGTTCTGGTTCCCGTCTTTGAGAAGTTCGGCAAGTACAAGAGAATTTCCCAGGCTCCTTTCCGTCACATTCCCTTCAACGAGGCTATGGAGCGCTATGGCTCCGACAAGCCCGATCTGCGTATCGACCTGGAGATCGATGATATCACCGCAGAGGTTCAGGGCTGTGGCTTTACTCCTTTCGAGGGCAATACCGTCAAGGCTGTTGTGGTTCATGACTTTACCCAGGCCCGCAAGTGGATTGACAAGCTGCTGGCCGATGTGGAAGTGCAGACCGGCAACAAGGCCTGCTGGGTGAAAGTTGACGAGAACGGCAACCTCACCGGCGGCGTTTCCAAGTTCCTGCAGGAATGCGCACCTGTGCTGACCGAAAAGCTGGGTCTGAAGCCCGGCAGCTTCGTCTGCATGGCAGCCGGCAAGAAGGCAGCTGCGCAAAAGACCGCAGGTGTCATCCGTACCCTGCTGGGCAAGCGTGTCCCCGGCCACTTCGACGAAGAGCAGTATGCCATCTGCTGGATCGTGGACTTCCCCATGTACGAGATGGGAGAGGAATCCGGCCAGCTGGAATTCTGCCACAACCCCTTCTCTATGCCCCAGGGCGGCATGCAGGCGCTGCTGGATGCCGAAGGCGACATCGACAAGCTGCTGGCCATCAATGCTGATCAGTATGACCTGGTTGTCAACGGCTACGAATCCGCTTCCGGCGCTGTCCGTAACCACAACCCCGAGATCATGGTCAAGGCCTTCCAGATGGTGGGCCTGGGCGAAGAGGATGTCAAGGCCAAGTTCCCTGCCATGTACAATGCCTTTACCTACGGTGCACCTCCCCATGCCGGTGCAGCTCCCGGTGTTGACCGTCTGATCATGCTGCTGACCGGCGAGGAAAGCATCCGCGAGGTCATCACCTTCCCCATGAACAAGAATGCACAGGATCTGATGATGGGTGCGCCCACTGCTGTGGACAAGAGCCAGCTGGATACTGTTCACATTGCGCTGATCGAAGAATAAGACTTTCTGCGCCACCCCGCCGGTTATCCCGGCGGGGTGACTTTTTTAAATTTTTCTGTAACGCTTTCCCTCTTTTGACGAGTATTCTGATAGAAAGAAAAGGAGGTTCCGCTATGGAAGATGAAAAAATCGTTTCCCTCTACTGGCAGCGGGAGGAAGCTGCCATCCGGGAAACGGAGATCAAATACGACCGCTACCTGACCAAGATAGCCTATAATATCCTTGCCGACCGGGAAGACAGCCGGGAAAGCGTCAATGATACTTACCTTGCTGCCTGGAATTCCATGCCGCCCCACCGGCCTGCAGCTCTTTCAGCCTACCTTGCCAAGCTCACCCGGCGGATCTCCATCGACCGGTTCCGCTACCGCAGCCGGGATAAGCGCCGGGGATCGGAATATGCGGTATCCCTCAGCGAACTGGGAGACTGCGTATCCGGCGGCAATACCACGGAAGAGATCGTCAATGTGAAGCTGCTGGCAGATACCATTGGCATCTATCTGCGGCTGCAGAGCGAGGAAGCCCGGAATGCCTTTGTTGGACGGTACTATTTTCTGGACCCCATCAAGGAAGTGGCGGCCTATTGCGGCATGTCGGAAAGCAAATGCAAGACTCTGCTTCACCGTACCCGGGTGGGGCTGAAGGAATATCTGCGGAAGGAGGGGTTTGACGTATGACTGCGGAAAAATTACAGGATGCCATTACCTTGCTGCCGGCTGATCTGGTGGCGGCTACAGATTGTTTGAGAACGGCACCCTCAACCAAAGTCATTGCCTGGAAACGCTGGGTCTCCCTGGCGGCCTGCCTGGTTCTTTTGTTGAGCACCGGAATGGTATTTCAGCGGAAGCTTCTGCCGGAAATGGGCGCGAAAACGAAATCGGCAGCCCAGGAATCCGTGGCTATGGCACCAGCAGCCATGGGAGGTCAGACCACCATGGACAGTGCAGCAGCGGATGTCTTTGAGGAAGAGGCGGCGCCGGAAGCCCCGGCAGAGATCACAGCCACGGTTACAGAGGTTCCTGCTGCGGAAAATTCCCTGTGCATTGACCACAGTCACCGGTTTGCCGAGCATAAAAAAGAACCGGAGGAAGTTCCCTCCGGCTATTGCGGCAATCTGACTGTCAGGATTATGCTGGACGGCAAGGCATATGACCTGTATGGCGCGGATGCTGATACCATCACAAACATTCTGCTGTCGCTGGACTATGCCCCCGGCTTGACCTGCCGCTGCATGGCAGAGTTTACCGTAGATACAGAGCTGCTTGCAGATGTCGAAGTGAACCTGACCCAGGGCTTTGCCCGGTGCGAAAAGGGCCAGGCGGCGCTGACAGAGGAGCAGGCTCAGCTGATCCGGTCGATCATAGATTCCCTGCAGTAAAAAGACTTCTTTCAGCAGGAAAGGGAAAAATAAAAGGAGAGGCACAAGCCTCTCCTTTTTGCTATTCCATTTCGGTTGCCAGCGCCTCAAAATATTTGTCCAGATAGATTTTGTGGGCAATGGTAATAATGGTATTGCGCAGCATGAACTTTTCATCGCTGGAATCCATGCCTACATTGTCAATGGTATCCTTAAGACCAAAGACGTACTGCAGCATGTTTTCAAACTCATCACACAGGTAGTTATAGGCCCGCTCTGTGGGATAGGTGCGCTCCTGGAGCCGGATGAACAGATTCAGATCATCCAGGCTGACCACACTTTTTGCCAGCATGATGAACATCAGATGGGCGATCTGATCCCGGTAGTACAGCTTCTTCACCGGATTGGAGATCAGTCCCTTTTTCACATAGTTGCTGATCATGGAGCTGGTAATGGCAGCTTCCTGGATACCCTCCAGACAGTCAGCAATATATTTGGAGGTCTGCTCCAGATACAGGCCCACATTGGGGATTTCATTGTACCGGGGCAGACGGAAATCTTTTACGGATGCGGAAATGCTCTGTTTTGTCGTTTCTTTCATGATTATCACCAAGGGAATTATATCGGAAACAGAGGAAAAAGTCAATGAAAAACCTGTGATAAGTTGTTATTGACATTATCAGAGAATATTGATAAAATATCATCAGTTATTGAAAAACCGATAAATGAGAACCGAGGTATCCTTATGAATATAAAGATCGTTGCAGATTCCTCTGCCAATCTGCTTGCCTTTGACGGAATTCCCTATGCCAGTGTGCCGCTGAAGATCGTCACCGCCGAGCGGGAATTCGTGGACGACGCCGGCTTAAATACCGGCGATATGCTGACTTATATCGAGGGCTATTCCGGCAAGTCCGGTACTGCCTGCCCCGGTGTGGGCGAGTGGGTGGAGGCCTTTGGCGATGCGGAGTATGTGTTTACCGTGGCCATCACCAGCAACCTGTCCGGCAGCCACAATTCCGCAGTCCAGGCCAAGGCTGTGTATGAAGAGGAGCATCCCGGCAGGAAGGTCTGCTGCCTGGACAGCCTGTCCACTGGCCCGGAAATGGTGCTGATCGTGGAAAAACTGAAGGAACTGCTGGATAGCGGCCTCAGTTTTGAGGAAACGGAAGTCCGGATCCGGGAGTATATGCAAAAGACCCATCTGATGTTCATGCTGGAGTCCGTGGAGAACCTGGCGAAAAATGGCCGGGTGTCCCCGCTGATCGCCAAGGCAGTGGGCTTTCTGAATATCCGTATCGTGGGCAAGGCCAGTGATGTGGGAACCCTGCAGCAGCTGCACAAGTGCCGGGGCGAGAAGAAGGCGCTGGAAACCATCCTCGCTGAGATGGAGGGACATGGCTTCACCGGCGGCAAGGTGCGCATCAACCATGCCCACAATCCTGCTGCAGCCCAGGCCCTGCTGGAACTGGTGCGCAGCAAATATCCCAACATCGAGGCGACCATCAACCCTATGACCGGCCTGTGCTGCTTCTATGCAGAGCGGGGCAGCGTCATGATCGGCTTCGAGGGCTAAGCCGGTAGGGCTGGAGGCCAGTTCGTTACGAACTACTGCCTGGGATTTAACATCGATTGCCCGACCATAACTGCAAAGCAAGTCCCCATTCCCGATTTTGGGAATGGGGATATTTTGTATTATGCATTGAATACATATTTGTCCAGGCGGTCAAAGGCTTCCTTGACCCGGCTGAGGGGCAGGGCAAGGTTCACTCTCAAATGGCAGGGGCCGTGGAACATCCGGCCATCCTGCAGGGCAACACCCACATCCCAGCACATTTTTTCCACATCCTCGATGGTCTTACCGTGGGCTTCGCACCAGGCGGTGCAGTCCAGAAACAGCATATAGGTGCCCTGGGGACGGCTGACGGTGACACCGTCAAAGTGGTCTGCAATGTAGCTGCAGGCATAGTTTACATTTTCGGTGATGACCTGCTGCAGCTCGTCCACCCACTGGTGGCCTTCGTCCTTATAAGCACCGATGAGGGCGTGCATGGAAAGCACATTCATGGAGTTGTAGTGGCACAGGGAAGATTCCTTTTCGATCCGGTCCCGGAGCCAGGAATTATAAATGATGGAATAGCTGCCCACGAGGCCCGCCAGGTTGAAAGTCTTGCTGGGGGCATACATGGCCACGGTGCGCATTTTTGCGTCCTCGCTGACGGATTGGGTGGGGATGTGCTTATGGCCGGAGAGGATGATGTCAGACCAGATCTCGTCAGAGATGACGAACACATCGTGCTTTTCGTACAGCTCCATGGCCTTCTCAATCTCCCAGCGTTCCCAGACCCGGCCGCAGGGATTATGGGGAGAGCAGAAAATGGCGGCGTGGATCTTATTGTCCACGATCTTTTTTTCCATATCCTCGAAATCCATCCGCCAGATATTTTGTTCGTCCAGATACAGGGGGCTGTGGACGATGTTGTAGCCGTTGTTGGTCAGGGTGTTGGTAAAGCCGATATAGGTGGGGGAGTGGAGCAGCACATTGTCACCCTTGGAACACAGCACATTCAGCGCAGAGGCCACACCGCCCAGAACGCCGTTGGCATAGCCGATGTGTTCCGGCTTCAGTCCATCCACGCCGTTGCGCAGAGCATGCCAGCGGAGAATGCTGCTGTAGTATTCCTCCGGAGGGGCGAAATAGCCGTAGGCAGTATGGTTGGCCCGTTCGATGATGGCTTCGGGAATGGTGGGACAGGCAGGGAAATTCATATCAGCAACCCACATGGGGATCACATCGAAGCCCTCCTTGGGGCCGGCAGGTGCAAAGCTGCCGGGAACGCCCACCATATCCACAGCAATGGCGTCCTTGCCACGGCGGTCCATAATGGAGGTAAAATCGTATTTCATACTGCATGCTCCTTTTTTCTGTTTTCTCCATTATAAGAAATGCATGAAAAAAACGCAACCCTTTTCCAGAGAAAACAAAAGCTTCCATCCTGAGATGGAAGCTTTGTTGGTTAAAAGCCCAGGCCCCGTTCGGGGGTGCGGGAATGCTCTACGGTATCGTAGTAAGCGTAATAAACGGTGCCGGTGAAATCGGAAAGGATCTGCACATATTCTCCGTCGGAAATACCGGTGGTAACGGCGACAGGATTGGTCAGAACCTCTTCCTTTTCATCGTATCCGGTGTAGACCATTGTCTGGCCATGTTCCTCCACCAGAGCGGCCACCGGAAGGGTGGAAACGGTCTGGTTGCTGAGAGGCAGAAATGCGGAGGCGTTCATGCCGGGCAGCATATCGCCGGACTTGGACAGGGCCAGCTTTACAGTGAATTTACTGCTGCCGCCGTCATTGGTGCCGGTGTTGCTGATGGAGGTGATCACCGCGGGGAAATTCTGGCCGGTGAGGGCATCCACAGTGATGTTAGCCTCCTGGCCGATCCGAAGCTTGGTGATGTCCTGTTCATCTACGGCGATCTCCAGGGACATTTTTTCCTGAGAGGTGACGGAAGCTACGGTGACGGTTTCCAGACTATAGGGAGTAAAGGTCTGCACACTGCCGCCATATCCGCCGAATCCGGCGAAACCGCCCATCATACCGCCCAGCAGACCGCTGAGGTCGCCCATACCAGGAGCCTGACCGCCTGCAGATGAAGCGCCGACATAGACATAGTGTTTTTGACCCCGCACATCGCTCAGCTCAAAAATAACACTTCCGGAAGCGGCGACACCGCTGTAGCTGGTGGCCAGATCCATGTTCAGCAGGCTGGCAGTGGGCCAGTTTTCCACATTGCCGCCCAGGGCCACCACAGTGGACACGGAGGACAGGTCGGAGACGTTGGGATAGCTGCTGGGGTTGATGGCAACACTGCCGGTGGGGAGCACCTGGCCTACCCGAACGGTGTAAATGGCCTTGGGACAACCCAGTTCATGCACCTGGGCCTGGCACTCTGCAGTTTTGTCGCAGACAGGGTCGGTATCGGTGTCCTCTTCCCCTTCAGTAGGAGGATTGGGGGTCTGCCCTTCACCAGGGGTAATCTGCGGATCATCCTGGGGGGGCACCTGCTGGTTTTCCCCGGAAGTAAGGCTCAGGGGGACCAGCGTCCAGCCGGCCTCTCCGGAGGTGTGGCTCAGAGGCTGGAAGTACCAGTCCTGCTGATCTGCCTGGGCTGCCAGCAGGAATGCAGCGTTCTTGTCCACTCCGGTGACAAAGCCATCGCAGGGGGCCGTGAGAACGCCGGTATTGTACATTTCAAACAGCTCCTGCATCAGCTCTTCGTATTCCTGGCGCTGATTAGCCAGGATCTGGAAGGCGGCGGAATGGCCGCTGACCTTCAGCTGGAACAGCTGTTTTCCGGCCCGGACGGTATCTCCGGCCTTGATGTTCACTTTATTAATGGTGCCGTAGTAAGCAGCAGCGTTCCAGGGGTTGTGGATGTAAAGTGCGCCGGTGCCCAGCTCGGTGCCGTCAGTGGTGCTGACGGTAACAGTCTCTCCGGCATCATAGTCCTTGTCAGCAATAGTGACCATCAGAATCCCGCTGATGTGGGATTCCACAAAGCCCTTTACCTGCTTTCCGTTGGACAAGGTCACTTTAACAGAGTCGCCGTAGGAAAGATCTGCATCGCAGGGAATATCCACGGCCATTTTGTCATCCAGAGAGATCACAGCCAGTGCGCCATGCTCCAGCATCACATCCCGGACGCTGTCGCCGGCCTTGCCATAAACGGCCTTCACGGTGCCGGCTGCCTGGGCATTGATCCTGCTGCTTTCCTTTTCACTGCCGGCATCGGCAATTTCCTCTGCCAGATAGTCCAGGGTGTTCTGGACCTCGGTGATGGCCAGCATGACGCTGACCTTGTCCACCCGGGCAATGGGATCTCCCTTTTTCACGGTGTCGCCGTTGCCTACCAGGTATTTGGTCAGTTTCACAGCCTCGGGGATGGTGACGTCTTCATCCACTTCGCTGATGAGCTGACCGCCGCCGATGATCTGGGTGGCGATCTGTCGCTGCTGTACGGCGGCGGTGAGGATGCTGGCCTGGGGGCCGTCTTCCTCTGCCTGGTGACCTGCCAGCAGGGGCATGACCGAAAGCACTGCCACCAGCAGCGCCAGACAGCCCCAGGCGATATAGCGCTTGATTTGCTTTTTCTGATGCTTATCCATGGGTTATCCTCCGTAGTGCAGGGCGTCGATGGGCTTCATTTTGGCTGCCTTGTTGGCGGGGTAAAGGCCGAAAATGAGGCCGATGATGAAGCAGAATACCACGGCAACCAGCACAACGCCGCCGTCCAGAACGAATACCATATCCAGGCTGGCAACAACGGTGTTGACGATCTGCAGGATCGACCAGGAAAGGAAGATGCCCAGTCCGCAGCCCAGCATACAAAGCACCACGGCTTCCATGAGGAACTGGGTCAGAATGGTCTGACGGCTGGCGCCGATGGCCTTACGGATGCCGATCTCCCGGGTACGTTCGGTAACAGTGACCAGCATGATGTTCATAATGCCGATGCCGCCTACCACCAGGGAGATGGCGGCAATGCCGCCCAGCAGGACGGACAGCATGGAAGTGATGTTGTCCATAGCCTCTTCCAGAACGTTCTGGGAGGAAATGTCAAAAGCATCCTCATCCTCGTCAAACCGGGCCATCAGGATATTTTCCATGGCAGTTTCTGCCTGTTCCACGGTGTGTCCTGCTGCAGGGCTTACATAGAAGGAGGCAATGTCCGCAGAAACGGAGGTTGCCAGCCGGATCAGGGAGGTATAGGGGATATAGGCGATCAGGGAACCGGACTGCAGAAGACCGGTGAGGGATTCTTCGTTATTGGTCAGAACACCGATGATGGTGTACTTCACGCCGTTCAGATTGAGGCCCTGGCCGATACAGTCTGTATAGCCGATGAGCTCTTCTGCAGCAGTTTCGTTGATGACGCAGACATAACTGTGGTTGTCCACATCGGTGTGCTTCAGCCAGCGGCCCATGGCAAGCTGCAGGTTCTGAATCTCATAGTAGTCGGCGGTGGTGCCGTAAACGGTTACGGTGCCGCTCTCGCCGTTTGCCATGCCGGCGGCGGAAGAAGTGGCATAGGGAGCGATCCGGCCGAAGGTGGGCTCTTCCCGCATCCATTCATCCAAATCCTCCACCCGGATGGGATTTCCCTTGTCATCGGAAACGGACACGGTCAGCATGCTGCTGCCAAGACCGGCCACAGCATCGGTGACAGAGGTGGTAGCGCCATTGACAAGGCTCACCAGAACCACCAGGGCCATAACGCCGATGATGATGCCCAGCATGGTCAGCACGGCACGCATTTTGTTGGAGCTGATGGAACGCAGCGCCATTTTAAAAGAAAGCATTACAGCGTCACCTCCAGAATACGGCCGTCGAAAATACGGATGGAGCGCTCTGCCTGTTTGGCAACATCGTTGTCGTGGGTAATGAGGACGATGGTGTTGCCCTGGCGGTGCAGCTCATGGAAAATGTCGATGATCTCCTGGCTGGTTTTGGAATCCAGTGCGCCGGTGGGCTCGTCTGCCAGGATCAGCTTGGGATTGGTGACGATGGCCCGGGCAATGGCCACACGCTGCTGCTGGCCGCCGGAAAGCTCTGTGGGCAGATGCTTGGCGCGGTTGGCAAGTCCCACCCGTTCCAGAGCGGCCTTCACCCGCTCTGCACGCTGGGCCCGGGGTACTTTCTGGTAGATCAGCGGCAGTTCCACATTTTCCTCAGCGGACAGCTTGGGGATCAGATTGAACTGCTGGAATACAAAACCGATCTTTTCGTTGCGGATCCGTGCCAGTTCATTTTCGGAATAGGCTTCAATGGGCAGATCATCCAGCAGATAGGTGCCGGCGTCAGCCACATCCAGACAGCCGATAATATTCATCAGGGTGGATTTGCCGCTGCCGGAGGGGCCGATGATGCTGACAAATTCATGGGGATAAATGTGCAGCGTGGCGTGATCCAGTGCGCGAACCCGTTCGTCGCCCACCAGATACACCTTGCACAGGTCTTTGATATCGATCATGGCGTTACCTCTTAACCCTGCCATCCGGGCATGCCGCCCTGGGGCATACCACCCTGGGGCATGCCGCCCTGAGGCATGGCGGGTGCTGCACCGGTGGTGCCGGTTCTGCCGGCCTGGCGGCCGCCCATCATGCCGCTCATGGCGGAGAACACATCATACAGGCTGGTGGATTCGGTGTAATAGACCGTGGTTCCGGCTTCCAGGCCGGAGACGATCTCCACGAATTCATCGTTGGAAAGTCCTGTGACCACATCCACCCGGCCGCCGTATTCCTCAAGCTCGGTGTCATAGGCAGTATAGACGAAAGCACCGGTGCTGGTGTAATGCAGGGCATCTGCAGGAACCAGGATAGCATTGTCCACGCCCTGGATCTTGACCTCCACATCAGCGGTCATGCCGGGCAGCATGCCGGGGATCTTATCCAGGGTGATAACGGCGGTGTAGGCACCGTCGGAAGCGGTCTTGTCGATCTCCGTCACGATGCCGGTGAGAACATCCTCGGTGACAGAGCTGACGGTGACATTGGTTTCCTGGCCCAGGTTCAATGCCAGAATGTCACTTTCATCCACGCTGATAGTGACGGAAACCTCTGCATCGGGAGACAGCGTGGCAAGGGCGGTGATGGTGTCCTCTGCATCCAGGTCAGCGACGGAGTAGAGGCTGCCTGCCATGGGGGCGGTGATGCCGCCGTATTTCTGAATATTCAGAAGATCCAGCAGGGTTTCTTCCGATTCCCCTCTGGTGCGCAGCAGGGTATCAAAGTTGGCGCTGTATTCGGTGTTCTTCAGCGTGAACAGATAGGTGTTCTTGGAAACCTTTGCGTTCAGCTTCTGGTGAACGTCCTTGATGGTGCCGGCGTAACCGGTGACCATAAGAGGATTGTGGACATACAGTTCTCCACTGCCAAGGTCAGCTTCCTCTGCTGTCTTTACGGTGACGGTCTCGCCATTTTTGGGGCCGTCGTCAGTGACCAGAATGGTGGCAGTGCCATCCACAACGGACTCCACGCTGCCTTTGATCTTCTTGCCGGATTCCCGGACAACCGTCACGGCATCTCCTTCGGAAAGAACTTCGGTTTCCAGATCCAGAGCCATGTAGCCATCCAGGGAGATCACAGCCAGGGCACCGTGCTCGATCATCACATCGGCCACGTCCTGCCCCTCTGCACCGTAGAGGATCTTCAGCCGGCCGGGAACACCGGCAGTGATGCGGGTATCGGCTTTGTCTCCGTCGGCATCAGCAATCTGGTCATCCAGATCATCCAGCGTATCCTGCAGGTCAGACATGGCAGAGCGGACAGTGGCCATATCGGCAGTGGCCAGCAGCTGGCCTTCTGCCACGGTCTGGCCGTTTTCCACAAGGATCTCCGTCAGTTCCACACCGGCGGGAACTTCGATGGTTTCCGTATCCTCGTTGGTCAGAATGCCGCTGCCGGAGACAACGGTGCTGATGGTGCCGGTGCTGACGGTATGGGACAGAACATCATCGCCGGAGGAGGCATACTTCTGCCGCACATTGCGCCGCAGCACGGAAACAGTAACGGTGAGGATGATACCCACCAGCAGGATCAGAACCAGCACGGTGAGAATGATCCGCCGCTTTTTCCGTTTCCGGGATTTGCCCAGAGCTTCAAAAAGGGCATCGTTGCGCTTTTCGTTGGCACTTTCTCCGCCTGCGGGCTGCTGGATGTTCTGCATTTCGTCTTGTGTACTCATAGGGGCTCCTTCCGCGCTTTGACAGCGTTAAATTTCGGGATTTATTGTAATAAATTTATCTGAATATGTACTGAAAAGCTAGTATGAAAATTTAAATGTTTTGTAAATTTTTAAACGCGAAAAACCCGGCATGCAGACTTGCATGCCGGGTATGGTTATTTGGGAATGGAATCAGCCCTCTGCAATCTCTTTCACAGCAGCAATGGCGGCATCCACCTCTTCCTCCGTCGTGAACCAGGAGAAGCTGAAGCGGACAGCGCCCTGCTCCTGGGTGCCCAGGGCATAGTGCATCCGGGGGGCGCAGTGGGCGCCGGGACGGGTGGCGATATCAAAGTATTCTGCCAGCTCGTCGGATACGGCGCTGGAATCGTAGTCATGGATGTTCAGTGTGACCACGGCAGTCCGGGTATGGCCTTCGGAAAAATCACCATAGATGGTGACACCGGGAAGATCCACAACACCGTTGTAGAACGTCATCATCAGTTTGTGCTCATAGTCCGCAATGGTCTGAACACCGGTTTCTGCCAGAAAATCCAGTGCAGCAGACAGGCCCATGATGCCATGGCTGTTGAGGGTGCCTGCTTCCAGCCGGGTGGGATATTCCGGGGGCTGCACTTTGCTGTAGGAATGGATGCCGGAACCGCCTACCTTGAAGGGACGGATGTCCACACCTTCCCGGATGCACAGACCGCCGGTGCCCTGGGGGCCGTACAGACCCTTGTGGCCGGTAAAACACAGAACGGCGATGTTCATCTCTTTCATATCGATGTGGACACAGCCGCCGGTCTGGGAGGCATCCACGATCAGCAGCAGGTCGTGTGCTTTCGCGATGGCGCCGATCTTATGCAGATCCAGAATCTCACCGGTGAGGTTGGAAGCATGGGTACAGACAATGGCCTTGGTTTCGGGGCGGATCAGCTTCTCAAAGTCGGCGTAATCCACCAGACCCTGCTTGTTGGCAGGGACGAAGTCCAGTGCCACACCGTGGTGTTCTTCCATATAATACAGGGGACGCAGCACACTGTTGTGCTCCAGGTCAGTGGAGATCACATGGTCGCCGGGATTCAGCAGACCGCGGATGGCGATGTTCAGTGCCTCCGTGGAATTGGAGGTGAAGATCACGTGATCGGGCCGGGTGCAGCCGAAGAGTTCTGCAATTTTCCGGCGGGTATCATAGACAGCGCGGCTGGCCTTCAGTGCGGTGCCGTGGGCACCCCGGCCGCCGTTGCCCATGGTGTTCATGGCTTCCACAACGGCATCGATAACACACTGGGGCTTGCGCTGGGTAGTGGCGGCATTATCCAAATAGATCATGGTGTTGCTCCTTTATGCATAACCGTGTTGCCCCGCAGGGAGCAACACGGTTTGTAAGTTGGGTATTTCTTATCCCCACAGCTCCAGAACAGCCATGGCCTCCCAGCGGATGCCGGCTTCTTCCAGAGATGCGGTAAAGGCTTCTTTTTCCTCAGGCTGGGTTTTCCAGGCCAGGCCGCAGCCGGCATGGATCTCCCGGGGAATGGGGATCAGACGGCCGGGAAGGTTCCTCTCCATGCAGTAACGCTCCATGGCCATGGCGTCAGCGGTGGCGGCAAAGGTCACCACCAGGTAGGGCTTCTTCTGACGCATCAGGGCATCACCACCAGGTCAGCCTGGGTCAGCTTTTCAACGATGGCGTACATATTGGTGACTTCACCAACAGCCAGCTTGTCGGAAACATTGTAGTAGTTCAGGCAGGTGCCGCAGGTCATGATCTCGACGCCCTGTGCTTCCAGATTCTTCAGGTCTTCCAGAGAAGCGGAGCCTTCGATGGTCAGATTTGCACCGCCGTTGTAGAACAGAACAGTGGTGGGCAGGACATCCTGCTGGGTCAGAGCGAAAATGAAGCCCTTCATCAGAACCGCGCCCAGCTCATCATGGCCGTGACCCATACGCTGGGAGTTGATGGCGACGACAACGTTCTTCTTGTGGCCGGGAACAACGGCGCAGACTTCGGGGATATCTTCCACACCGGTGGCGGCAGAAGCCTCACCGATCTCCAGAGTGACATGGAACTCGGAAGAGGAGACCTTGCTGGACTTGCAGCCATAGCCCTTCTGCTTGGCCATCTTGGCCAGGTTCTGGACAGCAATCTCGTTGTCCACCAGGACTTCCACGGTGCCGGCACCGTTCAGTTCCTTAATGGCGTTCTTGGCCTTGACGACAGGCAGGGGACAGGTATCACCGATAGCATTGACAGTAATCATTGTAAATTCCTCCATTTTATTTATTGAGATTGGTAACATAGATTTCCTTATCGCCGGATTCCATCATTTCACCCACGATGGCAGAGGGAACACCCAGTGCCTGGATATCTGCAAGCAGGCTTTCTGCCTGGTCAGCAGGCAGCACGATCAGCAGACCGCCGGAACTCTGGGGGTCATACATGACCTCCTGCATGGCAAAGGAGATATCCTTGTCGAACTGGATGAAGCGGCCTGCATGGTTCCGGTTCTGCTGGGCAACGGCAGTCAGCAGGAATTCGTCAGCGTATTCCAGGGCTTCCTCAAATACGGGAAGCTGGTCAGCATAGACCTTGCAGCTGAGCTTGCCATCCACCATCTCGTGCAGGTGGCCCAGGAAGCCAAAGCCGGTGATGTCGGTGCAGCCGTGAATATCATAGTTTTTGCAGCACTGGGCGGCATACTTGTTGAGGCTGGTCATGGATTCGATGGCCTTGTCCATGGCCTCCTGGGTGGCTTCGCCCACCCGGTGGGCGGTGCTGATGATGCCAACGCCCAGTTTTTTCGTGATGATGAGCTTATCGCCGGGATGGCCGCCGTTGTTGGCGTAGATCTTGTCGGGATGGACGGTACCCATGACGGACAGGCCGTACTTGACATCCACATCGTTGATGGAGTGACCACCCACCAGAACGCCGCCGGCTTCAATGACCTTTTCACTGCCGCCCCGCAGGATCTCGCCCAGCATGTTGATATCCCAGCTCTGGGGGAAGCAGACGATATTCATGGCGGTTTTTACTTCGCCGCCCATGGCGTAAACGTCGCTGAGGGCGTTGGTAGCTGCAATCTTGCCAAAGGTGTAGGGGTCATCTACCATGGGCGGGAAGAAGTCCACGGTCTGAATGACGCCGATATCATCGGACACCTTATATACGGCTGCATCATCGGCGCTGTCGAAGCCGATCAGCAGATTGGGATCAAACTTGCATTTGGGCAGCTTGCTTAAGACATGGCTCAGGACCCCTGGGCCTAACTTTGCGCCTCAGCCGCCGCTTTTGCAGAATACAATCTTCTCTTCCATTGGGAAAATGCTCCTTTCAAAGCAATCGTTATTCTATTCCACCTAAAAGAATACCATATTCCGACAGGGTTAGCAAATCAAGTTTGACGATGAAAACAAGAAGTTTTATTTGAAATTCCAATAAAAGAAAAAATATCCTGTGAAGAATAAAAGCAGGATCCTGAAAAAGATTACAGAAATGGGGTTGCGTAAAAAGGCGTGCTGTGGTAATATATGATTTATTATACGCTGGAAAGTATGCCTTGGTTTGTCCGGGCAGAAGAGAAGGCAGTTTTTTGATTAGGATGGGGGATTCCTATGAATGATAGAATGATAAACAGAGATGATGAACGGGAAATTGACCTGCAGCAGGTATTTGCGGCTCTGATCAGCAAAGCCTGGCTCATTGGCCTTGTGTCAGTGGTCTGCGCTGTGGTCACGTTCCTGGGAACGCTGTTTTTTATAACGCCTCAGTACAGATCTGCGGCTATGTTTTATGTTAACAACAACTCCATGTCTCTGGGAGATGTGGCCTCCAGCATCACTTCTTCCGACGTTTCGGCATCCCGCAGCCTGGTCAAATCCTACATTGTTATTCTGAATACCCGGGAAACACTGAATGATGTGATCGACTATGCGGAACTGAACCGGACCTATCAGGAAGTGAAAAGCATGATCTCTGCCGAGGCAGTGGATGCTACGGAAATTTTCCAGGTGGTTGTCACCAGCCCGGATGCCAATGAGGCAGAGGCCATTGCCAATGGTATTGCCTATATTCTGCCCAAGCGGATCACAAGCATTATGGACGGCACTTCCGCCAAGGTGGTGGAAGCTGCAGTGGTGCCTTCCAAACCCAGCTCTCCCAGCTATACGAAGAACACCATGGTTGGTCTGCTCCTGGGTCTGCTGCTCTCCAGTGCAGCTGTGATTCTGTGGACCGTAATGGATACCACAATCCGCAAGGAAGACGATGTTACCCAGAACTGCAAATACCCCGTTCTGGCAGCGGTTCCGGATATGGAGGCCCAGGGAAAGGGCCACAGCAATTACAGCTACGACCGGGACAAAAAGAATGCGGCGCTGCAGACCGGCAAAAAGCACACCATGATCGGCAAGGACATGAGCTTTGCGGCAGCAGAAGCCTACAAGCTGCTGCGTACCAAGCTTCAGTTTGCGTTTGCGGATGAAAATGATTCCCACGTAATCGGTATTTCCAGCTCCCTCAGCGGCGAAGGCAAGAGTCTTTCTGCCGTCAACCTGGCCTACAGCCTGTCCCAGCTGGGTAAGTGCGTGGTGCTGATTGACTGTGACATGCGCCGGCCCACCCTGGCGGAGAAGCTGAAGATTCAGAAAAAACCCGGCCTGTCCAACTTCCTTACCGGCCAGTGTGGTGTTGAGGAAATGATCCAGTACTGCAACATCCCCGGCGATGAAAAAGCATTCCGTGTCATTACTGCCGGCCCCAACCCCCCGAACCCCATTGAGCTGCTGAGCTCCGACAGAATGAACAAGTTCCTGATCGGCCTGCGGAAAATCTGCGATTACGTGATTCTGGACCTGCCCCCTGTCGGTGAAGTCAGTGATGCACTGGCAGCTGCCGGCAATACCGATGGTATGCTGCTGGTGGTACGCCAGAACCAGTGCGAAAAGAACATCCTGGCAGATACTGTCCGGCAGTTTGAGTTCGTGGATGCCAAGATTCTGGGTGTTGTCTACAACTGCGCAGAAGAGGGCGGCGGAAAGTACGGTAAGGGTTACTACAGAAAGTATTACAACAGATACTATGCTTCTGCAGCCAATAAGCAGAATGACAAGAAGCAGAAAGAAACGAAACAGACCGACAAGAAGCTGGTGAAAAAATAATGAGCGGCATCATAGACTTTCACAGCCATGTTCTGCCGGGGATTGATGACGGCAGTGCTTCGTTGGAAGAGTCCATTGGAATGCTGCGGGAAGAAGCGGCACAGGGAATTTCCCATGTGATCGCCACCCCCCATTTCTATGCCCGGTATGATAATCCGGAACAGTTTCTGGAAGCCAGAAAACAGGCACAGAAGCAGCTTTGCAGCGAGCTGAAAGCACATTCCGGCCTTCCGGAGATCACAGTTGGTGCAGAAGTACATTTTTTTCCGGGAATCAGCCATTCTGATGTGCTGGAAGGGTTGACAATTGGGAAAAATCGGTGTATTCTAATAGAAATGCCAGAGTCTGTCTGGACAGACCGCATGTATCAGGAATTGGAGGATCTGGCCCTGAGACAAGGCCTGATTCCAATCGTTGCCCATGTGGATCGCTATATCAGTCCCTTCCGAACCCGCGGGATTCCGGAACGGCTGGCAGAGCTGCCGGTATTGGTGCAGGCGAATGCAAGCTTCTTTCTGCGCAGCAGCACAAGATCCCTGGCGTTGAAGCTATTGAAACAGGATAAAATCCACCTGCTTGGTTCCGACTGCCACAACCTTACCACACGTCCGCCCATGTTGGGGGATGCGGTGGAGGTAATCCGGCAGAAGCTGGGGGAAAAGGCCCTGGCACGGATACGTTACTATCAGGAAGAACTCCTCACGGAGTAAAATATGACAGTGTAAGAAATTTTGATATAAGAATGGAGACGTTTATTATGATGAAGAGAGTAATTAGCTTAGTCATGGCAGTGTTACTTTGCGCATCCCTGGCAATTTCCACCGCAGCAGCAGGACAGAAGTTTACCCCCAGCGTAAAGGCAAAGAATCATCCCAAGATCGTGACCATTAAGGATGACAAGGGCCGTCCTGCATGGGGCATAATCGAAGGCGATGAAACAAGCTATGTATACAAGGACTGCCTGCTGCTTACTTCCGTTGCTGAAGCAATGAAGAAGAAGGACCGCCTGGAGAAGTTTGACAAGGAATCCCATGACCTGCTGCTGGATGTCTATAAGCAGCTGAGCGCCGGCGACATGACCATTCCCTTTGAGAACTTCAATCTGAAGCCTCAGAACATGGTTGTCCGTGACCTGTTTGATGTGTCCTGGCTGTGTGTTGACAAGGCTGATCTGAGCGATCATCCCGAGCAGAAGAATCACGAGGAAATCGTTGCTCCCGAGGGCACCATGCTGACCATGACCTTTGACCTGGGTGTCAAGGCCAAGGATAAGGTTCATGTCTTCACCTACAAGTATCAGGACTTTGATACTGCCGGCGAAAGAACCTGGGAAGAGATCGAAAAGACCGTTAACAACGGCGACGGCACCGTTACCTGCACCTTTGAGCATCTGTGCGTCGTTGCTATCTGCATTGAGAGAAACAGCTCCTCCGGTGGCTCCATCTCCAGCATTCTGAATGCTTCCGCAGCCCGCAATCCCGGTACCGGCGATCTGTTCGGACAGAACCTGAACCTGTGGATTGGTGTCCTGGGTGTATCTGCTGTTGCTCTGGTGGCTGTAGTTGCCATCATGAACAAGAAAAAGAAGAACTAAGTTTTGAATAGGTTAGGATGTGTACTATGAAAAAACGAAACAGTGTGAGGAAACTCACCTATTTCTGTATCATCCTGATCCTGGCTCTGATTATGGTTTACAGTGGGCTCCGGATTCTGGAGTCCACTGTTTTTTATCATGGTGAGGAGCAGAAGGGTGTTACTGCGGGAAAGACGATTACCAAAGACGGGGTGAAATACTTCCCGCGGCAGGATATTACAGTTGTAATGCTGATGGGCATTGACCAGCCTGGCCCGGCAGAGGACAGCGGATCCTATAACAATCCGGGTCTGGCGGATGTGGTAATGCTTGCCATCTTCGATGAAAAGGAAGAACAGTGCAGCCTTCTTACAATCAATCGGGACACCATGGTGGAAATGCCGGTGCTGGGTCTCGGCGGAAAACAGGCGGGCACCGATTATGCACAGCTTGCCCTGGCCCATACCTATGGTTCCGGACTGGAGGACAGCTGTGAAAATACCAGGGATACAGTCTCCGCTTTCCTGGGGGGCGTGAATATCGATTACTACATTTCCATGCGTGTGGATGCCGTTGCCATGCTCAATGATGCGGTGGGCGGTGTCACGGTGAATGTTGAGGAAGATTTCTCCGAAGCGGATATTTCCCTGCCCAAGGGAACCGTCACGCTGCGGGGTGATCAGGCGCGGGCATTTGTGCAGTCCCGGCAGAATGTGGGCGATGAACTGAACCTGTCCCGTATTGAGCGCCAGAAACAGTATATGAACGGCTTTGCGGATGCATTCCGGGAAAGCGCAAAGAGCGGTGACAGCAGTTTTGTGCTGGATACATACAATGAGATTGCGCCCTATCTGGTGTCTGATCTTCCGGTAAGCAATCTGACCAGTATGGTGGAACGGTATATCGATTACCCCCTTTCCCGGATCATTTCTCTGGAAGGTGAGAACCGTCTGGGAGAAGAATTCTATGAATTCTATGCCGATGAAGAGAAGCTGGAGGAGCTGCGTCTGAATTTGTTCTATGCACCCAAATAAATAACTGGGATTTCCGGAGCAGTTTGCCTGCTCCGGAAATTTTTTACAGTTATCTGACCGGGTTACAAAAACCCAGAAAGAAGGAAATTTGATGAAAAAAATATAATAAAAGATGGAAAATACGGTTGCATTTCCCGACGCATGGTGTTATTATGTAGTATGAAAAGTATTATGCCCTGTTACGCCATGACGGGGCAGGCGGCCGGTCTGATTCCGGGCCGGGTGGTACTTGAAATCTTCCGATTTTGATGCGGCGAGACCGGGAGATCGCAAATACAAAGCCGACAATTGTCTTTCCAGAAGATAAGTTGAAAGGAAGCGAAACACAATGAAGATCGTTTGGAAGCGCACTTTGTCTCTGATTCTGGCGTTCGTGATGATCATGGGTAATATTCCCGTGAACGCACTGGCAACAGGAGAGGGCGAAGTCGCCGAATGCATCCACGAAAATGCTGTGGTTGCAGAGCAGCAGGATGCAACCTGCGGTGTAGATGGCTATGTACGCTACGCCTGTGATGGTTGCGGCGGATGGGAAGAGACTCTTCCTGCCACCGGTCTGCACGCATACAGTTCTGCAGAAGCAGAAGGTGTGATCGTGTATACCTGTGAAGTCTGCGGCAGCAGCTATGAAGAGGAAAAGCCTGCAGAAGAACCTGCACAGGAAGATTCTGCAGAAGAGCCTGCACAGGAAGATATTGGCTTCTTTGCTCTGGTTCCCGGTGCAGACGAGCAGGCAGAAGAGGACGCTGGCATTGATGCCCAGGACGCTCCTGTCCTCAACGGCATTGCATGGGTCAATGCAGACGCTGAAACAGAACCCATCGACCTGATCGGTATTGCTGCCAAGGGCGGCATCCGGGATGCCGTTCTGAGAGCAGTGAGCATGTATGATCCCGCCAATGCCACCCAGTATACCGTCTACTGCACAATTGACGGTGCTGTTCTGAACGTGGCAAGCTACAGAGATCTGTATAACAACCTTGACGCAGCTACCCAGCTCGCCAATGACATGAAGAACTCTGTGTCCCAGGCTACTACCGTGGCATTTGACATCAAGGACAGCAGCGGCAATCTGATTGCTGTTGCCGATATCGGTTTCCGTAGCTTCAAGACCTTTGAGCCTGCGGATATCTCCCTGAATGTAAAGTACGGTGCCAAGGAAGAACCCGCTGATCTGGCAGAAATCATTGCCGGTCAGATTTCCGAAAAGGCCAAGATCAACGGCCTGACACTGGCACAGCTGGACGAGCTGAAGCAGTGCGTTACCTACACTGTCAACAGCAAGAGCTACACTCTGCCCGGCCTCGGCCAGCAGGACAACGTCTATACCAACGTGATCACTGCAACGGTTACCGAAGGTATGACCGGTGAGACCAAGACCATTTCCGGCGGTACTGTGACCCTGCAGAATACCACCGAGAAGTACACCGTGACCTACTACAGTGTACCTGCAGATGTTGAAAACAATAAATCCTACCTGGTGGAGAGCCAGTTTGATGGCTACGCCACGCCTGTACCTGCAGAAGATCCTATTCGTGAATACTATACGTTTGAGGGTTGGCTGCTGGTAGATGAAAAGGGCAACATCAGCGAAACCGTCGGCGTCGCTGAGAATGTGACCCGTGATACTGTCTACATTGCAAAGTGGGCAGCAGAAGAAGACAATCATACCCCCGGCGCTGTTGAAAACAACAACGTAAAGGACGAGATTGACGACCGCGAGCAGTCCTTCGTGGTTACTTACTATGACTTTGCAGATCCCGCAACCCGCAAGGTCCTGTTTGAAAAGACTGTTCCCTACGGTACTTACCTGACCCATCCCTCCAAGGCAGATGCCCTGGCAAAGATGGAAGAAGCAGGCGTTGCCAATCCCGGCTATGCCTACAAGCAGTGGAAGCATGCAGATGGCCAGAAGGGTTTCATCATCAAGAGCAATGCTGCTTACGTGATTGACTGGGAAAAGGTCTGGACCATTTCCTTTGTCAGCGAAGGCGAGCCTTATGAGACCCAGATCCTGAAGACTGATGCTGTTATCCGTCAGCCTGCTGCTCCCCAGCGTGATGGCTGGAAGTTTGTGAAGTGGGAGCTGGTGAGCGGTACTTCCACCGATAAGGCAAAGGATGATACCACTTACGAGGCAGTCTGGACCAAGCTGCATACTGTTAAGTTCGTGGACGGTGAGACCACCATCCTGGAGCAGAAGCTGGAAGACGGCGCTGCAATCGTGGCCCCCGATGACCTGGCAGATACCGAGACCCATGTCTTCGGCGGCTGGGAGCTGAAGGAAGGCACTTCTGAGGATGTTGCAGAATCCGATACCGTTCTGGCAGCAATCTGGCTGGAAAAGTTCACCATCACCTATACCGACGGTGTGGCAGATGAGGAAATCTTTGCAGATTTCACCCGTGAGGCCGTTGAGGGCAGCACCATCAGCCATCCCGCAGTACCTGCATACCGCGAAAATTATATTTTCGTTGGCTGGAAGGCAGCAGAAGGCAGCAATGGCTCCCTGACTGCAAACAGTGATGCAACCTTCGAACCCATTTGGCTGCAGAAAGCCCCCGATACTGTTGTCTACACCATTACCTACACCGACGGCGTGGAGGCTGACCTGTTTGCTGACTTCACCAATGAAGCAGTGGAAGGTTCCGATATTATCCATCCCGAGGTTCCCGCTGTTCTGGATGATCACATCTTCGGCGGCTGGGTCGTGACCGAGGGTGAGGACTCTGCAACAGCAGTCCGCAATGTTACTTACAAGGCAACCTGGATCAAGTGGCACACCATTACCTACACCGACGGTGTGGATGATGAAACCGTGTTTGAGGACTTCACCAAGGAAGTTCTGGACGGCGAGCTCATCAGACATCCTGCTGTGAAGCGCGATGGCTACGCTTTCGACAGCTGGGTACTGGAATCCCCTGCAGCTGTGGAAGATATGATCCATGCCGATTGCGACAGAACCTACAAGGCAACCTGGAAGAAGTTTAACACCATCATCTATACCGACGGTGTAGAGGATGAAGTTATCTTCGCAGACATCGAAAAGACCGTTAAGGAAGGCGATTCCTTCAAGCATCCCGTAGTTCCCGCTGACCGCGAAGGCTTTGTCTTCGAGGGCTGGGAAAAGGTGGATGATACAACCTACAAGGCAGTCTGGAAGCAGGTTGAGATCACCATCACCTACGTCTATGGGGATAAGACCAGCAATGCTTACGTAGAAAACGGTGCGAGCGATGAAGAGTACGTTCCCACCATTGATACCCAGCTCAACAAGAAGGTCATCATGGGCCTGTACCCCATGGTGGTCCACAATGACGTCAAGTGCCTGAAGCTGGTTTATGGCACTGCTGCTAGAAGCACGAACACAGTATATGTTCCTCTGACCGAGATCGAGGATTACGCTCGTAAGAACATTCTGCCCCCCGCGGTGAATCCCACCACTGCAAAGTTCACCGAGAATGTGACTCTGTATCTGGTTGAACTGCCCGACGAAGACAACAACAATGTCATCGACGGTATTTACAAGCTGGATCCCACCACCGGTTCTGTTCCCGTGGATCCCGTGACCGGTGCTGAGATTCTGGAACACATGGATGGCGCCGTATCCACTACCTACAAGTTCTATACCCGCAATGGTGCCTTCCTGACTGAAGAGTTCGACCTCAGCCAGAATGGCTACAAGGAGTCCATTGCTCTGAATCCTTCCAAGGCCTATCCTGATACTGAGAAAGACGGCATCATCTTTGTTGAATGGGTACTGGACCGTGCAGAAGAAGGCGAATTCGTCAGCACCTACTACATGAAGGGCAAAGTTGCAGACGATACCAACAACAACAGCGTTTTCGATGTCAATGAGAACGTTGACGTTCTCGTGATCGTAAACGATGCAAAGCCTGTCAACTATGATACCTTCAAAAACGGCGAAGTGGTCGTGATCCCCTCTGCTGTTCTGGTGGGCAAGAAGGCTCCCGAACTGAAGGGTTCCACCTTCGTGCTGGATACCAAGAATGGTACCAACATCCAGATCGATGTGGACGCAGCAGCAGGCTACTCCATTAACAAAGTTGAGTTCGACTGCTTCAACGACGACCACGCAGCTGCTATCGCAGCTCTGGCTTCCGGCGATGACGAAAGCATCCGTAACTACAAGCTGACAGATGCAAAGCCCAACACTACCGAAGCAGATACCACCGGTTTGTCCGAGTATAACGTAATCATTTACCTGGAGAAGCTGACAAGCAAGGAATCCACTCTGGTCTTCGACGGCACTGAGGAATCCATGCGCTTCGATGAGCAGAAGGTTTATGAGTCCGTTATTTCCTATCCCAAGTGGGACAGCAGCAAGAATATCGACGTGACCTACGTGGCCCGTGCCGAACAGGAAAGCATTCCTGTCAGTGTTGAGCCTCTGTTCCAGTGGCTGAGAGACAACTATGGCAACACCCTGGTGGATACCATGGACAGCATGCTGGATGAAGCACTGGAGAGTGCTGGTATGGCCGGTATGCTGACCAAGGAGCAGGGCAAGCATATCTTCCATGTTTCCCTGGGCGAAGTCACCAAGACTGTTGGTGCAACTGTTAACGCTCCTGTTGTTTCCGCACAGGATATCGCCAACAAGCATGTCAACAACTACATCAACGATTTCGTTGCTGTTATGAAGACCGATCCCGATACCAGAGATGAGAGCGCAACCTCTCCTGTGGATATGATCTTCAATCTGCCCATCATGCTGGCCGATATTCAGGAAGATGCAAATGCCAACGCACAGATCCGTCCCTTCGGCTACAATGCAGCCGGTGCAGATACCTTCGCTGAGTCTGTCAAGATCACCAGCAATGGTGCTGTGCAGTTCGAGGGCGATGTAAAGATCACCGACCAGCGTGCAAAGACCACTCTGAGCGGCAACGGCGCAACCGTAGCAGTTTCCTATGGCGCAGATGCCAACTCCGCAATCAAGGCCAAGGCAGCTGTCTCCGGCGTGATCCTGCCCGTCAGCTACAACGGTCAGGCTGCAACAACCTACACCGATATCGGTGTCGTATTCTCCGGCTCTGCAACCCAGAGACCTGCAACTGCCACCATGGCTCTGCAGATTGCCCGTCTGACCGCTGATATTCAGGTTCCTGCCAAGATCACCAAGGAACACAATACCGGCTATGAAGGCCAGAGCCCCGCGCCCGTTGTCAAGGTCAATGGCAACACTGTCAACAATGTTGACGTTATCAGCATTATCGCTGGTGTTGACCTGAACAGCCTGGATGTTGACATTCTGCTGGATCAGAGTGCCGATTCCCAGAATGTAACCGTCAAGAACGTGAACCCCGTTGCCTGGATCAAGCTGCCCAACAATATCCGCAATCTGCTGGATATGGTCAACGATATGGACGTTGATCTGGGAAGCGTTGCCGGCGGCAAGATCAATCAGAATCTGATCAACAAGCTGGAGCAGCTGCTTGCTGAAAACAAGATGACCTGCACTCTGGACGATGCAATTGACCTTATGGAAAGCTTCCTGCCCGAAGATCTGGGTCAGAATGCAATGATCGACAAGGTTCTGAACGCTGTCAAGGGCACTGCCGAAGGTGACGCAGTGATTACCTTCTCCGGCGAGTATCCCGACGATCCCGGTGTCTTCCTGAACATGGGTATCGTTGCTGATGCAAACTATATCCACGGTGCCAATACCGATCCCAAGACCGGTAAGGACTACGGTCTGATTCTGAACGGACCTGTTCTGGGCATGTACAACAATGGCATCCAGCTGGTTTCCGACGAGCATCCCGGCAAGGTTCAGAATATGTATGCCTTTGAGAGCGATGGCAAGACCCACGCCCTGAAGGTTAATGGTTACGAAGATGCTGCAATCTACTACTACGGCTTCGACAGTGACCTGTCCGTCCACTATGAGGGAGACGGCAAGACTGCTCCTTCCAAGACCGGTATGTACCTGGTTTCCGCATACGTGATCGATGAGAACGACAAGGTCCTGACCGACATGGCAGTTATGCTGGTCGGTATGGAAAAGACCACTGTAACCGTTACCGACAAGACCGTTGAGCATGATGGCAAGAAGCATACTCTGGACATCACAGCTGTCAGCGAGACCGGCGACGCAGTGGGCAAGACCATCATCACCGGTGCAATCGACAAGCCCGCCGGAGCAGGTCTGAAGACCATGCGCGGCATCATCAATGTTGACTTCCCCGCAACCGTTGACAAGCTGTGGCAGTACACAGTTGCTCACCTGGAAGAAAAGTATGGCAAGGATCTGCCCGACACCATTCAGCAGGCTACTCTGACTCCCGCACAGACCGTTGAGTTCCTGACCAAGTGCAAGGACAAGATCGAAGCCAAGGAGCTGGACGGCGTCCTGGGTACTGTGACCACCGGCATGACCCTGGCTCTGGACAAACTGATTACTTCCATGAACGATTTCATCGGACGTACCTCCGGTGAGGCAGTGACTATCCAGTTTAAGGACAACATGGCATTCGACAGCTATGGTGTATATCTGTACCATGTCATTGCTACCGATCTCACTTACGTTCCCAGCACCGCCAGCGGTGTTCTGATTATCCACGCAGCAGAAGAAGACTTCCAGATGGAAGACCAGAAGGTGCCTTACACCGGCGAGCCTCAGCTGCCCGAAATCCATGACGCTATCAGCCGTGAGCAGTTCCTGGTCATCTACGACGATAACACCCTGAACTTCGTTCTGGGCACCAATGGCAACGCTCTGCTGGACAGACTGGAAGCCAAGGGCGTTAAGGATGGCATCACTGTCCACGACCTGCTGGAGAAGGGTGTTGACAACATCAGCTCCGAGATCGTGAATGGTCTGATTGAATCCGGCGATGCTCTGCTGAAGGCAATTCACAAGGAAGACTCCGTCCTCTACCAGAAGGCAAAGGACAAGCTGAACGCTCATGTGGCTGCCCGCGCACCTCAGCTGGTAGAAAATCTGGAAACCGCTCTGAACAAGATCAGCGAAGTCGTCGATCCCGATACCAAGCTGACCTTCAACAAGGATCTGGTAGAACCCGGTAAGTACCAGGTACACGCATACAGCTTCGGCATTGCTCATGAAGAAGCTACTTTCGAAATCCTGCCCGTGATTACCATCACTGCAAAGGATCAGAACATCTTCGTGGGCCAGGATATCAGCCGAGAAGCTGCAGATGCAACCTACGCAGTAAATCCTGAAGACACCAAGATCGCTCTGCCCGATGACCTGGGCGAAATCACCTTCAACATCTACACTGTTGAAGAAAAGGATGGCGAAAAGGTTAAGGGCGAACTGGCCGAGGCTCCTCTGGCAGCCGGTACCTACTTCATCGAAGCAACCGCCGAGAAGGAAGGCTACTTCATTGAATCCGTAGCCGGTACTCTGGAAGTTCTGGATCTGACCGTTGTTGCCACCATCAACGGCGAGGAGAAGGTAACTGTGGTTCCCGGCGAACTGGAAGAAAACGTAGTCATTACCGTGAAGGTTCTGGATAAGGATGGCAACGAAATTTCCGTTCCCGCCCTGACCGATGCCGGCTATACCATCATCGACGCTGAGGGCAATACCGTGGAAGCCGATGTGGATGAAGAGGGTAAGGTTACCAAGTCCGCTCTGGCAAAGGCTCTGGAAACTGCCGGTACCTATACCATCAAGCCTGTCGCACCCAATGTACCCGAGGAGAACATCAAGACTGCAACCCTGAGAGTTAAGGAACCCGTGGACTACAAGTACGGCCAGATTGCACAGATCAGACTGATCGAGCCTTGGGGTCTGAGAGCAAGCGTCCGTATTTACGACGACAAGAATCCTGAAAACATTGATTACTCCAAGCTGCATGACTATGGTGTATACTTCATCAGAGGAAGCGAATTGGATAAGGCAGGACTGACACAGGATACTGTCTCTGTGGAAGATATCATCGATGACGCAGATGTTGTCCATCTGAATAAGGCCGCTGGTGTCGAAGTAACCGATGGTCGACTGGTTGCAATTTACGACAAGGCACTGTACACCTATGAGTTCAGTGACTCCATCTTTGTGCAGTTCTACATCGTTGAAGAAGAAGGTGACGATCCGATCTACGTACCTGTCCGTGAAAGAAATATGAAGGATCTGGTTCATGAACGGAAAACGGATACCGTCTACAATGAATTCGAACGAGATGTGTACAAGTGGATGGATAGCCTGGAAACGAATGTTGTTGCTTACCGTAACACATTCGCTACTCTCCCCGTACCCAGCGTGCAGAAAGCTCCCACCCTCGCAGAATACACATTAGGTGCTCCTGCAGCAAGTAGCACTTACTCCTATGGTAACACCGCACAGATCAGACTGATCGAGCCTTGGGGCCTGAGAGCAGGTGCAAGAGTATATACCGCTGGAGTGAATAATATTGACTACAGCACTGTTGCAGAATATGGTGTCGTTGTTCTGCGGGATAACAGCAAGGCCTACTCCACTGCAGAAGAAATCCTGGCAAACAGCAGCGCCTATGTCTTCAGCAATAAGAATGGCGATGCATATATCGGAGACGATGGCACTAGAATCCTCGCAGATTTCACAAAGGATATCTACACCTATCAGCTGGATTCTGACCTGTATGCAATGACCTATGTCAAGGACGCAGATGGATATCATTATAGTCCCATCAGAAATCGTAATCTGTTTGATTTGATGACTGAGAGACAGGATGATCCCCTCTATCGTGCAGATGAACGGCTGGTTTACAAGGATATGCTGGGCCTGTACCAGGCTATTACTGCATACCGTGAATGGTATTACAGCACCCACTAAAAAGGAGATAACGAATATGAAAAATACCTATGTAGTTCCTGAACTCAACATTGACATCATCGAAGTAGAAGACATCATTACTGCCAGTTTTGTACCTGGCGATGGTGAATACGGCGGCGGTGTCGAAGACTAACTCTATGAAATACCCCGGCAGCGAAAGCTGCCGGGGTAGTTTCCCACATATTATGCTGTATTAAAAGAGATGGATACAAAAAGAGTATTGGAGATTAAATGGAAAAATACTATAAAATTGCAGACTTAACAGTTTCGATGGACACTTTTGGACGGACAGCCAAACAGGCAGAACCATATCTTTTACAACAGCATAATTCTGCAGATATTAAAATTAAGTCAAACTGGAAGCAGTGGAAAAATACACACCCGTATCTATCAGATGAAGACTGTGAATATTTAATGACAGGGTCGAGCTTCTACGCGCAGCTACTAGACTACAATGGACTTATGCTTCATTCCTCTGCTGTGGTAGTTGACGGAAAGGCATATCTATTCTCGGCAAACTGCGGAACCGGAAAATCAACCCATACAAAACTATGGCTAAAACAATTTGGAGAGAAAGCATATATCCTCAACGATGACAAACCCGCTCTTCGTTTGGTAAATGGCACATGGTATGCATATGGAACACCTTGGAGCGGAAAATATGATATCAGTGTGAACATCGGGGTGCCGATTGCGGGCATAGCAATGCTCGAGAGAAGCGAAAAAAATGAAATCACACCCTGGGGCGGAAGAGAGGCAATTTTCAGAATATATTGCCAGACAAATCGTTCAAAGGATGAAAAATTGGGAATCAAAATCCTTGAACAACTGGATAAATTGATGGTAGATGTCCCTATCTGGAAATTGCGCTGTAACATGGAGCCGGAGGCTGCCATTGTGGCTTACGAAGCCATGTCCGGTGAAAAATGGAGGAAATAACATGAAACTGAAACCCGGATTTATTCTGCGTACTGTGGCTGGACAGGTGGTTGTGCTGCCCTCCGGCGAAGAACTCAATCTGAACATGATGATCACCCTGAACGAAACCGGCAAATTCCTCTGGGAACGGCTGGAAAATGGTGCTGAAACAGAAGAACTGGTCAGTGCCATGCTGGCAGAATACGATGTGGACGAAGCCACCGCCCGTGCCGGTGTGGAGCGGTTTGTGGCCAAACTGAACGAAAATGGATTCCTTGCATAAAAAAGAACTGGAACTGGATATACTGATGCCTCTGATCCGGGAGAGCCTGGCAGCAGGCAAAACTGTCCGGTTTCAACCCCGCGGTGTCAGTATGCTGCCTATGCTGCGGCAGGGCATCGATTCGGTCATTCTTTCACCGGTTCCGGAAAAACTGAAAAAATATGACTTGCCATTGTACCAAAGAGACGATGGGAAGTATGTTCTTCACCGCATTGTCAAAGCGGAGCAGACCTATACCTGTATCGGAGATAATCAGTTCAAACTGGAAACCGGCCTTCGCCATGACCAGATGATAGCAGTGGTAACCGCCTTTACCCGGCAGGATCGGGAGATATCGGTGAAAAATCCGGGATATTGGATCTATTGCCGTTATTGGCACAATAGCAGAGGCTTGCGCCACTTTTACCGACGGGCAAAGGGTTGGATTCGGAGGCACCTGAAATGAAAAATCACATTCTCTTCTGGATTCTGCGCCAGATGCGCCGCCGTATTCCGGCCATTATCCTCATGACACTGGCCAGTGTGGGTCATGCTCTGCTGGGCGTGCTCTTTGCATTGGGAAGCCGGGGTGTCATTGACAGCGCTGTGGCAGGAGATATCCAGGCATTTTACAAAGCCTGTTTCTGGCAGATGTCCATCATTCTGGGGATTCTGATTTGCCTTACGCTGACACGCCATCTGACAGAACGGCTTCGTGCAGATCTGGAACGGGACTGGAAACAGCGTCTTCTGCATGGACTTCTCCACGGAGAATACAGTGCCGTGAAGGAGTACCACAGTGCCGAACTGCTGAACCGGCTGAACAATGACGTCAACAAAGTCAATGACGGTGTTCTGAGCATCCTACCCAGTAGCGCTGCCATGGTCACGAAGCTGATGGGTGCTGTTGTGGTTCTGGGCACGCTGGATGTGAAATTCACACTGATGATACTGCTTCTGGGCGGTATCGTCTTTGCTGCCACGGGAATCATGCGCCGCAGACTGAAGAATCTGAATAAGCAGGTCAGTGAGTATGACGGAAAAGTTTCCGGTTTTCTCCAGGAGATTATCGAAAAACTTCTGATGGTTCAGGCAATGGATGTGTCGGAAGAGGTAGAGCGGCGGGCAGACAATTTGCTGGATAACCGCTATATTCTTCAGCGGAAACGGAAGAATGTATCTGTGCTTACCAATACAGGGGTCAGCATCATGTCCTATGGTGCAGGATTTCTGGCACTGGTGTGGTGCGCATTCCGCCTGCTGCATGGCCAGATGTCTTTTGGCTCCCTGACGGCAGTTGTCCACCTGGTGAATCAGCTGCAGATGCCGTTTGTCAATCTGTCCGGTGTGCTGCCCAAGTACATTGCCATGACCGCCTCGGCAGAACGCCTGCAGGAGCTGGACAATATCCAGGGAGAGAAGACAGCCATACGGGAAGATCTGCATGCGGTCTATCAGAATATGGACTGCCTTGCAGCCAGAGATCTGACCTTTTCCTATGACCGGGACCGTGTGCTGGAGCATACAAACTTTTCCCTTCCCAAGGGTGCCTTTGCTGTGATTGTGGGCCCCTCCGGCATTGGTAAGAGCACTTTGCTGAAGCTTCTGCTGGGTATTTTCCGGCCGGAAGAAGGCGGCTTCTACATAAAATCCGGAGACAAAGAGATCATGCTGGACAGAAGCACACGGCAGCTTTTCGCCTATGTTCCCCAGGGAAACCTGCTTCTGAGTGGCAGCCTTCAGGAAAATCTCACGATTGTGAACCCGAATGCCACAGAAGAAGAACTGCAGCAGGCAATTTATGTCAGTGCCATGGACGAATTTCTGAAGGATCTGCCCAAGGGCCTGGATACAGTACTGGGTGAAAATGGCATCGGCCTTTCAGAAGGACAGGCACAGCGGCTGGCCATTGCCCGGGCAGTTTTGGGAGGTGCACCGATCCTTCTGCTGGATGAATGCACATCCGCACTGGATGAAAGTACAGAACGGATGGTTCTGCAGCGGCTGAAAGACCAGTCGGGCAAAACCTGTATCGCTGTAACCCACCGTCCGGCAGCAGTTGCCTTGTGCGACTGGCGGCTGGAAGTACTGGATGGAAAAGTAACGGCTGTTCTGAAAAATATATAAAAGCAGGTATGCAACAGCATACCTGCTTTTTTATAGGCCTATTTCCCGGCGAGCTGCAGCATCTCGTCGATCTCCTCAGGACTGCAGAGGTAGTCTCCCTCTCCGCATCGGCGGTAAGTACCGCGGTAAACATCTGTGCCGATATAGACAGGCTGCTGAACCGGAAGCGCCTTGGGAACGAAAATGGAAATGATATGCTTCCCGTTAACTTCATGGATCTGGATGTGACTGTCTGTAAGCAGATTGATACTGACCTGGGAAGGGTCATTGAGAATTGTTAAAAAATCATCAATCAGCCATTGGGGATCCAGAAGATCCAATGCATGAAGGGATTTATCCGCAAGTTCCTCCACACCCAGCAGAATCACACCGCCATCTGCATTGGCAAAGGCAGAGTAGGTCTCCCAGATACTTTCCGGTAACCCGCCCAGTGCCTGTTTCGCTTCAATCCGGTTATTTTCCCGGTAGTGCTGAAGGTTATGAAAATCCAGCATAGCAATCCCTCCATCAAATACTTTCTTACAGTATAGCACAAACAGGTTGCTCTGCCAATGGGAGAAAATACAAATGGAAAAATGCGGTAGGGGTTGCTTTTTATGCTTGAAGGATATAGAATAAAAGCATAAAAGGAAAGTCTGCACTTTCAGATACGAAAAACTGCTTATCTGCAGATAAACAGTATTCCGGCAAAATTTTTTGGAGGGGGTAACTGCAATGAATCTAAAAAGAAAACTGAACTTCGCCGTAATTCCCTTGCTGCTGTGTCTGATTCTGCTGCTGGCAGCCAGCTACGCATGGATGATTATGTCCCTCTCCCCGGAGATTACCAATATTGATACCAATGTGGGTGCCAACGGAAGCCTGGAGATTGCCCTGCTTTCAGAAAAAACCTATGCCGACCCGCTGCTGATCCGTACGGTCATCGGAGATTCCGCAGTGGCCCAGGATGCTATGGAGTCCAATCTGTCCTGGGGTAATGTCATCGAACTGGCGGACGAACGCTATGGTATGACCCAGCTGTCTCTGCATCCGGCCCGGCTGAATCTTTCTGCAACGGAATCCGGCAACCGCATCCTGGGGGACAATCTTCTGAAGGTGGCAGAATTTGGCGTGGACGGCCGTATCAACGTACTGAGCGCGGATACTGTCTCTGCCCTGTACGAAGAAAATGCCTTCCGTTACTATGTGGAAAACCAGCGGTATGGCATCCGGGCCATCGGAACCATATCCAATCTGACACCGCAGCAGACGGTACTGGCCAGCGCCCGTACCATGGCTCAATCCTATACGGCAGCAGCTTCCAGAACGGTCAAAAATACCTGGCGGGACAATGGCCCAGCGCTGATGAACCTGTTTTCTGCAAGATACGAATCGGGAAAAAAAGAATTCACCCCGGAAGATGTGGCGCTGATTCGGGACACGGCAAGCAGAACAGCCACTGCACTGGAATATGCGGAGCTGACGCTGCGGCAGGGAATCCTGGGTATTGCAGCTTCCCGAATTGCGGATACGGAAGAATTTGAAAAACTGGCAGCAGTAATCCATGATGTGAATGTACCGCTGTCTGATACTCTGAACAGCATGGAAACCCAGCTTTCCGGAGATATCCGGAACTGGGCCAATCAGCTGACCGGTCTGAAAAAAGAGACGGCCGATGTGATTGCAGCATGCGATACAATCACAGGTACACCCACCTGGGTGAAGCTGAAGCCACTGCTGGATGTGCTGGTAAATGCGGACAGGGCCTATCTGGGAGATGACCATTTCCTGGGTACCAAGGAGGCCTTTACCAATAAGACGGCAGACAACATTCTTACCGCCATGCCGGATTCCGGCATTCTGGCAAAAATGGCACAATTTGCCGGAAACTACAGCACCTTCTTCCGCTGGACAGAGACAGTCAACGTGGAGGTCCGGACAGCCGACCCTGTGAAGACGCCCTATCTCGTTCAGGTGGTAGACACTCTGAAAAAATCCAGTCAGGCAGCGCTTGGCGGATGGACCAGAGCGGACCTGGATAAAACCTATGGCCTGGCGATGGATCTGGCCTTCCGCTGCAATCTGGATTCGGATCTTCTGCTGCAGACCTCCGGATCTCTGCGTGTGGATGAAAATGCGGAATTTCCGGTCACCCAGGGCGGGGGCAGCTACATGCGGTTCACCTCCGAGGTTATGGATACCCAACAGCTGATCCAGCTGATGGACACCATCCGCATCGGATTCCTGGATGACAAAAACCAGCTGGTTGCCCTTGCGAAGCTGAATGTCAGCAACTATCAGGAGCAGGAAGCGGGCGTATTTGCGCCGCTGTATCTGTATGAATGCAGTCTGGAAGATACCGGTGCCCTGTTGGTGGGGGAGAGAAGAAAAGAGGGGGATGCCATCACGCATCTGAGTCAAAATTCTCCCACAATTCTGACGGTGGTGGTATGGCTGGACGGCGACCAGATTGAAAACAGTTATGTAAGCGCTTTGACAGAGCAAAGCATGTCGGGCATTCTGAATCTCCAGTTTGCCAGCAGCGCGGACCTGCGTTCCACGCAGCTGCCTTTGACAGGCAAGGACTAATAAAAATAAGGAAAACAGTATCAACAGAAAGGTAGGATGGCTATGCAGAAGACCAAAGCACAGACAATACGGCCAGTAACAGCAAAGCAAAAACTGGCTTCGGCATTCATGATGCTGCTTTTTGCTGCGGTACTGATGACTTCTGCCAGCTATGCCTGGTTTGAGTTGATAAATGCAACACAGACCCAGCATATCTCTGCCAATGTTGGTGCCAACGGCAGCCTGGAGATTGCGCTGCTCAATACAGATACCCGCAGCGATATGACGACCATCCGTGCGGATATCGGTGATTCCCTGGCGGAGAACAACCTGCTGGCCAACAACTCCTGGGGCAATCTGGTGGATCTGGAGCACGTTGACTATGGTCTTGGCAATATTTGTCTGATGCCTGCCCGGCTGAATGTGGCGGCCAATGTTGCCGATGGCAGCTATACCGTGGATTCCGGTCTGCTGGCAGTTCCCACGTATGGTTATGATGGCCGTATTGTGGAACTGACCTACAATACGGTATCTGCTGTCTATCAGGAGGAAGCCTTTGCGGTCAGAGACGGCGTGCAGGATTTTGGTGTCCGCGGCATTGGTACCTCGGATATCCTTTCTGCCCAGGCCAGTGCCCTGGCCATGGCCAAAAGCGATATTTCTGCAAACACCCAAAAGATAAAAAACAGTGTGATCACAGCGCTGGGCAACAGTGGAACCTCCCTGTTCAATATTGTGATGTTCCACCTGATGGACCCGAATACAACGTACATCGATGAAGACCGGGAAGCCATCAAGGCAGTGCTGGAGGAACTGGACGGAGTCCTGCGGGATATGGAATCCGTTCTGCGGCAGGGTCTTGTGGCCTATGCAGCGGCCCAGATTGGGGATGAAGCGGCTTTCCTGACGGCGAAGGAGATTGCCACGGATGCGTCTGTGGAGCTGAGCCAGACACTGGAGCGGCTGGAGGGCAGGATCGTCCTTCCGGAAACATACCTTACCTGGGTTTCTGAACTGGATACAACCCAGACCAAACTGAATGCAGCCAGAATTGCCTGTGAAAATCTGACAGGCAATAACTATACCTGGAAGCAGATACGGAGCATCATGGACTATGTCATGGATATTGACCGGGTGATGCTCAACGAGTACTGGCTGGGAGATCTGAATCCTGACCAGATCGACAGCCTGATTGGCGATATGCTGGAAAAAGGCTTTACCATGGTGCTGAAGAAGGACTCCGGTATCTATGCAGACATTGCGGAGTTTGTGGATGACTACAGCACAATTATCAAGGTGGAAATCATCGATGTCATGGTTGTCGCGGACAACGAGGAAGACCCTGCCTACCTGGTGGGTCTGGCAGAAGCGGTGCGGGGGCTGAAAGCAGCGCAGAGCACTACGGCAAGTCCTCTGGTGCCGCTGACGGCAACCTTTGGCTACGCACTGGATCTGGCCTTCCGCTGCAATACGGATGGGGCAGACCTACTGCTGCAGACCACGCCCAGGCACCGTGTTTATAACGAGGAAGGCCAGGAATCCACAGCAGCCAGCACCCTGGGCAGCGGTAGCTATATGGCGTTCCATACCTTTGACAAGCCTTTGGCAGATGCCATCCGTGTGACTTTTCTGGATGACCAGGGAACACTGCTGGGAATGGCCAAGCTGAATACGGAAAACCGTGCAGAGGTGGATCATATGATTCAGATCCCCCTGCAGATGTATGACTATTCCTTCGAGACGGATGAAGCCGGTTTCTATCTGGTCATGGCCGATCAGCCAAAGACCGATCCGACCATCGTTTCCAAGGAACAGATGACCAGAAATGTGCCCAAGGCAGTTACGGTTGTGGTATGGCTGGATGGTGACATCGTGGACAATACCATGGTATCTGCCACGGAGCAAACATCTTTGAGCGGTGTGATGAATCTGCAGTTTGCCACAAGTGCCAAACTGGTGCCGGTTCAGGACGGAGCGCTGATCGACTATACCGCGGATAAAGCCGGCCTGGAGACACTGCTGCGGGACTGTGAAGAAACAGCAGCTGCCGGTCAGGGAGACTATACAACGGTGAGCTGGAAGGCCTTCTCTGCTGCCTATAACCGGGCGGTCCGTGTCTATTGGAATCAGACGGCAGATGAGCAGCAGATCCGCGAAGCCATTGTAGACCTTGTGAATGCAGAAGCGGGACTGGATGCTGCTTCCAGAGAGGCGGTAAACACCAAAGTGCTGCAGCTGCGGCAAAAAATGGGCACGCTGGAGCAGGAAACGGCACGGCTGGTCATTCAGAATCCGGATGGCAGTTATGCCGCTGTGGGCAGTGAAGAGCATACACAGCAGGAGCATGACAGCTGGCAGATTGTGGGTCAGATCAGCCGGGTGGATTACAGCAAGAACCTCCGGGATGAAGGAAATGGAATTCTGACACCCATCTATACGGAGGAAAGCTGGAACACGCTGGCAGGTGCGCTGTATGTGGCGGAGGCAGTGCTGCAGAACCAGGATGCCACGGCAGCGCAGCTGAATGCTGCCCTCAGCGCCATGGAAACCGCGGAGGCCAATCTGCAGCGGCAGGTGTTTTTCAAACCCTATCTCTGTCAGGGCAGTATCTGGTATGAAGCCATCTGCGAGGCGGAAAATGCAGATACCTATGGAAAGTGGTATGATTCCGGGTTCCGGCGGATTCTGTCGGATCTGACCATCGCCAATTTGGATGCTTACGCAGAACCGGTTCAGCTGACGCAGATCAGACAGGATCTGTATGTATCCAGTGACACGGAGTATATCAATCCGGATATTGAATTCCTGGAGGCAATATACCCGCAGCTGCGGGAGGAATCCGTAAAGGGCGTAAAGTGGAATTCTCTGGATCCGGAGTTCTTTGTTGAGAGTATGAATACCCGTCATCTGGCGGCCATCAGCGAACTGCTGGGGGTTGTGCAGGATGAATCGCTGGATGTGGATACCTCTGCAGCCAGCGCGCTGGTGGAGGCGTATGCCGGCCAGCAGAAACCCACAGCGGCTCAGGCAGAAGGGGAGATCCGCCGGTTGAATGATGCAGTGGTGGCGGAACTGGAGAAAAAGGCGGAGGAAGAAACGGCTGAATCCACAGAAATGACAGCCAGTCAGCGGATTCTGCTGACGACTGCCCTGGAAAAGGCGAAGTCCGTGGAAGACTGGGCATCCCGGAGTGACCTGGCCCAGGCGGTTGCGGATGCACAGCTGCTTCTGACAACGGAAAGCACAGTGTCCCGCATCCAGGCAGCCAATGCACTTTCTGCGCTGAACACTGCACTGAAAGCTGCCGATGCCGACGAGGTAACGGAGTATAACACGCTGACCCATAAACTGCCGGAGGGCACCGGAAGCGCAGACATCCTTTATGAGGTGGAGTACCCCGATATTGTTCTGCAGCTGACCGGAAAGAGCGGTGTCAGCACCATTGGCGCCAAAATACTTACCCAAAGCGGTATTGTTATTTCTGTCAGCAAGGAGATTACCGTGTATGACCGTGCGGATGGTCTGGCAGTTGCTGTGGCGGACGCCGGGGCGGCCGTGCCGTCTCTGACGCTGGAAGCGGGGGACTCGGTGGATCTGACGGCCCAGCTGCTGTATGCAGCCGGGGGCCAGAATACCGGAGATAAGCCGCTGGAAGGACTTGTCCGGGAAACAATAAAAACATTCCTCTGGGCATCGGAGAATACCTCGGTGGCTTCGGCTGTCGGAAAAGAGGGAGCGGTTTGCACCATCACTGCGCTGGCTGCCGGTCAGACAAGGATCGGCGTGTTGGTGGAGACAGTGGAAGGGAATGCGTATACCCTGTCAATTCCGCTGACTGTACAGGAAATTCAATAGACGCCAATCGGCCCCATCTGCAGTTGGAAGATGGGGCCGATTCTTTACTTGCAATCGGGACAGCTTTCGTATATAATGTAATAGAGAAAATGGGTTTTATATACTTTTGTGGAAAAATAAGAGGGAAAGGAGTGATGATCGGTTGAAAACGATGAGAAAAATTATCAGAGTTCTGGTAATGACCATGGCGGTTCTGATCCTGACTGCACCGGATGCAGCAGCAATGGGTACCACGGTAACAGGATATGATGAAGACAAGAATACCGTCATTCTGGACGTTTCAGCCGAAAACGCCGGAACATCGGACTTTGTCACATCTTTCCCCGGCATTGTTATGGAAAATGCTCCCAAAAGCGGCCGTCCCAGTCCGGAGCTGGCCAATCAGAAGCGACAGGAATATGTATCGGTTCCCCTGTATCTCCAGACGGACTACCCGGATGTGCTCTATGGTGCCGGCACCATTGAAACCAGCGGATGCAGCATTACCTCCATCGCCATGATTGCCTCCTATCTGACGGGGTATGAATACCTGCCCAGTGAGCTGGCCTACTATTTTGGCGGCAGAGCAACCAACAATATGGCCCGCATGGAATGTGCCGCAGAGACGCTGGGACTTCCCTATGTGAAACCGGAGAATGTGAATTACACCCTGGCGGAGCTGAAGGCCGGAAAATGTGCAATCCTTCTGATGCGTTCCCCCTCGCCCTTTACCCAGTCCCAGCATTTTATTGTGGTGACAGGCATGACTGCGGATGGCAAGTATCTGGTCAACGATCCCTATGGCCCCAATTATGAAAAATGGGATCTGAAAGAGGGTTTTCAAACCGGCTTCCCGGAGAGCTTTCTGCGTACCGGCTATGAAGGCGCCTGGGTTTTTGACAAAACGCAGATGCCGGAGGTAATTGCCCGGTATACGGAAAAACTGCCCACCACGGCAGAGTCCCGCTATCCTGATATTGATCTGACCCTGGCGGAGCGTCAGCTGCTGGCCCGCGTGGTTTGGGTGGAAGCCCGGGGCGAAAGTGCAGAAGGTCAGCAGGCTGTTGCGGAAGTGGTTTTCAATCGTATGGCCTCGGATAACTTCCCGGATAAGCTGCGGGACGTGATCTATGGCGAGAATCAGTTCCGGTCGGTGAAATTCCTGGAGGATGCAGAGCCGGGCCAGGCCCAGTACCAGGCCATTGAGCGGGCGATGTATGGCCCCTATGTTCTGCCCACAGACGTTACTTATTTTGCCCGGTTTGCCACCAACAACAATGTGTGGGGTACCATTGGCGGACATATTTTCTGCTATGAGCATCCCAAAGCAACCGGAGATTCCGTGGGAAATACCGGGACGGCAACACCATAAAACGGAAAATATGTCATATTCCAAAGAGATTGGCAGAGAATGCTTGAAGTATGGACAGTCTTGTGATATAATATATGCTAATAAAATGCCGGTATTGCATTTTAAAGTGCATTGATTGGTAAATAATGGTATATTTTCGCAGAAACAGGAGGAAAAAACAGGTGAAATTTTGTAAGAAAATCATGGCAGTGCTGGTTATGCTTTGCCTGTTTGCAAATATGATTCCCGCAGTTGCAGCTGTGGATACGGAGGTAAGACTTTCCTCGGCAACAGACTATTCCGAACTGAAAAAACAGGTTGCCATTGCCAATGAACTGAATGTATATGACTATACCATTCAGACCTGGAAGCCGCTGAAGGATGCCCTCAAAAAGGGCACCGATCTTCTCAAGGGAAGCCATGGCCAGAAAACCGTGAACGATGCTGTGGCCGCCCTCAAAAAGGCCATCAGCGGTCTGGAGAAGATGGACTATTCCAAGCTGGATGCAGTTCTTGCGGATATTAACAACGAAATTGAAAAAGACCAGGTCAGGTACAATCTCTGGCATCGTGTCAATGCTGCCATTGAAACTGCCCGTCCCCGTCTGGTCAGCGGCAATCAGGAACTGGTCGACCTGTCCGTCAAGGAACTGCAGGCCCTGCTGGAGGAGATGCAGCAGAGCGCGCAGAAAGCACAGGAGCCTGAGGTCGTGATCGAAGAAGTGGAAGTGGAAGTGCTTCCCACCAGTGATTACTGCAACATCCCCATGCATCACACCTGGCCGATCCTGTTTGTTGTCAGCGCAGTGCTGAATGTGGCACTGATCGTGCTGCTGATCTATGTCATCATGAAAAAGCGGCAGACCATGGACAATACCCCCCTGGTAAGCTACGACATTGATGACGATATGGACTACTAAATACACAGCCCAGCCGAGGAAAATCGGCTGGGCAACAGGACTTTTCTTGGAGAATGTGAAATATGGCTGAAAAGGAACAGATTTGGAAGAGAACAGAATATGAAACCTGGGATGAAGCCTTTCATGGTCTGGCTCCCGTTATCAGACAGCAGTCGGTTCGTGTGGCTTCCTATACCCAGGCGCTGTTTGTGCAGGCTTGTGCCGGCAACTTTGGCGCGGATACCCGGGAAGGTGCTGAGCGAATGCAGGGTCAGTATGCGGACCTTGCCTATAAGTGCGGCATGTATCACCAGCTGGGTAAGGCGCTGGTGCCGCCGGAATACCAGGTCTGGACAGATGACTTTACCGAAGAAGAACAGGCTGTGTACAAAAAGTACACCACGGACGGCCGCCTTCTGGTAGCCTCCCTCCAGGAACGGGGAAACCGGGCCAAGGAACGCCGCAAGGGCGAGCTCATTGAACAGCCCACCAAAAATATCCCCTGGCTGATGATCCGGGAAAGCTGCGAGCAGCACATGGAACACTGGGACGGCAGTGGTTATCCCGCCCAGCGGAACACCACCAATATCAGTCCCATTGCCCAGATCGTAGGTATGGCCAAGGAGCTGGATCGTCTGGCATCGGAAACAAAGTCGGAAGATCCCTTTGCAGAAGCCATCCAGACCCTGATGGATCAGTCCGGAAGCATATGGAATCCGGCACTGATCGAGGTGCTGAAGGCTGCGCGCCCCAAATGCCGGGCAATTTATAACAAGTATATTCACTATACACTGACCATTCCCAAAACCATTCCCCTGGTGGAACGGCGGAAGGAACGCCCCATGGGTCTGCAGTATCGCCCTATGGTCAGCGATGCGGAGGGCACCGTGGCAGCCTACGAGGCCATTCCCTGGTTCGGCGGCATTCTGGGCCGCCCCGGTGAGACGGAGGGCGCTGCGGAACTGGAAGCCATGCTGATCCGCCGGAAAATGGTGGAGGATGTGTCCCGTTACTTCCTGTATGAAGCGGCAGATACCGTTCTTCGCATTGAGAACTGCAAGCTGAAGATTCAGTCGGTTGTGCTGCAGATGCTGCCTGCTTTCTATCACCTCAATACCCAGCTGCAGATGTTCAACCAGCTGTTCAAGGATCAGCCGATCCCCCGTGACAAGCTGCTGCTGACCATCCCCGCAGATCTGGTGGCCAATGCAAACAAGCATACCACGGAACTCATCGAACGCTATCTGCGCAACGGCATACGGCTGGTGCTGGATGGCTATGACCCTGCAGTGCATGGGGAAAAGCTGCCGGCGGAAACCCTGAAAGCCATGGGTTTTGTGTATCTGCGGCTGGATCCCAAGCTGTATCTGAAGCAGGAAACGGCCAATGCCATGAACCGCCTGCGGCAGGATGGATTTATCCTCCTGGGTGGCGGTGCAGATACTCATGATATCCTGGGTTGGCTGGCTGCCTGCGGCGCAGCGTATATGAGCGGCACCCTTTCCGGTGTGGTTGTCAGCGATGATGAACTGATCCGGGATTCCCTGCTCCGGGAGAGATAGGCCTATGAAAATAGGTAAGTTTGAATTCCCGCCCAAGCTGGACCGCCTGGAGGTCTATCTGCTGGCGGCGGACAATCCCGTCGGCAAAAAGCAGTTCCGGCCCATCTTCCGGCGGAAGCGGAACAAGATTGTTCTGACCCGGGAGCAGGTCTACGCCATCAAGCGGGGCCGCCGGGTACTGCGGGCGGAGATGAAGGCCCGGGGCCTGAAGCGCCGGATCGATTTTGAAGAAACTGCCACCAATCTGGGATTGTATTTTGACAGAAAAGGCCTCTTCTGGCCCTTCTTCCTGTGGCTGATCAAGGACAATACGGTGGCGAAAATTCTGGCAACCACCGCGGTTCTGACCACCATTGTGACGGTGACGGAACCGGTGATCCAGTATGTTACCCAGACCATTACCCAAACCATTACCGAGACCATCACCGAAACCATTACCGAGACCCTGGACAAGGACCGCTTCACCATCAGCATGTCCGATGAGATGTTCGACGAAGGCTTTCAGCTTGCCAAAAGTAAGGACTTTGCGCAGCCATCCCAGCGGCTGGTGTTTGATCCGGTTTGGGATGCGTCTCCTATTTCCATTGCGGATATCCCCTGGGATATCGACAAGGATGTGCTGACCCTGGCAGATGCCGGAGAGTCGCTGGAGGATGAGGAGAACCCGGAAGAGGAACCCCCGGAAGGGGAGGAAGGCAGCGATTCGCCGGAGAATGCCCTTCTGCAGAGGGGCCAGGATACCGATTACTTTGCCTGCACCTTCTATTACCGCTATATCAATACCAATGCCACAGCAGAAGCGGAAATGGATCCCCACATGAGTCTGATCCCCTACAAGACCACCTACAACTGGGAACTGCAGATCACCAGCGATATTCTGGGAACTATGATCGATGACGAAGGCAATTTGATCGATTCTCCGGAAGAGGAAAATCCCGAAGAGGAAGATCCCGGGGAGGAAACGCCGGAAACCCGGACGAAAAAGCCCTCCGATGCCATCTGGGTCATGGTGTTCCGGGATGGTGAACTGGCCCTCTACGCCAAAAAGAGCGCAGACGGCAATGTGGAAAAGCTCCCCAGCGATGCGATCCTGGCAGACCCCAAAACCGCCAGGGCCTACACAGAGCGCGATGCCCGCCAGATCAATGCAGGTCTTGGCAATATCGCCCCGGGCATGACCATGGACAATGTGGGCAAGTACCGGCAGGAAGGCCACGAGGAAATTGTGGATGCCTTCTTCAACCGGAACCAGGTCAAGGATCTGACCCAGCTGATGCTTCGAACCACAAAATGGACAGACCGGTATCGCTACCTTCTCAGCCGCAGCGGACAGGATTTCTACCAGGTGATTCCGGAAAATTTTGAATCCGATACCGTGATCGCAAAAGGAAAGGATATTGAGACGCTTCCCTATGTGGATTCCCAGCCCAATGTCCACCGGTACACCATTGTGTTCTGGATGGAGGGCGACGATCCGGACTGCACCAATGAACTGATGAACAGCCATATCGGCATGACGTTCCAGATCACGGGCAGAAACGAGACAACAGAGGAAGTTCCGGAAGATCCGGAAAATTCAGGTGAAAGCGCATAAAGCGCATTACATAAAACACTGTTTCCGATGGAACATGCTCATCCCCCGGAAACCGCGCAATCCCTTGAGCAGAAGAACGTTTGTATATTCCCCGTCCGTGAGGGTGCACTTCCCCTTGCGGCTGGGTCTATAGCTCCGGCGGGAGTTGAAACACGCAGTATTTGAAAGGAATGATTAACAAGACAATGAACAGAAAAATGTCTAAGCGTCAGAAGGATATCAAGTCCAAACTGATGGCTGCGATCTGCATGCTTCTGGTGTCCTCCATCATGATGGTCTCCACCACCTACGCATGGTTCACACTGTCTACAGCCCCCGAAGTCACCGGCATCTCCACGGCAGTCGGTGCCAACGGTAACCTGGAAATGGCTTTGTTGCCCACTAATGCCATTGCTTATGAGAGTGGAACGTACTTTCCGGCTGTTGACTACGGCATTACATCTGGAGTTGGCGACAGTGTGGAGCCTTTCCCGGACAGAAATAATACCTGGGGCAACCTGGTGGATCTGGGTTCCGAAGAGGAAATCCAGGCTCTCTACGGTCTGCATAAGATCACGCTGTATCCTGCTCAGCTGAATGTGGATACCTGGGATGATGAAACTACCAAGCTGAATCCCACCCATTTTGCAAGTTCGATTCTGAGCACTCCCATTTATGGTGCAGATGGCCGTGTCAGCGGTTTGGAGAGCAATGCTGTTACTGGTATTTACAGTACCAGCGACAAAAACTTCCCCAAGGCAGATGGCGTATGGGGTGTCCGTGCAGTGGGTCTGGCATCCGGTATGACCGACCGTCAGCTGGCTTACCGGAATGCCCGCAGCGATGCAGCCACCTCCATGACCAAGGCAAAGACAGATGCTTCTACCTCTCTGAACAGCAACGGTAACACCCTGGCCAATATCGCGCTGGCCCATGCAGTTAATGCCGATGCAACGCATCCTAAGAAAGATGTCGATGCGCTGCTGGCCATTGTCAATGACCTGCTGGGTACCGCCGGTAAGACCGGTGTCCTGCAGCATATTGAAAATGCCTACAAGAGTTACATCATTGCTTATGCAGCTTCTGCTGCAGGTCAGACTGCTGGTATCGATGACGTAGCTTTCAAGGCATTCCAGAGCGCAGTGGAAGGTGCAGAAGACCTGGCAGCTGTGAAAACACTGCTGACCAACTATAGTATCACCCTGGATACTGCTACTGCTGCAATGGATAAGGTCATTGCAACAAAGGGCAAAGTTGTGGAAGCTCAGAATGAACTGAAGGCTCTGTCAGGAGAATCCTTTACATGGGGGCAAATCACTGGCCCTCTGACTAAGCTGGCAGATACCAACGCTATGCAGATCAATGGCTATGCAGCAAGTACTGTTAAAGACCACATGAATGATATCGTCTCCATGGTTACCGGTGGCTCGGGCGTGACGGTTACCATTGCCACAAACGGCGGTGTCTACGCAGATGTGGCTGACCACTGCGGTGACTATGCTGCATCGATTACTATCGACGAAGTTACCTATGGCGGTTTTACTCTGAATAATATGAAGGCTCGTATGGAAACCGAAACCTCTGTGTCTCCTTCTTATCTGCAAGTAATGGGTACTAATGTTACAAATGCCGGTGAACCCGGGAGCGAAAACAGCACTGAGGTCAAACCCATCAGCGATACGTACGGCTATATTCTGGACTTTGCATTCCGTACCAATGCTGCAGAATCCCAGCTGCTGCTGCAGACCGCGCCGGAAGACCGCATCTACTCCGACAATGCTGAGGGTGCAGATACCATGGGCAAGGGTTCTACTATGACCTTTACCTCCACCACTACCGACTTCACCGTTGAGCAGATGGCAAGCCTGATGAATGCAATCCGCGTTGTGTTCTTCGAACCCACCACCAATACCGTTTTTGCCACTGCAAAGCTGGATATGACCGAAGGCAACTATACCACCGTCGGCGGAAATACCGTCACAGCCAATCTGTATCTGTACAAGAATGAGAGTTCTGTGACCACCTTCGAACTTGCAGCCGCTGAAGAAGCAACTCATGTGGAGGTTCCCACTTACCGTGAAAAGCAGGATACGGAACCGGGTACCCATATTACCGATGGAGCAGGTGGGTATAGAGAGATTACTGATGGCGAAACTGGTACCCATGTTCTGGGTGTGCCTACATACAGAGAGAAAACCGGTGAAGAGACAGGAACCCATAAGGCAGTGACTACTGCCGGCGGTGCCAACCTGATCAAGGACAGAACAAATGCCAAGATCACTCCTCTGACTCAGAATATAGCAAAGGCCGTTTCTGTTCTGGTTTATCTGGATGGCGAAAATGTCGGTAACAAGGACGTTGCTGCCACCGATGCCAGCTCCATGACCGGTACCATGAACCTGCAGTTTGCAAGCAGCGCAAATCTGGTGCCCATGAACTACACACCTCTAAAGTCCCAGGGCGTTGCTTATAAGGTAACTGTTGATGGAACCGAGCAGGATACAAAGGCAGCCGCAGGTGCTGAGTTCACCTACACCCTTGCTGATGGCAAGACTGTAGCTAGTGTGACTGTAGGTGGAACTGCTCTGACTGCTACAACAGACTATACTGTTGATACATCCACAGGTAAGATCACGATTCCTGCAGAAAAGGTTACTGGCGACATCGTAATTACAACTACTGGCGGCTAATCCCTTCTGACGCTTGATCATCCGATCATCCGAACATCCGAATATTTCCCGCCCCGGGATGCCCGGGGTGGGAACCGCCGGAATGGCGGCTGTGGGCGACCCTGGAGAAGTGCACGGGGAACCCACAGCCTGCAGCCGCGATTCCAAAAAAATGTATGTTTACTATGAAAGAGGAAGAAATGAAATCCCGGTCACTGTAATTCCTCCGGGGATTGCCCAGGATTGCAGTGACCCGGGATGACATTCCAAATACGAAAGAAAGGAGACCACTGTGGAACGAAAAAGACGCTACATCATCAAGCGCATCCGCAAAACCAAATATTTCGCGCTGTATCTGTATGTGCTGTTTGTGCTGATGCTCTCCACCTCCGTGGCCTCCTATGCATGGTTCACCATAAGCAGAAATCCCCAGGTCAGCAACATGAATATGTATATCACCTCCGGCACCGGCCTGGAACTCTCCGCAGACCCCGGCGCGGCAAACTGGACAAACTGCCTGGATATCTACACGACCCGGGAACTGCAGCAGTTTACCGATGAAAAACCCTTCCTGCGACAGGCCTCCTGGTCTGATCAGGAGCAGTGCTTCTACGGCCCGGTTTATGGCTTTGACGGCCGTCTGATGAAACTGCTGTCCTGGTTTACCCTCAACGATGAAGAACACGCCAACAAGCTGGACAAAACCGGCTACTACATGAAAGCCACCTTTTACGCCCGCAGCGGCCGCACCACAGACGTAAAGCTCCTGGACCCGGAAACCAAGGCGCAGCTCCAGATTCCCGGGGAAGGCACCTACGTCATTGGCTATCCCGACAACACCGGCAAGGGGCCGGAAGTGGCGGTGCGTCTGGGTATGAAAATGGCCTATGTGGACACCAGCGGCAACCCCATCCCGGAAAAGAATCCGGATCCGCCCCTGATGTACATTTACGAACCCAATGCCGACCGCCATGCCGACGGCATTACCGAGGGCTACCGCCCTACCTACAGTCTCCATGATCCCACTCTGGAACTTGTGGCCCCGGAAACCGGCCGCAGAATCATCCAGAATTTTACCTTCGGCGACACCCTGGGCACCTTTCAGGAAAACCCGACCCTGTTTTCCCTGCAACCCGGTGACATCGTCCGCATTGAACTCTATATCTGGCTGGAAGGCCAGGATATGGACTGCTCCAATGTGATGAGTGCCGTTCCCGATGGTGTCAATCTGGAGGAACTCACGGAAGAAGACGAGCGATACGAATATTACATGAACAACTACCGGCAGATCCGGGCAAACCTACAGTTTACCGGAACCTCCGAAGACCAGTCCGGTATGATACCGATTCCTTTGGAATAAACTGCAATTTCTGCAAGGATAATTGCTTTTATTATAGATTTTCAGAAAGAAGTACCATATAGAAGGGAGATTCCCCCAAATGAAAGCTGAGACTCAAAATACCCCGATTTCCAATCTCCAGGAACTGGACGACGAAACCTTCATCGTGGAAGAAGAAAGCACAGGCAAGCGGATCCTCAATGCCGTGGTCAACGCCGTTTTGATCGTTGCCATTGCATTGGCTGCCATCTGCACCTATGTTTCCTTCGTTTCCACCTCCGGCAACGGCGTGCCCAGCATTTTCGGCATCCGGATTTTCTCCATCCAGACCGAATCTATGTACCCCACCCTGCTGCCCGGTGACCTGATCTTTGATGTGGGTGTAAAAGAACCCGAAGAACTGCGCAACGGCGATATCATTACATACTGGACCGTCATCAATGGTGAACGGGTCCTCAATACCCACCGTATTCACGAGATCTATGACGGCGGCGGATTTTTGATCTTCTCCACAAAGGGTGACAACAACACCATCGCCGACCCGCTGACTGTCCATGAGTCCGAGGTCGTGGGCCAGTATAAGTTCCGCGTTGGCGGCATCGGTAAGGTCTTTGACTATCTGCAGACCAGTACCGGCTTCCTGATCGTCATCGTTATCCCCGTATTTATCTTCTTCCTGTTCCATCTGGTTCAGTTCTTCCGTGTTCTGTTCGAGTACCAGAACGTGAAGAACCGCATCAAGTTCGAGCAGGAGCGTGGCCGTACCGAGGATCTGATGGCCATCCAGGAGAAGCAGCATATGGATGCCCAGGCCCAGGCAAGGGCAAAGATGGAGGCAGAGCTACGAGAACGACTCCGGGAGGAATTACTGGCGTCCATGCTCGCCCAGCAGAAATCGGAGGAAGCTGCAGCACCGGCCGCAGAAGCTGTCGTGCAGGAAGCACCTGCAGAGGAAGCTGCTCCTGTGGAGGAGGCACCTGCAGAAGAGGCTGCTCCCGTAGAGGAAGCGCCCGCAGAGGAAGCTGTTCCTCTGGCAGAAGTATCTGCCCAGGAGGAAGCACCTGCTGAGGAAGAAGCTGCTGAAGAAGCGCCTGCCGCCGAGCAGGAGGCTGCTGCTCCTGCTGTGGAAGCAAAGCCTGCAGTCGCCGCTTTGGACGAGGCTGCAATTGAGGCACTGATTGCCAAGCAGCGGGAAGCCATCGAGGCACAGCTGCGTGAGAAGATTATGGCAGAAATGCTGGCTGCCAAGGCAGAAGAGAAGACGGAGGAAGCACAGAACGTCTAATGCCCCTCCGGAACAATAGGTGAGAAAGTATGAATAATTTCTTTGGCTATTTTACAGAGGACATTGGCCAGGTGTTTCAGGCACTGGTGGAAGCTGTTGGCAGTATTTTCAATTTTTTGAATTACCTGTTTAACTTTCCCATGCGCATGGAGATCATCAAAAGCCATAGTGCCGGCTTCAGTACAGCTGACTGGATCATGCTGCTGATCGCCAACATTATGCTGATCTCCCTGTGCTGTCTGATCATTTACTTCGTGGGCAAGATGATCCGCAATATCTTCTTCAACGGCATCTCCCGGAAGGAGTATGAGCGGATGGCAGTGGAAGTGCGGTCTTTGCAGCGGGATCTGCTCCGGGCGAACTTCGAAAAGGATAAGATCCTGGCCATGAAAATGGGAGATCCCCAGCTTCCGCCGGAAGAAGAGGAACCCGGGGAGGAAGCACCTCCTATGGAGGAGGAAGCTCCCGGGGAGGAGGTTGCACTGACGCCCTCCAACCGTAATACCTTTGAGTCTCCCTGTGTGGATCCTTCCGAAAGCCGTTTCTTCCGTCTGACTACAGTAGACAACTACTATAAGACGGAATACACAGCACCTGTGTATAACAACGATATTACACTGGAGCAGTTCTGTATACAGTTTCGGAAGTTTGCGGCATCCCAGCTTCATCTGTACTACGATCTGGATATGATGCGCTATTTTATGGCCTCTCTGGGCACCAGCCGCATCATTATTCTGCAGGGTATTTCCGGTACCGGTAAAACCAGTTTGCCCTATGCCTTTGGTAAGTTTGTCCAGAAGGATACTACTGTGGTTTCCGTCCAGCCTTCCTGGCGTGAACGCACTGAGCTATACGGCTATTTCAACGAATTTACCAAGCGGTATTCTGAGACAGAATTCCTGCGGGCCATTTATGAGGGCAATTACTACCGTGACCCCCATATCGTCATCCTGGACGAAATGAACATTGCCCGTGTGGAATACTACTTCGCAGAAATGCTGTCCATTCTGGAAATGCCCCGGCAGGAGGAATGGAAGGTAGATATTGTTACGGCTGTGTGGGACAACGACCCCTGCCTCATCGAAGGCGGCAATGTACAGATCACCAACAACATCTGGTTTGTCGGCACCATCAACAACGACGACTCCACATTCGCCGTTGCGGATAAGGTCTATGACCGTGCGATCCCTATCGACCTGGACAGCCGTGCCGATGCCTTTGAATGTGAGCCGACACCCCCGATCTATGTTTCCACAGACCGCCTGAACGAACTTTTTGATGAGGCAAAGCGGAATTATCCCATTTCCCAGGACAGCCTGGATAAACTGGAAGTTCTGAACGCCTATCTGATCAAAACCTTCCGACTGGCTTTTGGTAACCGTATTATGAAGCAGATCCGGGACTATGTTCCCTGCTTTATCGCCTGCGGCGGTACGGAAATGCAGGCCATCGACTTTATTGTTGCCAAAAAGGTTCTGCGTAAATTCGAGTCTCTGAGTCTTGGTTTCATGCGTGACGAACTGACCAAGTTCAGCGCTTATCTGGATAAGGTGTTTGGCAAGAATACCATGGTGATCTGCAAGGAATACATCGAACAGTTGAAGAAGAATATGTAAGTTTCCCGGAAAGGAGCCGCATATGGCAGCGACCACGAAAAATTCGGCCGGAAAGACCGGAGCCAAAAAGAAGGATTCTCTGATTGATCCTCTTTACCAAAAATACACGAAAAGTGTCATAAGGGCCCTGGGCAGTACGGAATTTTACGAGTTTTTCATGGATGCCATCTCCAGAGCGGACAATCAGTTCCAGTTCTCCAACCGGAAAATGGAAAAAACCGTGGATCTGAACTGGGTAGATGCCATTGAGGAGAGCCTTCCGGCCTTTCAGAGTATTGTCTCCAATCCCAGAAACGTCATCCGGGAGGATGAACTGATCGTCAACGTGGCCAACGCCAAGAAAGCCGGTGCGGATGTGGTGCGCCATTTGGCACAGCACGCGGAACTGGTGGAAAAGTTTGACAATAACACCGGCGATGTCCGTCCCAGCAAGCTGATGCAGAAATACCGTGAGGACACAGTGGGCCTGTATGAAAACCGTCTGGTTTTCACAGCACTGGAAATGGCGCATCAGTTTGTCAAAATCCGCCATGACGCTTTGTTCAGCGCCATGAGCGATGAATTTGGTGCCAAACTGAAGGTGGACTCCACTATGGAGACTGCCACGGAACTGGTGCGTATGGATATGTTCCTGCACATCAAGGAAACGGACAGTGCCATTGAAACAGACGAGAAAAACGGTGAAGTTTTTTCCCGGATCTCTAAAATGTACCGTATTCTCACCATGCTGATGCATACCCAGTTTGCACAGCAGATGGTCAAACTGCCCCGCATCAAGGGTGCACTGACAAAGACCAACGTTCTGAAGAAAAACCCCTATTACCGGAAAATTGTTGCGCTGCTGGAGTTTATGCGCGGCTATGAGGATATCGGCTACACGATTAAGGTGGTGGAGCAGAATCCGCAGATCAATGAAACTCTCCAGCAGGATATTTACCACAATATCCTGTTTAATTACCTGGTGCTGAAGGGGTACCTGGAGGATGAACAGGACCGCAGAGTACCTGCACCTGTCAAGACCAGAAAGCGGGCGTTAAAACCCAAGTTTATCAAGGAAATCATTGAGGAACTGACAGAGGATTATGACCTGCCGGACATCGAAATCCGGAAGGTGCTCATTGAAGAGCTGACCAAGGAACAGCTGATGCTGGAAGAGGAAGCCGAGCGCCGCCGTCTGGTGGAGGAGCAGGAACAGCGCAAGCGGGAAGAGGAAGAACGGCTCCGCAGGGAAAAGGAAGCCGAGGAAGAACGCATCCGCAAGGAAAAGGAAGCAGAAGCCGAACGGATCCGGCAGGAAAAGGAAGCAGAGCAGCTGCGCCTTCGCCAGGAACAGATGGAACGGGAGGCAGAAGACCGCCGCAGAAGCAAGCTACTGCAGAAGGAACTGGATTATTTCCAGGAGCACCTGCAGCGGAAAATGGAAGCCCGGGAATCGGCGTTGGCCCGGCGGATCCAGGAGAAAAAGAACTTCGAGGATGCGGTGCGCCTGATGGAAGAGGCGGAAAAACGCAGAATCGAAGCCGAAGAGCGGGAAAAGAAACGCCTCAAGGAAGAACGGGAACGCATCCGCCGGGAAAAGCTTCTGGCAGAGGAACGTGCCCGGCAGGAAGAAGAGCAGCGTAAAGAACAGGAACGTCTGGCCAAGCTGGCGGAAGAGGAGCGTCTGCGTCAGGAAGAGGCTCAGCGTCAGGCAGAGCAGGACCGGAAAGATACAGAGGCGACAAAGGAATATCTGGAAGAAGTGGTTGTTTTCCTGGATGCCCTGCCCCGGCGCATCGCATTGCGGGAGGTCGAAATACAGCGGCTTCGGCAGGAGCAGGAGCAGCGGGAGCAGGAGCGGCAGCGCCGTCTGGCTGCCCGCGCAGCAAGACGATAGATTTCTGGCAGCATAGGAAACCGGCATAAGGCAGCACAGAAAGGAACTGGCTATGACAAAGATCTATATGAAGTTAATAGCCATGTCTCTGGCGCTGATTCTGTCGGTATCTGTGGTGCTGATGTCCTCCTATGCGTGGCTGGTGCTGTCCGGCAATCCCGCAGTTACCGGAATTCAGGTGGCGATCGGCGGCGGAAATACCATTCTGGCGGCTCCCAATGTGGCCTATGAGGTGGAGGGAAAGATCTACAACATTCCCGGACACTTTTCCAACAGGATGAATTTCGGCCAGCAGAAGTCTTATGAATATCTGCAGGATCTGGGAAAACTGAATCCGGTTTCCACCAGCAACGGAATCGACTGGTTTTTGCCGGAATATTACGATGGCAACGATACGGAAGTGCAGCAGGGCAAGATTGCCAGCGGAGCACTGAAGGATGTATCTGAGTTTTATTGGGACAACGAACTGGAATATGCCAATCTCTCCAAAACAAAGGATCAGAACAAGATCAACAAAGGCAACTATATTTATCTGGACTTTTGGGTGGTGGCGCCCGGCGGCGACTACTTTCTGCGTGTTTCCACCGGTGACGATGTGGAAGACGGCGGCAGCTTTGTGGTGGATCTTCTGGAAGCACAGGAGTCCGGAAACGGCTATACCCTGGTGCAGCCACATGGCAGTGCAGCAGCCACTGTACGGGTGGGTTTTCTGGCCAATGATGTGACGCTCACGGATGATACCATGCTGCAGTATCAGGCCAGTCCTTATTTTGACAACCGGTTTACCGCATTGCGGGGCCTGTATGTAGAACCCCAATCGGGTGCCCCGTATCTGGACGCAGACCGCTTCACGATTTATGAACCCAACGCAGACTACCATCCGGAATTTCCGGAGCTGAATGGCAGCTATGTGGAAACCAAATCCCTGGAGCTGGTTGACAAAATCGCCCAGGAAAGAACCAGAAACCGCAGCGATCGGGATCTGACAGTCCAGAGCAGAAGCGTCTGGGCCGAGAATGGTGCCGCCCTTGCGGAACAGTTTAAGACAGCTTCCTTCGCTATCCTGGACAAGACCATGTCTGCCAAGGAATATACAGACTATGTTTATGGAAAGTATCTGCAGGGGCAGATAGCTACCTTTGTGGACAAGGGTTCCTTCGTGAAATGGACACAGGAATTGACAGGACTTTTGAAAAATGGCGCTGTTGCGGCAGATGAGCCGAATCTGGAATATGCCGGCGCCACGGAAGATGTGTATATTATCAAATTGGAGCGAAACATACCCCAGCGAATCCGCATGTTTATCTGGCTGGAGGGACAGGACATTGACTGTGTGGATAATGTCAGTTCTGCCCGGTTTGCAGTAAATATTGAGCTTGCTGGCGGCGACAAATAAAGAACGAATTATGGAAGAATCACGGGAAGAAAGCAGACAGATTCGGCTGCAGCGGCAGATGGGTCTGCTGGTTACAGTGCTGCTTGTTTTGGCGGTGGCGCTGTGCCTGTACACAACCGTACAGGTTTTGAGCAATGGATATGTCAATCTCGGTGGAATTATGATGTTCCGTGTGGTCACAGGCAGCATGGAACCAACAATTCCGGTAGGTGCCCTGCTGGTAACACAGCAAGTGGATATTGAAAGCATCCAGATGAATGACATCATCTGCTTTCGTACGCAGGTGTCAGAAATCTGGGGCAAGATCGTGACCCACAGAGTCGTTGGAATCTGGGAGTCCGAAGTGGGCGGCATACTTTTGGAAACAAAGGGTGACGCCAATCTGGTAGCAGACGGTTACTTTGTCGAGCAGACAAACTTTGTTGGAAAAGTAATCTGGCATACAGGAGATGGCAGCGTGTTGGCAAATATTTTGTCTTTGATTACAAGTAAAATTGGTTTCCTGGGCTGCATCGTCTTTCCCAGTCTGCTGCTTTCTGCCATGATCCTGAAAGACTGCGTGGGAAACATCCGGCAGGAGCTGCAGATGGCACTGGAAATGGAGCAAATGCAGCAGCGCCAGAAAGAAGCATGGGAGGATGATCCCCTGTGCGGTATGACCCAGGAAGAATATAATGAAATGTACGAACGAATCCGCGCGGAACTCATGGAGGAGTTGAAATATTTTGTTGAACTTCAAAAGGAACAAAAAACCGGTTCCCAAGTATCTGAAACAGAATAAAGCACCTTCCGGAAAACCGCAGCCAACCGGAAAGGGACACCCTTCCGGCAGAGGTGTTCAACCGGGAAGCCGTTCCCCTGCGGATTTGCAGATGGTGCAGAAAAACATTACCAGACAGGCAATCCTGGCAGGACTGACAGTGGTGCTGACCATTGTCATTCTGTTTGCCATGACCTCTGCCTGGTATACCAATATTGTTCCAACCAGCGGCCTGACTTTTGAAGCAGAGGCCTGGGGGTTTGACGGTGAAATCACTGTGAACAATGATTCCATTATGGCAGCCCCGGGTGACCAGGGACTGGTATATCTGGAGGTAGAAAACGACAGCGACAGCATTTCCGCTATCAGTATCAATGTATCCAAAAACCAGATGGATGATGAGGAAATGAAGAAGCGGCTGTATCTGTATGTGGATACCCATATGCACCGGGATGGGGAGACCATGAACCGGGTCTACCTGAACAATTATGAAAGCTACACCTATACGGTGTTCAATAAAAGCAACCTGACACTGACAGAATCGGTCAGCAATGCCCCCCAGCTGAAATGGCAGTGGGTCTATGATGTTCTCGGATATTATGTAATGGCAAAACCCATCCGGGATGAAAACAACAATATCATCTCCATGAATATCACAGAGTATCTGCGTCCGATTGAATATACCTTTGATGATGCCACAATGGAAATGACCAACGATGAAAATCCGACGATGTCCATTGTGACTGTCGATGGCAAAACAGATCCTTATACATATCTCCGGTCCATATCCAAAACAGATGGATATGAAGGCGAGATTCAGAACAATCCGCTGAGCAACGGCTATTATCCTGTGGATGTGGATGCCAAAACAGAATACGGCGTATATGCCTACCTGTGTAATTACGCAGAAATCCAGCAGGCAACAGAGTACGACACGAAGCTCGGCAAACTGGCATTGCGCAAAGCCAACAATGATACCACGCTGACAGCAGAGGACTTGGCAAAACTGACCCATGACATGACACTGCGCATTTCTGCCCAGCAGAATGAAGCAATGTCCGTAACTGTCGACACATTGAATGCACTGGATACCGTTCTGCAGCAGGGAACTGCGGATGTGGTTCAGCTGAGCAGAGATATCACCATTCCGGATGGACAATCTTTGAAGATTCCCAGCAATTCCAGAGTAATGGTGGACCTGAATCAGTTCACGCTGAAGAGTTCTTCCGGAACAGCGGTCCAGGCAGAACCCGGCAGCTCGCTGACGCTGATCAATGGCACGCTGGAAGGCCCCAATACAGATACGGCAACCTATGGTATCAATACCACCGGTGCGGAAGTGGTCATGGGCGATGTGGATGTGAAGGGTTTCCGATATGGTGTATACCTTGGAGACAACAGAGATCTCAATGCGCTGGACTCCCGTGTCCATATGGTTGGCTGTACGATAGATGCGGATTACTACGCAGCGTTTATCAATGGCAATGGTCTGCTGTCGACACAGAAGACCCAGCTGATTATTGAAGATTCCACACTGACCAGTAAGGGCATGGTCATTACCGGCAATGGTACCTCCACCGGCAACGGCAGATATGGTACAGATATTCAGATAATGAACAGTACCCTTAAGCAGATTCCATATGAAGGCGAAACCACGCTGAAGCCCGGCGCCGGTATCTACCAGCCCCAGAAAGACAGCACGCTGACGATTTTGAACAGTACGGTTTCCGGCTATAACGGCATTGCACTGAAGGGTGGTACGGCAACGATCATTGGTTCCACCATCAGAGGTGAGGGTGTCGAGTCGGTTACACCTGTGGAATTTGCGAACAGCGGCTACATTGATACGGCGGATGCAGTCTATATTGAGACGAATTACGAGTACGAAATCGCACTTTTCATCCAAAACGGTACCGATCCGGACAATCCCACTGTCAGCACCATTACCAGTGCCAAGGGTAAGTCGGTGCGGGTATTTGAGGAAAATGCAACCAACTATAAGGTGGAGATTACAGGCGGCACCTTTGATCATACTCTGCCGGAAGCATTTATCCCATCCGGATATACCCAGAAGAACAACACGGTGGTCAAGGAGTAGTAACGATCTCCGGCAGTGAAGGAGCAGGCCAATGAACCAGAAGAAAACGAATCATGTCCTGCAGCATTCACTGGGACTGACGATATTGCTGTGTATTGCGGCGTTGGTGGTTTCTACAGGAACCGCCTTTGCCCGCTACTACACGGAACGTACCGCAAACATCACCTTTGAGGTTCAGCCATGGCAGACGGCAAGCATTGGAACCTGGGAAGAGGTTTCCCAGGAGGAGGCTACAGCACAGCAAAGGGCTGGAACAAAGGTGTTTCGGCCGGCGCAGTATCTGCAGTGGGAGACCACTGACACAGATGCAAGGCTGAATCTGACCGTTGCCAATGGCGTATCAGAAACAGAGTTTGCGAATGACGACCTGAAAGTAACACTCCGGCTGCTGGGTACTTCAGGATTATGGACTGGTGAAGATACGGTGAAACTGAATCTGCACTTTCCGTCCCAGACGAAATCCGGGGAAACGGAAAGTATGCAGGCTGCCGTAGCGCCCATTGAAGAGGGAACACCGCTGTACCAAACCCATGGACCGGGATGGATCTATTCTTTTCAGATTCCCGATGGGGAGCTGTCCTGGACATTGACCGGCGGTCAGTTTTCAAGTGTTGATCTGATGATTACAGTGGAAGGCGCAATCCTGAAAGATCCGGCGGCACTGCAACCCTGGGTGGTTACGGAGATCATCGGAAAATAACAGCAGGAAAGGGGGCCAATGTGGTGAAAAACAGAATAAAAACATATTGGCTGCTCCTGTTGGTACTGATTTATACAGCAAGCATTACAACATCGGTTGGACAGAGCTATGCCCGTCGCGATACCGATGTGCTGGTCAATACCGTACTGGAATCCTCAGAACAGGGAATGACCAGCAACTGTCTGGTGAAAAGGGGAGAACCCGCTCTAACTGTATTGGTTGGAGAACTGCCCATGATGAAATCCACCGAAGTGTCTTTCTGGCTGAAATCCTGCGGTGCAGACAAAGTGGGAAAGCTGGCCTGGGCAGTGGCAAACCCGGATCATATGAAGTATCTGCAGATCAGCGTGCAATCCGGGCCTCTGGCGGTTGATCCGGAGGAAGATATTGAATTGCTGAAAGATGTTTCCATGGAGTTTTCCCTGGTACTGAAACCCACAGAACTGGCTGCTACCACCGTCCATGAGATGCTGAAAATCAATGTGCTGGTTACCTGGGGCGATGAAATGTGGGGTACCTTCCAGGTAATTCTGCCGGAAGTGGAGTCTTTGGAAGAAGAGAATCCGGAAACGCCGGACAGCGTGACCGGAGGAGAAACCACAACCGCCTCCAATGAAGGTACACAGACGCTGACAGAAGGCATTCCGGAAAGTCAGAGTACCGCCACGGACAGTGCCGGAACCGGAATTATCCAACCGGATATGCCTCAGGAAATAAGAGAAGCACTGGAGGGCGTTCTGGGGGTCAATGAAGAAAATGATGGTACCGAAACCACGGAGTCTACCACAGAATCGACTACAGAACCCACCACAGAACCTACCACAGAACCTACCACAGAACCAACAACAGAACCCACCACGGAACCGACAACAGCGCCGGAAGCAGAGGAGGAGCACCCGATTCGGCTGAAAACCCTTTCCCGGTTTGATCCTGCGCTGAAACTGCCGGTAAAAATGATGCTGACTCAGGATATCACATCCGTCCGGCTGGGTCTGCGGGTTACGGAAGGGGAGGAGATCAGGCTGGATCCTCTGCCGGATCATACCCGTTTCAGTCTGGATCAGGGAAAAAACTATTATATGATGCATGATGGGTACATTGCAGAATTTTCTGTCAATGCCCTGGATTCCCTGTCTGTACTGCTGGACTTTTCCAGTACAGATTTCAGCACGGACAAGGCGATAACCCTGCAGATGGAAGCCTATGCGCAGGAGACACTGGTGAGAACCAGCTATGCATCCACGATGCCGGATGCCATAGAGTCCTGCATGACGCTGTCCCATCCTCTGGATCAGCAGACCCAGGCGGTGATTTTTACAGCAGGAGATACCCGGGAAGCTGCAGCAGATGCGGAGCAGTTTGGCTGGGTAAGCCGGACACTGTCCAACAGCAATGCACTGGAATTTACCCTGCCCATGGAATGGCTGGATGCAGAGGTGGAATACTCTGTGGATATGCTGACCATGACAGAGAATCAGACGCTGGAGTACACCCCGGTTGCCCTTTCTGCAAAGGGACTGCAGGTGAGATATACTGACTTCGATCTGACCCACAATCTGGTATTACGGGTTGGTACCAGTCTGCCCCAGGCCGGAACTTATCGGCTCAATATGAAATGGAATTACGAAGGCATCTGCTTTGCCGAAACGCAGACGACCTTTTTCATAAACTACTCAACCCACGGATTATACCCTCTGAGTAGTTAGGAGGTACCTAAATGACGACAGAAACAAGAAAGAGAATCAGGGCATATAAGCGCATGCTGCCGGAACTTCGGGAGCGTGTGATTGCTGTTGCCCTGCTGCTGGCAATGTCTGCCTCCATGCTGGGTTCGGCCTCGTTTGCCTGGCTGACCATTTCCCGTCGGCCTGAATTAACTGGCGCCAGCACAACAATTGCAGCCAATGGTAATCTGGAAATTGCACTGGCAACCAGCGAGGATGCCCCCGGTGAATCTAAGGTGGGCGATTCCAGCGCAGCAGAAGGCCAGTCTGTAACTGCGGCAAATATTACCTGGGGCAACTTGGTTAACTTGTCAGATGATTCCTATGGCCTGGAGAGCATGACACTGCGCCCAGCTCAGCTAAATCGATCTGCTTTAACAACCAGTCCTCTATATGGTGCCACTTATGGCAAAGATGGTAGAACAGATCAATTGTCCAGTAAATTTGCCTATGCAACATGGAAGCCTGCGGATGCGAGCATAGGTCGAGAGGAAGGCTTTCAGGTAAATGATGAATTAGGCGTTCGAGCAATTACCTCTGTGACCATCGAAGCAAAAGCGTTTGAATTTCAGGTTATGAAAAAAGAAGATGCTGCCACGACTGTAAATTCCCAGGCAGGTTCAGACTATCTGGCCATTACGCAGAATAGAGCATGGATGGACAGCTTGGGCGTTGTTATGGGTACATTCCTTACAGCACAGCTGAATAGTGAAAATCCTTCAATGGAAAAAAAAGATGTACAAAACATGAGAGATGTGTTCGGCGCATTTCTTGATGTTTATGAAATGCAAATTCAAGCGTTAGTGAATTTGGCGAATTATCAGCTCTTCCTGTATAACACATCAGAAGAAGGCAGTACACCATATACAGAATATACGGCAGAAACACTATTGTCAGCAACAAAGTTTTCAGATGGGGTTAAATTAGAGGGACTAAGTCAGCTAAAAACCGACTATGCACTCTTACAAAGGAACTACGATTCATTGGTTGCACTTGCAGATCAGGCAACGGTTACCTATGAAGACATGAAGGATATCTGCAATTCTCTTGTCAATGTTGGTACCTGTACAATCAACGGAAAAACGGTCAATTCGTTAGCAAATGATAAATCAGAAGCTGCCAGTATGGTTATGGATAACAGCACAAAAACAGCGGTTATTACAAATGGTATTTTGTATAACTTTGAGGCGCTGAATGGCGCCCGTTGTGATGTCAAGGGATTGAGTGTTCCTGCAAAATATATAATTTCCGTAACAGTTAAAGCAAATATCAGTACCAATGCTCCAGATGTTTCTCAATTTTCCAAAGGATTAACATATGCCCGGTCCATGAATACTGGTGCAGAGGGTGAAAAATATGCGCAGGATACTTACGGAATGGCGATTGACTTGTGGGTCAGAACCAATGCATCCGGAAATTATCTGATTTTGGAAGGCAATGTTTTGACAGAGGATGAGGAAATCTATCCAACTATCGTAGTGGATGGAGAAGAACTTGATCTGTACACACTGGATCTTACCAGTGAAGAGAATGGTGAATCTTATACTTATTCGATTGATGTCTATAAGGCCAAAAATGAGGCTGGAGAAGAGGCTTGGTTTGATGCAACATCCTTTAGCGAAATAGCTGAAGAAGATATGCAGGGAAATACACCCAAACGCAAAGTGATTGAGACAGAGAAGGTTGTAGGATTTGAAGGTGAGAACCGTGTTTGGGATGACTGGCGTCAAAATGATTATCTGTCAACAGACTCTACCACACAGGGCAGTGGTAGCTGCTACATCTATTATGCAGATACGCCGGAAGACCAGGCCAGATCGCTTGCCTTGCTGAAGTCATACAAAGTAGCATTTATTGACTCAGGAGGTACACTTCGGGCAACAGCAAGTATGGATACAGAGCATTTTTATGCAGCCAGTGGACGTGTTATTGTTCCGCTGAAACTTGATGTGGATGCCTGCATTAATTTGGGTGAAGACTCATTTGGCAATGTTACCTATGCGATTATGCCGCTCGAAAAAAATGAGCCAACCCGCATAACAGCGCTGGTTTACCTGGATGGTACAACTTTGAAAAATCAGGATGTCTTGTCTGCAGCGGATATACAGGGACAACTGAATATTCAGTTTGGCAGTAGTCAGGATATGCAGCCTGTCAAGGATGAGGCTTTGGAAGCCAAGATTCTGCGGGCAACAGCATCTGTGGACATTACCGAATTCGACTACGATACTGCTACTTCAGATATGATTTCTAACGTTACTGTTACTGTTGAAGGCGATACTCCCAGTACTGTAACGGCATTCTTCATGCGTGAAATCAGTGCAACACAGGGTTCCAGAGAAAAGACAATCACTTTTACATCCAATGGTGCCGGACAGTGGACAGCACAGCAGAAATTTACCGCACCTGGTAATTATGTTTTACGCACAGTGCAGCTGAATGGCATTGACTATGTCTTATCAGAGACACCCAGAGTCAGAGTTAAGGGATTCGCAGTTGAAAGTCTGAGCTGTAATGAAGCAGATGAAAACAGAAATATCAAGATATTTACTGCAAATAATACAGGAACGGTGAACCTTAGCCTGAAGTTTGTGACGGATGAATTTGAGAAGATGCCAAAAACAGTCCAGGGCCGTTTCCTCGATGAAGACGGCAAATCTGTCAATGTCGATTTTGTCTACAACTCCAGTGGTGTCAACCAAGGAAAGTGGACAGGATCAGCCATGTTTGTTGCATCTGGTAAGTATACAATGCAGTATCTTCTCCTGGACGGAAAGTATGTGGAACTGGATCCATCTTTGTGGCAGACTGCAGACGTTACTTTGGGTATGCGTGTGGAAGTCTATACAGACAGTCCTACCCAGTTTGAGTTTAAACCCAATGATTGGGATAAGGTGGAGGATGATAACAAGTTTAATCTGTACATGAAAGTGAAGATTTTTGACAATTCCGGTGAGGAAATGGGTGGCCTATTCGACGTAAAACTGTATTATGCAATGCGTGGCGCCACAACTCTGGAAAAAGGTTTGACTACACCCTTGAAATGGAATGGCAGCTATTATACAGGTGCTTTCGAATCCAAGGTAGGTATGTTTGACTTTGCATTTGTCAGAATTGGAGAAGAAGGGGAGAAATCCAATGATGTGCCCAATGATGGTGGAACTGCTCCGTCCTTTATGATCTATTCTCCTGTTCCTCCGAAATTCAATTCTGGTGCCACGGAGGCCTATCAGTTTGCACCTAACAATAATGCAGTTATGAAGGTTAAAATTGATGAGTGTGATGCAGCTGAAGTCTATGCGGATATTCTGAAGAGCGGCGAAAGCACAACCAGACCTGTGGCAGGCACATTGAAAAATGGCGCATGGCAGTTTGAAGTACCCAAAGACAATGCAGGCAAGCAGGATGGCAACTGGACCATTACACAGCTTCGGTTGGCACAGGTTTATGATGAAAATGGTGTGCTGCGTACAACTGAAAATCCGCTGGTATGGAGCATGGAAGGCGAGGATGCTGTAACAACCAAGGTGGTATCGACTGTAAACATTGTTATTTCCGATCTGGAAGATACAGAATTGGGCAAGAATAATAATGGTGTAGTAGATGGTGCGTTTATGCAAAGTCATTCCGTTTCCGGCATTACCGTCGATATTAAGGACTTTGAGAATCAGGAAATTCCAGGACTGGACGGTGTAGCTTTGAGCTATACATATGCGGATAATTCGGAGGTAAAACACGGAGGATACTCGGGTCTTACCAGTGCGGCTTTGAATTTCGAAGTGCCAATGACTCGCTCCGGAACGAAGTTCACACAGACGAATGCGTTTACAGTCCAGCAGGCAGGCATTTATACACCTACGCTTACTTACACAATCAATGGCAGTGGATACACAGTAGCTGCAGCCAGCAAGCTAAAGCTGACAGTATATTCTGTTGCCCCCGCAGTCAGTATTACCGCTATTTCTCCGACAGGTACTTTTGACGTGGATACCGATTCTGACGATGCCAATGGATCGCACGGAAGTGCTACAGTGCCTGATTTCTCGGCTACAGAAGCAACAGTTTACTTCAAATGCAGCAGAGACGGCAGCGGCAGCACGTGTTCTCCGTATCGTCATAATTATTCCAGGCCGAGTGTAACCATTACAGCAAGTGGTCTCGTAAGCGGTGCGACTGCAGAATTGTACTTCGGCGACGTTCATATTTACGATGGAACAACAAAGACCACGGGCTATCGTTGGACTGGTAATGGGGTATGTGCACGGAATATCGGATACTATAGAAGTGTTACCGCATCCAGTGATACTAAAACTCCTGCAGGAACATTAACTGCAAACACCCTGTCAATTGATTATGGTGGGAATAAGTATACAGTACCTGTATCCATCACAATCCGTAATCCTTATTAATTATCAATAGCCAGCCCTCCTTACAGAGGGCTGGCTGAGGGGAAAATATGATTTCATTAAAATTGCTTATATATCTATCTATTGGTACAGTGATGATGATGATTCCAATTTTGATGTATACCCATTGGTATAAGATTCAAATGTGGAAAAGTATACCGATTGCGGTACTGCTGACAATTTCAGGAACAGTAGGTACCTATATATTGTATTATATAGAAAATCATTGGATTGGCGGAACCTCCTTTTATGGCGCGGTATTCTTGGTTCCGGTACTATTTCTGTTGGTTGCCAGGCTGGTTAAGGAGAAGTATAGCGATTTGCTGGATATGTGTGCACCTGCAGAATGCATAATGCTTGTCATTATGAAGATTCAGTGCCAAATTAGTGGATGTTGTGCTGGCAAGGAACTTTTTTTGCTGGATGGCACTACAATGGTGCGTTTTCCAAGTCAGATAGCAGAACTTATTAATGCTCTGGTCATTTTTCTTCTCCTGATCTGTTTGGCAAGAAAAAAACACTTCCGTGGTGGCCAGTATCCACTGTATATGATTGTGTATGGAAGCTCGCGCTTTGTCCTGAATTTTTTTAGAGAGAATAATACGGTATATGCAATGGGTCTTCCGGCTGGTGCTTTTTGGTCTGTTTGGTCTGTTTTACTGGGTGGGATTGCACTGTTAATCTGGTATAACAGGAAAAAAACATCGAATATGCAAACGCAAAAGGATGACTGCTGCGAATGATTGAAGGAGGCATTCATGAGCCAGGTTCAATTACAAAAATATATTTCCCGGATAATGGCTCTGATTGTGTCCATTATGCTTTTACTGCCGTGTATTCCGGTGGCCCGGGCAGATGGGCAAAGTGGAAGCTGCGGAGCGAACTTAAGCTGGACCCTAAGTGCAGGAACGCTTACTATTTCCGGGTCTGGAGATATGACAGACTTTCCCGAGGAAACGAAAGCTCCTTGGTATCCATACAGATCTGAAATCCTTCGTTTACAATTGCCACAAGGGCTTACCTCAGTGGGAGAATTGGCATTTTATGATTGCTTTCGTCTAACCGTTGTGGATATTCCGGATAGTGTGCGATCTATTGCTGAGTATGCCTTTGCCAGTTGTGAAAATATTTCCCTTTTGGATCTAGGCAATTCTTTGGAGACTATAGATACGGGTGCTTTCTATGGCTGCTCGAGCATTGAAGCTATACGATTTCCTGAAGTGCTGAAAATGATAGGCAAAGACGCATTTTATATGTGTACCAAGTTGTCAACTGTTACAATACCAACTTCTGTTATCAGCATTGGTAGTGCAGCATTTGCGTATTGTACTTCACTGATTCGTGCAGATTTGGAATGCCATATTACAAAGCTTCCTGACTGGTTGTTTTTTGGATGTGAAGTATTATCCACGGTAATTTTGCCTGAAACAATATCCGTGGTCGGGCACTCCACATTTCAGCAGTGTGCTGACCTGTATTACGTAAGCTATAGTGGAGATAACGTGGCAAAAAGTGAACTGGAAGCAATGCTGAACATAGATGTTCCGGGATTCCAGACAACGGGCAGTATTACTTCAAGTATACCCAATAGTACGTCCACGACAACGAAAGAGTCTTCCAATGAAGATAATTCTGTTGTTATCCAGGATATAATAGTGATTGAAAATACAAACTCTACGTCTAATTTAACTACAGAGCATACAATTAATCCAGAGAAATCAACAATTTCGACCAATGTGACGATTACTGTAGAAAATGAAGATGGGTGGCAAGAAGCAAAACATGCAGTTGAAGAGGCATTGAAAAATCACAACAATCCATATAATACAGACGCGGAAGTAGGAAATATTGAAATTACGGTATACGCAAAAGATACAGAGACCATTGACCAAAGTTTCCTTGAAAGTATAGCAGGAAAAGATGTAAGGGTAACATTTATTACAAAAGATGGATCAGTTTGGAAAATCAAGGGAACAGATCTGGATGTAAACAGTGAACTCAACCAGTGTAATTTGAGGTATGATATTGTATTAGGGCCTGTTGAACTACAGGAGAAGCTTGACGCATTGAAATGCTATATTCTGAATTTTTATGAAACTGGCCAAGTAAATGTAGAAGTAATGATTCAATTAGACCCCCAACTTGCATTTCAGACGGCAACATTACTGCAGTATGTAGAAGCAGATTGGGTTAGAATTCAGCATTCTGTAGTAGATAAAGACGGATACGCTCATTTTTATCTTGCAGCTGTGGAGAGCGACATAAAATACTGCATTGGCATCAACTTGCCAATAGAGGAAAATGCAGATCTACCGATCATCCCAGAGGAAATCCAAGCAGATTATGGCGACATAATAAACTACCAACCCATTCAGTATGAGATCACCGGACGGAAGTCCTCCTGGAACATGGGCCTGGGCAAGGTCATGGCAATTCTGGCAGTGGTTATGGTCAGTGCTGTTGCCGTGGTTGGTACGGTGATGTTCCTGTGGAACAAGCAGCGGCTGAAAAACGGCTACGTCCCGAACTGGGATGACGAGGAAGAATAAATGCAAACTGCCAAAGACCGCGCCTGCCGGCGCGGTCTTTTTCCGCCTGTAATCTTAAAAACTGAACAAAAGAAATTTGGAGAAATTAGGAAAAAGGACGATTTTAAAAGAAAATCCGCCAAAATGCAGGTTTGCCTTTGCAAACCATTTCCAGAAGTGCTATATTAAATATATCATAATATGGGGGGCATATGCCATGCGTTACGGATTCGGTGTGGATATTCTGGGAACACACATCCGGTTTGGCTTTTTCGAGGAAACCGGAAAACTGGTGGAAAAATGGGAACTGGAGTTGCCCGGCTTCTGGGACAACAGTCAGATTCTTCCCGCCATTGCGAAGGAAGTGGAACAGTATCTGTCCCGGAAAGGTATCTTTGAGGATGAAATCATTGGCATTGGTGTTGGTATCCCGGGCCCTGTCAGCAGCACCGGTGTTGTCAATAAGTGTGTCAACCTCTCCTGGGGTGTATTTAACATTGACCGCGCCCTGTCCGGTCTGACAGGACTGCATGTAAAGTCCAGCAACACGGCAAACTTAAGCACGCTGGGAGAATACTGGCATGACAGTACCAGCCGGAATATGGTATTCATGGCAATGAACAGCGGCCTGGGCGGCGGCATTGTCTGTGAGGGTACCCTGGTGAATGGTGCCAGTGGTGGTGCCGGAGAAATCGGCCACATCATTGTAAACAGAGAAGAGACAGAGGCCTGTACCTGTGGAAAGTACGGATGCGTGGAACAGTATTGTTCACCTCCTGGTATTGTCCGGGTTGCACGGCGTCAGCTGATTGCCACACGTACACCATCCGTTCTTCGCAACCGGCGGATTTTCGATTTTCGGGAGGTGCTGAAAGCAGCTGCAGCCGGTGACAAACTTGCCAGGGATGTTATGAATCAGGTTTATGATTATGCCGGACAGGCGCTGGCAGCGGTCTGCTGTGTTACCAACCCGGATACCATTGTACTGGGCGGAGAATTCTGCAGAATTGGTCAGCCGGCTCTGAATGGTATTTCCTGGTCTTTCCATAAGTACGTATTCCATGCCAATGAGACTGTACGGTTCCGCTTTGCAGATCTGGGAATGGACAGCACGATATACGGTGCCTTCAAACTGGTATACGACAGCTTTGCAGAATAAAAAACAGAAGAAGACATCCCGGAATACCGTCATTCCGGGATGTCTTTGCGAATAAGATGAAATCATGGGTTGACTCTTGCAGAAGAAAGAAATAAAATAACCATACAGAGAAATGACAGGAGGATACTTGTGAGAAGCCTGAAACAATATGTGAGCCTCTTTTTTGCAGCAATCCTGCTGATTGCGCTTATCATGCTGCCTGTATCTGCGGAGAGAACCGTGGTAAAGCATGATGGACTGGAAGTTGTGGTTGAGACCGATCAGGAGCAGTATGCTCCGGGGGAACCCATTACTGCCACAATTACGGTCAGAAATACCAGCACCAATACCATTACCATTGCCAATCTGGAACAGTTGATTCCGGAAGGCTACCGTCTGACAGGCAGCTCCAAGGCAGGCGTGCAGGACATTGAACTGCGGCCGGAGCAGACAACAACGCTGAAGGTTACCTTCGTGGGAGAGCCTGAAGAGCAGACCGCCGCTGCGAAAGGATTCTTTGACAAACTGCTGTATGGGGAAACCTGGGGAATCCCCAATATGCTGCTGGCGGTTCTGGCAGCCATTGCCATTGTGATCTTTATGCTGCTTACATAACTTGGAAAAAGCTCCGGCAAATGCCGGAGCTTTTTTGGCGAATAGTGGAGAAAACAGGAAATAAGGATTGCATTTTTAACGGTTCTGGACTATAATTAGAATGATATGTTATAAGTAAAAGTATCTGTATTCTTGATTACCACAGGGTGTTCCTGCGTTATTATAAGGAGGAAACAATCATGACCAGGCGAATCGCCGCTGCCGCATTGGCACTGATAATGCTGCTCTGTGCATTTCCGGTGAATGCGAAAGCATATGAAGTTGCGGATATCGATAAGCCGGCACAGCCGTATATGAGCTGTCCTGTATATGAGGAAAACCGGACGTATTATGAAGGGGAATATGTCTGGGTTTTGGGCAGCAGAACAAAACCTTCAGCAGACAGTCTGGTAGACAAGGCAAAGTACCAGTGGAAAAAATATGGAATGATCAGACGCTGTTCCGAGGGTTTGCTGGAACACGTGCACGACGAAGACTGCAATGATGAAAACTTTGAAATGATTTGTGGTTTTGCGCAGGAGCATATCCATGATACTGCATCAGGCTGTATGGGTTGGGATGCCTATTACCTGCACAGAGTTGTTATCAATGAGAACTACAAGCCGGAAAACCCGGAAAATCCGGATACTCCCGAGAATCCCGATGATCCGGATACCCCGGACACCCCGGATGGGCCGGAGTTCAACATTGATGATGGCTTTGACGAAGCTACCGGAGAAATGTATTTTGAGATTCTCTGTGTCAACGCCAAGGGAGAACCGCTTCCCTATGTGTCCTTCGGTATTGCGACTGCACAGACAGATGCTTACGGCAACATCAAGTATGATTCCGAAGGTACGCCTCTGATGAACAGCAATGGCGGTGTTGCCATCAAAACCACCAATAAAGAAGGCAGACTGCGGTTCAATGCCCTGGAAAAACATCTGGGTGCAGGTAAATTCCAGCCTTGGATCCTGTATCAGGATGCTGCGGCCTTTATCAAGAGTCCCAATACCAATGTAACTGGACCGTATTACAATCAATACTTCTGCTGTGATGCATACTGGAGTATGCCCAGTGGTTTGAAATTCGTCCTTGCAAAGGAAACCATTCGGGATAAGGAAACACCGGTGATTCAGCCGGGTTATGCCAATGGTGTGCTGACCTATGTCAATGAACGGGTCCGCTGCCTGCTGGATATCAATGTGAAATTTGTGGATGAAGATGGAAATTCCATTGCCCCCAGCAGCTGCACAGTCACATTGACACCGAACAAAACCGTGGAAGGTTACCCCAAAGAGATCGCCTTCCCCCTGGAACAGTCCAGCCGAAATGACTCCTGGGGTGACAGCTTCTATAATCTGCCTGCTGCCAGATACACGGTGGAATCCGATGAACCGGCAGCAATCAGCGGATATAGCTATCTGAATACCACCTATGAACTCCTTGTCAAAGAAAAAGATGAGGCAACAGGTGAATGGAAGGATACGTGGAAGGAAACCGATTTTGCCGATCTCGGCACAGATTTGGAAGTCGGCATCTTCCGGATTACCCATCACTATGAACAGGGTATTGTAACCAACAGAATCCGTGTCAGAACCGTGGACGAGGACGGCACGGGCCGCAGCGGTGCAACCTATCAGCTGTATGATCCCTACAGTGGCAGTGGTCTCGTAGCGGAATTTACGGATACAGATCCGGAATTCTACATCATTGATCAGGACGTCAGCCATGCAGTGCAGGAGGGCGAAACCAAGACCCTGATGCTGATGCAGACAGAGGAGCCCACTTACCACATTGCTGCAGATGAAATGTTTGAGATCGATGTGACCAAGACCAATGGTGTGGTCTCCATGATTCTGCGGGATGAAAACGGCGACGATGGTGCTGTGGAGGGTATTCAGACGGCAACCTTCGTCAGCAAAAAGAGCGACCAGAGCAATACTGTGATTGTCCGGGCGGTTGAAGCAACGGAAGAAAACGCATCGGGAGCAGAACTGACCGGCGGACAGTATACTGTATATGAAAATGATGAAGCATATGAGTCTTATGATCTGAGCGAGGCAACAGAACTTCGGCTGGAGGAATTTGCGGATTTGGCAAAATCCGGCGAAAGCCGTGTGTTCGAACTGAAGCAGACGAGCGCCCCCAAGGGATATTTCCCCTCTGAGGAAACCTATACCATTACGGTGACCATGGAAGGCGGCAAGCCGAAGGTGACTCTGGCAAAGGCTGAAGAAAATCCCGGTCTGTGGAAAAATGTGGCAAGGGCACTTGGCCTGTCCCAGGATGCTCGTGGTGACTACGGTGAGCAGATCGCCCAGTTCCACAACGAGAAGGCACCGGGCAACCGCATTGTCATGAAGGCCTTCGATAAGGATCAGCCGGACGCAGAGCTGGAGGCAGAGTACACGCTGAGTCTGCTTGGTTCTGACCAGGTAATTGCTGACAACCTTAAGGGATCTCTGGATATGACTGCCTATGGCCGTAATGAAGAGACCATCCGCTATTCTCTGAAGCAGAGCACTGTGCAGGATGGCTATGACCTCACGGAGCAGGAATTCCATATTACGGTAACGAAGCGCGGCGGCAATGTGTATACGGAAGTGACCGAAGTAAACGGTGACGGCAGCAACATTGCATCCACTGCAGAGGAACAGGTTCTCAGCTTCCGGAACCAGAAGAAACCCGGCGTGGCAAAAATCAGTATCACAATGGCCGAAAATGAAATTCAGTGGCCCCAGGATGCTGTTGTGGACAATGACTTTGTTGAACAGCTTCAGGATACCAGCTATACGTTCCTGCTGAAGTGGAGCCATAACGGCGCAGAGAATGAAACAGAGTTGTCCGTAAAGCCGGGCAGCATGGCGGTGTTCGAAGCAGAACTGCCTCAGGGTGCAAACTATGAGGTAACGGCTGTGCTGGGAACTACACCCGACCATACGACGAAGCTCAGCAGCAAATACAGCGGTGAAGTTTCCGAGAATCAGCTGGAAAAGACAACCAATGTTACGGCAACCAATACCTATAAAATTGCAGCCGGCAACTATGTCCCCCAGCTGAACCTGGTCAAGGCGGATGCTGCAGATGTCAATAAGGTGCTGCCCGGTGCCACATTTGATCTGCGGGGACCGGATGGCAATGCGTTCCTGACCGTAGTGTCGGATGCAAACGGTGTCATTGATATTTCCCAGTCTCTGCAGGAGCCTGCCGTGCATGTCATGGTGGAAACGGATGCACCTGCCGGGTATACGAAATTGGAAGAACCCCTTATGATTCGTATCGGATACGACTATACACCGGAAGTAATCGGTGAAGAAACGGTCCTGGTACAGGATCTGAAGGCCACAGCCACCCATCCGGATGCACTGGAGCAGATCAATGGTACGTATTACATCAAAAATGAGAAGGAACAGGGCGATGCACTGATTCATCTGACTCTGGATATGCAGGAACCGAACTGGGGAAAGGCCCGGAAAACAGATACCGGTTATCTGAAGGATGCTTACCATTTTGCTCTGAGCTGGCAGAATGCCGATGGCAAGAAGCAGACAGACGTGGTTTCCCTGAGTCCCCAGGTGGGAAAGAACCAGGCAACCTTTAAGCTGCGGGTACCTCTGGATGTAGAGTATACCATCCGATCCATTGGCGAGGATATCATATACAATACAACCTTTAGCGGCGATGATATTGCCTCCAACGGTACGGGTAAACTGACCTCTGCTGCCGGCGCCAATATCACAGCAAGCGTGAAGCACAACTTTGTTGCCGGTAAGTACAAGCCGGATCTGTATATGGTCAAGGTGAATGCAAGAAATCTGCAGAGAACCCTTGCAGGCGCCAAGTTCTCCCTGAAGGATGAGACAGGAATCATTCTGAAGACCTATCTGACCCAGAAAGACGGTACAATTGAGATTCTCAATGATGTTCTGGACAACTATCCCACCAGCTATACGCTGACAGAAATTGCAGCACCGGAAGAATATGTGAAGCTGAAAAAGCCTATCGATATTGTTCTGGAGTATGAGTATGTTCCCAGCAAGGGCGCAGATGGTACCATCACCGCAACCCAGAATCTGGTGGCTAATGTATACCATGAGAGTGTTGAAAAGGGAGCAGATGGCTGGTATTACATCAAGAATGCCCATACATCTGATATCCCTCAAACTGGTGACTTGTTTGACCCTGTTCTGTGGATAGGTCTGCTGGCAGTCAGCGCTGCAGGACTTGCAGCAGTTGCCGTTTGCAGAAAGAAAAAACGTAAAGTCCAGTAAATGAATGACACCCCATTTGTTAGATAAGTAGGATGCAATACTTATGCTAAGAAATGGGGTGTTTTCTATGGAGGAACTGGAACAGCAAAGTTGGAGGAAGACAGGAAACTGGACGGGCCATGCCGAATACAGTTTGCCAGGAGGTGATCAAGATGCTGGCAGCAGTATGGCTGATGTTCAGCAGCTTGTTGTGCTCACTGCAGTTATCAACAGGCAGTTTCCCAAAACCTCTGACGGTAGAAGAGGAAAGACATTATCTTGCACTGGCAAAACAGGGAGATCTGGAGGCAAGAAATGTTCTGATTGAGAGAAATCTTCGGCTGGTGGCCCATATTATGAAAAAATACTATGCCGTAGACTCCGATCAGGAGGATCTGATCTCCATTGGAACCATTGGATTGATCAAAGGGATTTCCACATTTGACAGTTCCAAGGGTGCCCGCCTTGCCACATATGCAGCCCGATGCGTAGAAAATGCTATCCTATCCCCAATGGTTCTATAGAAAAAAGAGTGAACGGGCACAAGCCTGTTCACTCTTTTGCTTATTTCTTTTCTTCGCCGTAAAATGAATGATACCATTGGGCAAAGCGGCGCAATCCCTCTCTGAGGGGGGTGGAGGGCCGGAAACCAAAGTCCTGCTCCAGTGCAGAGGTATCTGCATATGTCACCGGAACGTCACCCGGCTGCATAGGGACAAGCCGTTTATGGGATTCAAAGTCGTAATCCTTTGGAAGGACACCGGCAGCAATCAGCTCCTGCTGCAGGATATCCACAAAATCCAGCAGATTTTCCGGGCAGCTGTTGCCGATGTTATAAACCCGGTAAGGCGGTAAGGGAAGACCATCTGTTCCATCTGCTTTTTCCGGGGCACAGGTCATAACCCGTTTGACACCTTCCACAATATCGTCCACATATGTGAAGTCCCTCTGGCAGTTACCATAGTTGAAGATCTGAATGGTTTCTCCTTTCAGCAGCTTGTTGGTGAAGCCGAAGTAAGCCATATCCGGACGGCCTGCAGGGCCGTAAACCGTAAAGAACCGCAGCCCGGTGGAGGGAATGTTATACAGCTTGGCATAGGCATGTGCCATCAGTTCGTTGCTTTTCTTGGTAGCAGCATACAGACTGATGGGATTGTCAGTCTTGTCTTCGGTGGAGTAAGGCACCTTCTCATTGGTGCCATAGACACTGGAACTGGAGGCATATACCAGATGCTTTACCGGATGATTGCGGCAGGCTTCCAGAATGTTATAAAACCCGATCAGGTTGCTCTCAACATAGGCATCCGGATTGGTAATCGAATAGCGTACACCGGCCTGGGCAGCCAGATTTACCACAACATCAAAAGTATATTCTGTAAATACGCTATCCAGTAAGGCCTTGTCTGCAATGTTTCCACGGATAAAGATCCAGGTGTTTTCCGGCCGTTTCGCAGCCAGCGTGCTGATTTCGGAAAGACGATACTCCTTAATGGAGACATCATAATAGTCATTGACATTGTCCAGACCCACGATGGTAGCATTCTGCAGGGTGTTCAGCAGCTCGATTACCAGATTGGATCCGATAAATCCGGCAGCGCCGGTGACCAGAATGACGGAATGGTTCAGTTCAACATTTGGTGTCAGCATATAATCCCCTCATATTCCTGGCAGATTTTTTGGTAACTTTCCAGATTGCCGATGTCATACCGGCTGCCGGGCATTTCCATGGCATGAACAACCGCCTGTTTGCACAGCCATGCCACATAGCTGCCGGGTGCATCTGTATGACAGCCGGCGGCAATTCCTTCCGGAATCCGGGCGGCGTCGGTCGCGGTATAATAATAAAACGCAGGACTGCACCAGTGGGAAGCAGGACGGGCAGGCTTTTCTGCCATTTCCAGAACCTGATCCGCCTCGTTCAGCATTACGACACCGCTTCTTTGCAGTTTTTCCAGGGAAGGCTCGTAATACCGCATGATGCAGGATGTTTTTTTGCTTTGCGCATAGCGTATAAATGCGGTCAAGCTAAAATCCAACAGGTTGTCACCGGCAATGACAAGAACATCGTCGTGGATTTGTAGTGCATCCATGGCAAACTGGATGTCCCGCACGGCACCCAGCCGTGTTTCATTGGAGGTGGTGCCATCATCCAGAACCGTAATTGCCCAGGGCATCCGGGCGGCCCAGGCCTGGAAGTGGGGAAAGAACTTGTGATTGGAGATAACCACATATTCATCGATCATGCCCAAGCTGTCCATGTCCGCAATGAGCCAGTCCAGAATAGGCCTGCCCTTTACTTCCAGCAGAGGTTTTGGGTAGTTTTCCGTTAACGGATACAGCCGGGTGGCATACCCGGCTGCTAAAATCAAACATTTCATAGAGTTACTCCGTCTGCACTGCGGCAGAAATGTACAGAATATTTGCCTTCCAGCTGCGGAAATACTTTCAGATATTCCCGGGTCACAGTCTGTTCGATGCTTTCCCGGAAGGCAGGATCAATCAGTGCCATACAGCAGCCTTTAAAGCCGGCACCGGAGAACCGTCCGCCATAAATTCCGTCTGTATGCAGCATAATGTCATACAGCGCTTTCAGCTCATCGGAGCCGGTTTCATAGTTGTAGATACTGGAATAGCCGCTTTCAAAACAAAGCCGTCCATAGGTTTCCAAATCACCTCTGCGCCATGCTTCGGCACCGTTTTCCACACGTTCGAATTCGGTATAGAAGTGGGTCGCCCGCTTGCACCAGTTTTCCGGCAGATGGTCTTTGTATTGCTCGAAGATCTCCCGGGGGACACTGCGCAGCCGTGCATCCTCAAATTTTCCGTATTCCATGCCGCTGAAAGCCATTAGTGCATAGGCAGCGGATTTCAGTTCATCAACCCGCATGTTGAATTTACTGCCTGCAAGGGAGCGCTCAATGCCGCTGAAGAAAATGGCAATCTCATAGGGCTTCATGATGGGATTGGCAGGAATCAGCTCATAGCTGTCATCTTTGGTGTCCAGATAGAGAAGGTGATCTTTTTTGGACAGGATCTCACAGGACTGATCCAACTTGCCGATGGAAATGCCAACATATTCCTTTTCTGCGGCAAGTGCTGTGTCGATCATTTCCCGGGCAGATAACCGCAGACCATTGAGTTTGCACAGAGCATGCAGAAAAGCAATGATGACAGCAGCGGAAGAAGAGAGGCCTCCGATGGGAAGGGAGCCGGAAATAATGCCGCAGATACCCACACTCAGAGGATACTTCCTGGACAAGGCCCAGGTTGCGCCGCGCAGATAGTCGGCCCAGTCCCCGACAGGTTTCTCATCCACCTGGCGAATATGCCACTGGGCACGCTTGGGAAACTGCAGGGATGTCATTTCCACAACGCCGTTCTTCTTGGGGCCATAGGCGATGTGGATTCCCTTGTCGATGGCAAGGCCTGTGATTTTGCCAAACTGATGGTCAGAATGGGCACCCATCGGACAGACCCGGTATGGGCAGAAGGCGATATCAGCAGGATCCCGGTGATAGATTTCCTGAAATTTTGTAATATAGTGCATAATTATTGATCCTTGAAGGTTCCGGTTTTGAAGGATTGGATGATCCGGTGTTTGCAGGATGTGAAGATTCAGGCCTGCCGGAAGTCAGATACAATGCGCACATGCTGGCAGATGACATAGGGCAGCAGGCACAGACCGTTGACTGCGATGATAGACTCCCAGGAGGCACCGCACCGCCACAGAAGAAGACACAGGGGAATTTTTGCGATGGCAGCTATAAAATAGCAGATCATCTGGGGACGAATTCGATTCATGCCGTTGGCAATGGCGGATTCTGCGTAGGAGAAAATCAAAACGACAGAATAGAAGATAAATGCAGCCAGAACGCGCCCGGAGACGGCAATGGCTTCCGATCCCAGCCAAATTCGGACAATCAGCGGGAAAGCTGCGCCAACCAGAAGCAATGCCAGGGAGGCCAGTCCGGAAAGCAGCAGAAGACGATGATAGGTACGGCGAATCCACGCAATACGCTGCTGGCAGTAAGCAGAAGCCACAGCAGACCAGACAGGATTGGTGATCAGGGAGAACAGGGTGGCAATGGTATAGAAGATTTTGTTGTATACCTGATAGGTTACCACGGTTGCAGCACCGTACAGATTGGAAATCAGAATTTCATTGGTAACGCTAATGACCAGAAGAGACAATTGGATGCCAAAGAACTGACCGCCGAGGGAGAGAATTCTCTTTGCTGCAGCGGAGGAAAAATACCGGAAACTGGGCAGTGTATGCCGCAGGGATTTCCGGAAAACAATTATAGTAGCCAGAATATAGGGAATGCTGACTGCCAGCGTGTACACCCAGGAGAGGGAACGGATTCCACCGGCATCCTGCAACGGGGAACTGACGGAAACGTACAGCAAAACAATTGTATTGGAAATCAAGGGCAGCAGATTGGTAACAGCAGTGCGTTCCAGTGCATTGAGAACAGAGGTAATCAGTTTAAAGAAAAACTGAAAAATAATGCCGAGAAAAACGATGCTGACACACTGCTGCAGAACAGTGTCGGAAATCAAAGCGGTGCTGACATTGAGAATCCGGTTCCAGTTGATACTGGGAATCAGCAAGAAGGCCACCAATGCAAAGACACCGGAGAGAAGGCCAATGCCCACATAAGCGGAGGAGACGATTTCACGCATTTCTTTCTTATCGTCGAATGCCATTGCGCGAACCAGCATATTCCGCATGCCGTTGCCAATACCCAGGTCAAAATTCAGCACCCAGGTAAACAGGGACAACAGTGTATACCACACACCCAAAATGGATTCATTGGAAAAAAACCGCATGTAGGCAGGAATTGTAAATACACCAACCAACACAGAGCCGCCTTTGATGAAAAAGGCAGAGAGGATATTGGCGATCATTCTGCGGCCACGGTTCATAGTGCGTTCCTTTCCAGGTGATTGGATGTTTCCGGTTTGTTGGTGTTAAAATACATAATAAACAGCAACATAAAAAGACTGTTGTAGTGAGGCTCTTTGGTGAGGATACAAACGTAAATAAGCAGTAAGGAGAGCCGGACAACAATAGAGAGATTTTTCTGACGCATAACACACCGGTAGACCATCAGCGGATACAGGAAACCGCCCAGGCCAATGGTTGCGGGATAGTAGGTAAGGGTACTGGTTCTGGAGCCAATGATATATTTGGCACTTTCCAGCAGCCATTCAGACTGATAGCTGCGAATACCGACACCAACCCAGGGAGACTTTTTCCAGATAATCAGGTCCACAAGCGGATTATTCAGACGGGTCATCATGGAGACAGACTGCCAGGTAACTTTGTTAAAAACAGATGGAATCAGGATTGCCAGCAATTCAATCAGATCATCAAAGAAGAAAAACAGGACAAAGCAGCTCAGCAAAACAAAGTAGTTCAGGAAAGTGGAAATTTTCCAGGAGCTTTTTTGGTTCAGAACGATCAGATAGGTTACCACCAGCAATACATAACCACCGGTTGAAAATGTCATGAAAACCATAAAAGAAAAGAGAATGACATTGTACCAACGGGTAGGACGATTGACAAAACAGCATTCCAGAATAATGCCCATGATCAGGAACGAGGCAAAGATCGCAGGTTCCCAGAAGGGTCCCATACACCGGAAAGCAGCATTTTCCTGCGCAAAGGCAAGATATATGGACAAATAGGTAACGTTGTTTGTATTTACATAGATGGGGAACGGCTCGGTGATATCCAATACATTGATGTAAAAGAAAAGAATCAGCGAGGCATAGCTGACGAGCTTCAGAAACTGCAGATACTGCTTGCAGAAAGAATCAAAAGGTGTGGTTTTGATGTAACAATATGCACACAGCAGAAGACACAGCTGACGGAAATAGGCGCCCCATGTGCTGGTTTCACCCTTGAGAATCATGGTGAAAAGGTGTGCCGCAGCAAACAGAAACACGATTCCCGTAAAGGGAGTCACTTTTCGGAAAGCACCTTCATGCAGTGCCCGGAAAGACAGAAACAGAGTCAGAATAAAAAGTGAGATCAGCGCAAGGGTATCATCGACGGTCATCAGTGCATAAGAAGAATTCAAAACAATAATTCCGAACACCAATATATTCAGGAGAGACCGCGGAATGGTATTTAGGCGAAAGGTATACTTCAATCAGGTCACTTCTTTCTTGCACGGAGTTTGTTTCGCAGTGCCGCAGGGGAAACAGAATCGTACTTTCCGAATCCAAACAGAGGTTTGATGATACGGACGACCTTAACCAGGAAGCGTCTGCTCAGAGGCATCAGAATGATGTTTGCAGTTGCCTGCTCAAAATGCGCGTCCATCATAACACAGTCAGGATGCACCAGAGGAAAATGCAGGGGATAGGAATCAATGCCGCAGAAGCGCCGTGTCATAACTTTATGCATACCGGTTCCACCATGGGTGGAACGTTCATCGACGCCGATATTGCGGATCTGATTGTACATGGGAGAAATACCGAAGGCATTGCCTGCACGGAGGCTGAAGCACATCTGGTGATCCCAGGATACCCGGGCACCGGTACGCAGCTTTTCATAGGTAGCTTCCATGTTATAAATCTGCTGCCGGAACAGTGCTTTATTTTCGTAGGAAAACCGCAGTTTTTCCAGCATGCCGGGTTCCTTCAGCCGATTCAGTTCGCCATCATACATCCCGGGGAATTTGCTGGCCCAGCTGGCCCAGCCGCAGGGCAGCAAATGTTTGGTGAACACATAGCTGCTGCCATCCATAGGCTGATATTTTTGCAGATAATTGGTTCCGCATACCCACAGAACACGCCGGTCCTGCTGGTAGCGTTCCAGCATTTCCCGGCAATAGGGGAAAAATGTCAGTTCCGGCAGATTATCATCTTCCAGAAAGATGGCTTTTTCTTCCCGTTCAAATACCCAGCAGGCACCTTTGCCGATGCTTTCGTAAACACCCCGGTTTTCTGAAGCGTAGTTTCTGACAATTTCGCAGTCCCAGTCGATACGCGCTTCCACAACCCGGCGGCAGGTATGTACCAGTTCCCATTCGGCATCGTTTCTTCCGCCATCGCAGAAAAGATACATGCGTTTGGGTTTCACCTGTGCGATGCGGTCCATAACCTGCAGGATCAGATCCGGCCGGTTAAAAAAGAACACAACAACAGGAATATCAAATCCAGTTTCCAAAGCGGTGCCTCGCTTTCCTAGTTCCTGGAAGCTTTTTCAAACACCTGATTCAAAAAGCGTTCCATGGGTTCAACGTAATTCCGATAATCAAAGATTCGCGAGGAAAAGCAGTTTGCTTTCCGTCTGCGGATCTCTTCCTTTGAAAGATTCAGTGCAGCTTTCAGCGTTTCCTGGCAGCTGCGGGTGTCTTCGCAGTCCAGAAGAATGCAGGACTCCCCATCTTTCAGATATGACAGATAGTCACTGGTATCTGTTAAAATCACAGGGGTTCCGCAGCTGATGCTTTCCACCAGCTTGCTGGAAAAACCTGCCATAGTCATGCGGCTTTTGATCCGGAAGAGCACAGAGAAATCTGCATCTGCAAAATTTTTCAGGGAATCCTCATGGCAGATGCGCCCATGAAACCGGATACAATCCCTATGTTTTTCCAGCAGAGGAACATGGCGGGTGACCACCCGCAGGTATTGCTCTTCTGTCAGGCCATATATGTCCAGATGGAACCGGGGAACCTGGGGCCGGATGCTGCACAGCAGATCGATGAACAGGTCAATGCGGTCCTTATAGGCGTCTTCCTCCATCTTTCGCCCGTCCAGGGGGAAGGGAACACCAACGTAGACAATACGAACGGTGTCATCGTCAGAAAAGGCAGGTTGGGGAATGTCCTCAGTATCTTTCAGCGGCGGGAGAATAACTGTGGGGACAGACGTATGCTTCCGGTAGAATCTGTTGATATAATCACTGACAGAAATGATACCATCGGCATGTTTTATAATTGTACCCTCAATCATACGCCGGTCAAGTGTTTTGACAATACGCTCCGGGAGCGTTCCATGACATGTTGCCGGCAAATCAACCACATTCGCAAGGAACAAAATGTGATGCTGCGCACACCACTGCTTCAGCCATAGCAGTTCAATGCCAAATGCTGGCGAGCCATAGCTGATGATTACGGACAGGCTGTCGGCGTAATGCGACAGGACTTTTTCGATTTGCTGATGTGTGCTCCGGGCACACATCAAATCGCGGATACTTTTGGAAAAACGAATATTATAGCAGGGAAATCCTGAGAGTATGGTCTTTGAGGAAAGCGGATCAGCAGGATTTGCCAGTGTGGAATCATTTCCAATCAGCACGGGCTGATATCCCAGCTGGGACAAAATACTGCAGTTTCCGATTACAAGCTGGCATTGTGCGTCCAGAATACTGGATTTGAAATTGCCGATATAGATTGCCGTTTTCATTACTGCCCTTCAATCCTTTTTGTGTTCCTGTAAAACAGAAAGCGGTATTTTCTGAGAGGCACAAGAGCCCGGTAATTGAATCATTTCTCCCAACCGCATGTCCCATTCTTCGGGATGGAACTCTTCAAAACCACAGCCGGGATAAAATGTCAGTTCTCCAAAATAAACCTGTCCATGCACTTCGTACAGATCTACACGGACAAAGGGGATTCCGGCAGACAGCTGCGCTGCGATGTCAATCATTTTGTTGAGGGACTTCGGCCTGGAAAGCGGTTCCGGAGCAGCGGGATAATGCCGTTCGAAAGGCAGACGATTCCAGTCAAGGTCCAGGAATGTTACATTGACGCCCATGGCAGTGCGGGAAGAACAGACCATCAGCATTTCGGGAACACCGTGGAAGCAGAGGAATTTATAGTCCATCAATTCCGTGTCCTCTGTGTCCAGAAAGGTTTCTGCGATGATTCTGGGGCAGACATGTTTATAGGGCCATTCACGGCCCCGGAGGTAGAAATCCTTTTTTAGTGCAGCAGACAGCTGGTTCCGTACAGCTTCCACATCTGACCGGCTGCGGTCGTAGACAATAACACCGCCGCTGTCGTGGGTGCACTTTAACACACACCGGTCCGGAAGGGCATCAAAATCAATACTATCTGCGTTATCCCAAACCCCAATCAACGGGACAAGATGCTCCTCGCCGATGGTGGTGCGAATATGTTCCCGGACAGCATATTTGTCCACATAGGTGATGTATTCCGGCCTGTGGTCAAAAAGCTTCAGCCACTGCAGCTTTTCGTTAAAGGTTTGCGGATTTTTCAGTGGGAGCTTTTTGCCGAGACGGCACCGGTACACAATTTTCAGAAACAGGTCATCGGGAAGCCAGCGAAATGCCTCCGTGGACAATACGCCGACAAAGGCCAACAGGGGATTCTTCCGCAGAGAGGCAAGTTGCTTTCGGTTCATTTTTTGGGACTCCTGAGAAGTTTGTCGGATAGAATTTTCATAACCGGAAGGGGAACCACAAAGAGCACGGCCTGACCGACAATGACGTACAGCAGATCTGCAAAAGAACAATGTCCCCGCTTCCAGATCTGAACCGTAACATCCACGGTGCTTTTGCAGTAAGTCCAGCTTTTTCTGCGCCGGTAATTATCTTCGTTGGAGCGGAACAGAAGCAGGGATTCATTGATGTTGCAGGCTTTGCAATCCATATTGATCATCCGGGAAAACAAATCCCGGTCCTGTTTTCTGCGCATGGTGCCATATCCGCCGCAGCGCATGACCTCCGATTTTTTGTACATCACCGTGGGATGGTTGAAAGGCATTCTTCTGCCGATGGCTTTTTTGATATCTGCATATTCGGAAGGGACGACCCGGCTCATTTTGATATCGCTGGGATCGTCATAAAACTCATCGATATTTGTACCGACGATGGCCAGCTCCGGATCGGCAGCAAACCGTTCCAGTTCCCGCTGGCAGCGGCTGGGCAGGGAGATATCATCCGAGTCCATGCGGGCAACCAGTTCATTCCGGCAGACGGCCATGCCGAGATCCAGCGCCCGGCCAAGTCCCACATTTTCCGTCAGGGGAAGAATGGTGAACAAGTCCGGATAGGAAGCGGCATACTGGCACAGGATTTCATCCAGTTCCGGTGTCAGAGGACCGTCTTTCACGATTACGAACTGCTCCGGGAATGCAGTCTGAGACAGCATACTTTCGATGCTCTGTACCAGATATTCCGGTTTTTCTTTTTGATAGACAGACATCAGAATGCTGTACTTCATTTTCTGCAAGACTCCTTTGTTGGTAAGAACAGCTACTGAGGATTCTGGGAAGCGGGGGAACCCTCAGACACACCCACAGCGCTGAAGGCTTTGGGGATCGTCTTCAGAAGAATCTCCAAATCGGTCCAGAATCCGAAGGATTCCAGATATTTCACATCCCACCGCACTTTTTCAGCAGCGGTTACAAAATCCCGGCCATTGATTTGTGCCAAACCTGTAACACCGGGGCGAAGCTGATAAACACCGAAATGCATGCGCCTTTCGTGAATTTCGTATTCATCCGAGATCAGGGGACGCGGTCCCACAAGACTCATTTCTCCCTTCAGAACATTGAACAGCTGGGGCAGTTCATCCAGAGAGAATTTTCTCAGGAATTTTCCAAATCGGGTAACATACTGTGAAGACTCCCCCAGATTGTTGGTGGAGAGATACTTCGGGGTGTTGACGGTCATAGTACGGAACTTGTACAATTTGAAGCGTTTGCCATTGCGGCCTACACGATACTGGGAGAAAAATATACTTCCCGGACTGTCAAGACAGATGCAGACAGCAATGATGGCAAAGGGGAGAACCAGAACACTCAATCCAAGGAAGGACAAAATCACATCCAGTAGCCGTTTAACTTTTATATACATCCGGTTGCTGATGTCAATGGCATGCAGATCGCCCACATCTTCTTCAGAAATCAGCAGGTGCAGATCCGCAGCCTGCTGCATTTGCAGCGCAACTTCGGGTGAGATCTCAAAAGAATAATCATCCGTTTTTTCAGACGGGAAACTTGTGACAGTCATTCGGGAAGTCCTCCTCGGACATGTGTGTAGATAACAGAGAATACTCTTACCGATATACAATACCATAGAATACCCAAATTGTCAATTGTACGACAATTTTTCGGAAATAATCGACGATTCCTGCGGTAAAAGAGGATATTTCCGGAGGGGTCCGGAATTGACAATCCAATGAAAAAAAGGTATACTATCTGCAATATTTGTGGCCTTGCGGAAGCAAAATTCCGATGTGCAGCAGGCTGGATGAGAGAACCAATCAGAGGATATTTTCCGGTTTTTAACCGGAACAAGGAGAATTGCAATGGATGTTTTGCATCAGGGAATCCTGGCTTTGGTAAAAAGTGCCTTGACCGGTACAAAAACAGTATTGCCGGAGGGGTTTTTGCCGGAAATGGCAGATGTCTGTGTCCGACAGCAGTCTTTGCTGCCGCTGTTTTTTCAGGGGGCATATATCTGCGGCCTGCCGATGCAAACGGAACAGATGCAGAAGTATCAGAAAAAATACTTTCAGATTCTGCGGCACAGTGAACTGCAGATGCGGGCATTAAAACAGGTGTTTGCGGCATTTGAGGAACATGAAATCGATTATTTGCCGATGAAGGGATGTAATATGAAGGCATTATACCCCCAGCCGGAAGTGCGGATGATGGGGGATGCGGATGTTCTGATCCGCATGGAGCAATATCCGCAGATCTGCAGAATTCTGGAGTCCCTGGGATTCGTTCCGGGCAAGGAAAGCCATCATGAGCTGCCTTGGAAAAGGGATGACCTGTATCTGGAGCTGCATAAGGCAATGGTTCCTGCGACAGAGAAGGAGTTCTATGCCTTTTTCGGTATTGGCTGGCAGATGGCCGAATTGCAGCAAGGACACAGGTATGTGCTCAAAAAGGAAGATGAGTTTTTGTTCCTGTTTACCCATATGGCCAAGCATTACCGCTGGCGCGGAATAGGAATCCGGCAGTTTTTGGATCTGTATGTTTTCCGGAACACGCATCCGGATATGGACGAGCAGTATATTGAGGCAGGTATGGAACGCCTGCATTTGCTGGAGTTTTACAGAAATACAAAAACCCTGCTGGATGTCTGGTTTGGGGATGGTATTCCCAATGAGAAAACAGACTACATGACGGCGTATATTTTTTCCGCTGGAAACTGGGGCCTCCATGAGAACAGCATATATGGTGCACAGCTGAAAATGCATCCGGGAGGACAGGATGTCCGGAATACAAAGCGGAAGGAACTCTGGGATGCTGTGTTTCCACCCCTGGACCGCATGCGATACCGTTTCCCGGTGCTGAAGAAAAGACCGTATCTGTATCCGCTCTTCTGGCCGGTCAGATGGCTGCAGCTGATCTTCCGGACACCCCGGATCATTCGGAAAAAACTTCAGATTGTCAGAGATCTGGATGATGATAAGGTAAGGGAACGCAGACAGGCGCTGAATTATGTGGGCCTGGATTTTTATGAAGAATAGTGGTTTGAAACCGGCACATTGAAAAATGTGCCGGTTCTTTTTGTGCCGAACAGGAAAAACAGTTATTTGTTGGACGAAAGTGTGCAACAAAGGCCGTATTGGGCGTTACTTATGGAGGGATGAATATGATAATAACAAGCAAACGAACACTGGATCTGACCCAAATGTCCGGCATTACAGTTGTGGATGCGGTTCAGAGCGATCAGTATTCCCGTAATCTGGAATTGTCTCTGGTTGCTGGGGATGCGCCATGGGTTGTACCTGAGGGCGCTGCGGTACAGATCCGGTACAGTAAGGCCGATGGCAAAGGCGGTGAATATGATACGCTTCCCAACGGCGATATTGCCTGGATGATTCAGGAGAATGTGCTCACTGTGGCGCTGGCACCTCAGGTGCTGACGGTTGCAGGCCCGGTGAATTTGTCTGTGATGCTGATTCTGGGAGAGAAAATTCTGAATACCTTTGGGATGATCATAAATGTGCATCCCCGGGTGGATGCAGGCATTGCTGATTCCGAAGGGTATTATCGGGTAACCGGCTTCTTGCCGGCTCCGGTTTCTGCCAAAAAGGGGCAGTACATTCGTGTGGCAGCAGTAGATGAATATAACAAAGTCACAGAAGTGGAGACAGTCGATCTGGCAGCCGGTTCCGGAGAAGGTGCAGCTCAGACAGCTACCTTCTCTGTGAAGGATGCACAGATTGCGGTATGCACTCCCCGGGAAGGATGTGCCCTGCAGGTTACAACAAAGCTGCCCTATCTGTCCGGCGGAGCGGGATATACCGCAGTATCGCTGCATCACTGCGGTAAAAATCTTCTGAAGAGAACCAGAAATAATTTCCCGCTGACAACAGGCGGTGTTACCGCAGAGCTGACAGCGGACGGCGGTCTGCATATGACCGGCACATCCACAGGTGCGCAGATTTACTGGGCATACAATGATTTGGGACTGGTGCTTCTTCCTGGCAGCTATAAGCTGTCCAATGCCAAAACCTCGGGCGTCAGTGTCAATATGCTGCCGGGCTGGAAAACAAACAATGTGACGATTACAGAAACCACTACCTTTGCCTCGGTCTATGTTCAGATCCCGACAGGAACTGTCATTGACGAAGTATACTATCCGCAGCTGGAAATCGGTACGGAGGAAACAGCTTTTGAACCCTATTGCGGCAATACCTATTCTGCAGAGTTTGGCAGAACCGTATATGGCGGTGAATACGACTGGTCTTCCGGAAAGTTGATCATCACCCATGATGCGCAGGGGGAACTTGCCGCTCCGGAGGTGGTTCAGCTGACGGCGCAGGAGAATCTCACAGCCTTTTCCGGCATTAACAACCTCTACAGCTCCGTCGGCACCACCTCCGTCAGCGGTGAAACAGAGACAGAAGGAAATGAGGATCTGGAAGACAGAGTGGCACAGCTGGAACAGCCGGATATGGCAGCCTATGGACTGCCGGTGTTGTATCTCAACGGAGATATTTCTGCCATGAACAAGGACAATGCGGCGACACTCAGCTACCGGTATGGTGACCGGACGGGTACGTGCAGTGTAAAGTGGCAGGGCAGCAGCAGTCTTGCATATCCCAAGAAGAATTATACGGTGAAATTCGACACCGCTTTTGAAGCAAAAACCGGCTGGGGAAGTCAGAAAAAATACTGTCTGAAGGCGAACTACATTGATTTCTCCCATGCCCGGAATCTGGTGTGTGCAAAACTGTGGGGTCAGGTCGTCAAAAGCAGAACAACTGCCAATGAACGGCTGAATGCCCTCGTCAATGGCGGCGCGGTTGACGGATTCCCAATCACTGTGTATATCAATGGGGAATACGCCGGACTGTACACATTCAATATTCCCAAAGACGGCTGGATGTATGGTATGGGCGAAGGCACAAACGAGTGCATTATTTGCGCAGATGTGAATGGTGCGGCCACCCAGTTCAAGGGAACCGCATTGCTGGACGGTACTGACTTTGAAATGGAGTATATCACAGATGAGAGCAATACCCAGTGGGCGGTGGATTCCGTCAATCAGCTGATTTCGGCATGCATCAACAGTGACGGCACGGATTTGGATACCACCATAGCACAGTATCTGGATATTGACAGCGCCATCGACTACTGGCTGTTTGTGGCTTTTATCGGCGGTGATGATATGATCGTTAAGAACTATCTGCTGTCTACCTACGATGGAACAAAGTGGTTCTATGGCGCCTACGATATGGATGCGGTATTCGGTCTGCATTGGGCAGGCACCAGCATTCAGACTGCCAACGGATATGCAACACTCAGCTATATCCGGTCGTTGAACACAGTGATGGATCTTCTGGCAACCCATAAACCGGATGCGCTGAAGCAGCGCTACCGGGTGCTGAAATCCTCTGTTCTCAGTGAGGAAAATGTGGTCACGGTATTCGCGAACTTCATCGGTTCCATTCCCAAAGCCATCTATGACCGGGAGTGCGTTGTCTGGAAGAGCATTCCCAGCACTTCGGTGAACCAGTATGGCCAGATTTGCGACTGGTACAGGAGACGACTGCAGTGGATGGACAAGTGGATGGAGCAGCTGTAAACGGCAGGTAAGAAAATGACATAAAAAGAGCAGGGAACAGACTTTCAGAAAGACTGTTCCCTGTTTTTTGTTCCTGCGGTTTCCATGACGGCCTCCAGAAGCTTCCGTTTCTGCTCCGTGGGACAGTTCAGGGATGTTAACCGTTGATTCACGGCTGCAGCGTGAATCTCAGAGATCCGCTGCGCCAATGCTTTTTTTCCTGCTTCTGTTTGAGGCTGCTGCACAACCAGATGGATGGGTGCCGGTTTGCGGATCGGAATCACCTCCCGGGATGCTCCTTGTATGCGGCGGTGGGGAAATGCCCTGACAGAAGCCTATTCACTGTCCCCAGAGAATATGAAACCCGGAAGGGAACAGTCCACGGCTGCATGAAAAAATGGCATTTCGGAGGAAAGCTTTCCGCTGTTATGAAATAGTATAACTATCATCATATGGCAGGGAGGAAAAAGATGGGGAACAATGCGGACAGAATCGCCATTTATTCCCGAAAATCCAGATTCACCGGCAAGGGGGAGAGCATCGGCAACCAGGTGGAGCTGTGCAGGGACTATGTGCGGAATTTGTTTGGGGAAGCCTGTGCCGGGCGCTGCGTGGTTTTTGAGGATGAGGGTTTTTCCGGGGGCAATCTGAAACGGCCTGACTTTCAGAGGATGATGGCGGAGGTAAGAAAACGGAAGTTCAGAGCCATCGTGGTCTATCGTCTGGACAGAATCAGCCGTAATATCAGCGACTTCGCCGGACTGATTGACGAACTGAGCAAATTGGATGTATCCTTCGTGTCAATCCGGGAGCAGTTCGATACCAGCACCCCCATGGGCAGGGCCATGATGTTCATTATTTCTGTGTTCTCTCAGCTGGAACGGGAAACCATTGCCGAGCGCATCCGGGACAATATGCACGAACTGGCAAAAACAGGCCGCTGGCTGGGCGGCAATGCGCCTACCGGCTTCCGATCCGAGGAGGTCAGCAAGGTGACGGCAGACGGCAGGACAAGGAAGTCCTTCAAACTGGTTCCCATCCCGGAGGAAGCGGAGATTCCCAGGCTGATTTTTGACCTTTATACCAAAACCGATTCTCTGACAGCAGTGGAAGCGGAACTGCTTCGCCGCAGGATCAAGACCAGACAGGGCAGGGATTTCACCCGGTTTGCCATCAAAGCAATTTTGCAGAACCCGGTTTATATGGTTGCGGACGAGGATGCATACAAGTATTTTCGGGAGCGGGAAGCGGATCTGTGCTTTCCCAGAGAGGCCTTTGACGGAACCTGGGGCATCATGGCCTACAACCGTACTGACCAGGAGAAGGGAAAGACAACGGTTTTGCTGCCTGTCAGCCAGTGGATTGTGGCCATTGGCCAGCACCCCGGTCTGATTCCCTCCGGACAGTGGATCCGGGTGCAGGAATCTCTGGACAGAAACAAGTCCAAAGCTTACCGCAAACCCAGAAGCAATGCAGCCTTACTCACAGGTTTGCTGTTCTGTTCCTGCGGGGAACGGATGTACCCCAAGCTGTCTCAGCGCAGGACGGCAGATGGAGAAATCATTTACACCTATGTCTGCAAGATGAAGGAGCGGAGTAAGGGTGAGCGCTGCAGGCAGTCCAATGCCAATGGCAACAGTCTGGATGCGGCGATCATGGAACAGATCAGGAAAATACCGGAGGATGACAGCACCTTCGTCATGCAATTGGAAAAATACCGCCCATTTTATGCAGGCAATCGGGAAGGGTATGAATCTCAGCTGGAAGGTCTCCGGTCAGAGTATGGAACGAATGAAAAGACCATCCATGGCCTGATCGATAGCTTGGGCATAATGGAGGATTCCCCTGCCAGACCCCGTGTACTGGAGCGGATCGAGGAGTTGACCCGAATCAATGGTAAGATCATGGCCCGCATCCGGGAGGTGGAGGAGCAGACCACGGCCAATTCTATGACCGATATGGAGTTCGACCGGCTGCGGCAGAGCCTGTCCGAGCTGCAAAGGAGTCTTGACGAACTGTCTGTTGAGGAGAAGCGGGCAGCGACCCGTTCCGTAGTTCATAAAGTGATCTGGGATGGCGGGAATGCCCATGTGGTGCTGTTCGGAGCCGATGAGAGTGCAATCGAATTCCCTGATAGGGAGGGTCAAATGGGTAATACAGCTGTCGAAAGTGGAGAAGAAAAACTTCTTGAAGATTTCGCAGATGCCAATTATGAGGAATTGAAAGGGAAAGACTCTATCATAGACTCTGAAAGTCCTTGGAGAGAGGATAGCAAATGAGATCCTAATGCACTTTCGTGCACAAAAAAAGACCGCCCAGGATGTATCCTTGTCTGACTATATTGAAACGGGAACAGATGGGGCGGCACTTTCACTGATGGATGTGGTGGCGGAGGACTGCGACCTACTGGAACAAGTTGCCAACAAGGAACTGGCGCAGCATCTTCGGTGGGCGATGGACACGTGCCTTACAGAGCAGGAACGGCAAGTAATCGACCTGCGGTACGGGCTTACAGGATCTATGCCGTGCCGTCAGCGGGAGGTGGCGCAGATCACCGGTATCAGCCGGAGCTATGTTTCCCGTATTGAGAAGCGCGCCCTGGAAAAACTCCGGGCGGCTCTGGAACACTAAAGAAGAAATTGGGCGAAGCTGTGATTTATCAGGGTTATTTTCTTGATTTTTGTCTGTGGATGAAGTACACTGAGTATAAGTAAAACTAGGCTTTTCCGGAAAAGCCTTGACAGAAATACTGTTTTGATACATAGGAGGCGCAAATCATGCTGGAACCCGCCATTGTAGATGCTTATATTGAGGTGCTGCAGAGCGAATTGCTGTTGGCCACCGGTTGTACGGAACCCATTGCCCTGGCATATGCAGCTGCGCTGCTGCGTAAAACTCTGGGACAGCTGCCCCAGCAGGTGAAGATCGAAGTCTCTGGCAACATCATCAAAAATGTCAAGAGTGTTATCGTTCCCAATACCGGCAAGCAGAAGGGTATCCGGGCGGCGGTTGCTGCCGGTATCGTGGCCGGTGATCCCGATGCCAAGCTGCAGGTTATCTCTTCCGTTCCTGTCAGCGCCCATGTGGATATCGCAGCATTTACCAAGAACGTCCCCATGGAGATCATCTGCATGGAAACGCCCTTCCAGCTGGATATCCGGCTGACGGCTTGTGCTGGGGAGCATACCGCTGTGGTACGCATTGCCAAGTCCCATGCCAATGTTGTCCATGTGGAGAAGAATGGCGAAGTGCTGTTCAGCAAGGAACTCACCGAAGCCGATGACGACGGCGAGATGGATAAGAGTTTCATGTCCGTGGCTGGCATTCTGGAATTTGCGGAGACTGTGGATCTGAGCCGGGTATCTGATCTGCTGGACCGCCAGATCAATTTCAACATCGCCATTGCAGAGGCTGGCCTTAGCGAGGACTGGGGTGCCAACATCGGCTCTGTCCTGCTGAAGGAATATCCCGCCGATATCAAAACTGAGGCCAAGGCCTGGGCTGCCGCCGGTTCCGATGCCCGTATGAGCGGCTGTGAGCGGCCTGTGGTCATTGTCTCCGGTTCCGGCAACCAGGGTATGACCGCATCTATCCCGGTTATCCGCTATGCCTGGCATCTGGGTGTCAGCAAAGAAAAGCTGTATCAGGCATTGCTGATTTCGGATCTGGTGACCATTCATCAGAAGAGCGGCATTGGCCGCCTGTCTGCCTACTGCGGCGCCATCAGCGCCGGCGTGGGTGCCGGCGCAGGCATTGCCTATCTGCTGGACGGCAGTTTCCGGGCTATTGCCCATACCATCGTCAATGCAGTGGCCATCCTCAGCGGCACCATCTGCGACGGTGCAAAACCCTCCTGCGCTGCCAAAATCGCAGCATCTGTGGATGCAGGTATCCTGGGCTATCAGATGTATTGCAATGAGCAGCAGTTCCGGGGCGGCGACGGCATCATCACCAAGGGCGTGGACAGCACCATTGCCAATGTGGGTGTGTTGGCAAAGCAGGGCATGCAGGAGACCGACCGGGTCATCCTGGAGATCATGACCACCCGTTGCGACTGATGCCCAATAGAATATAAGAACGGCAGGACGAAAGTCCTGCCGTTGTTTCGTTTTGATGACGCGCAAAGGCTTCCGCCAGGGGGGCTTTTAGGGATGTGATCTCTGGAAAGGAAAGAGGGTGGATATTTGCCCTTATATCATTCTATTTCGATATTCTTCACACCATAAGCCAAAATCAGATTGATAAGTTCATTGCGTGAATAGTTGCTTTCGTTTGCAATTCTGTCCAGTTCTCCCAATGTTTCTTCACGAATCCTCACTGTGATAACTCTTGTGCCATCCTCACCACGCTTTTTAATTTTTAAAGGTTCATTCTTCATAGCATACACCTCTCAATCTGTATCAATTATAGATTGACAATAGTGATAAAAATATGCTACACTATGATTGCTATTATGATATCTTATTGTATTACAAAAAGGAGGAAATATGAAAAAGATATTATCATTTGCGCTAATTTTATGTCTGACATTTTCTTTCTCTGGATGTAAGAAAGAACTGACTACAGAACAAAAAATTGCAAATCTTGAACAGTCCAGTAGAGAGCTGGAAGAAGCTGCCCGAAGAACAAGAGAAGAAGCAGACAGAGCCAAACAAGAAATTCAGGACTACCTAGATGCTTACGCCAAGGCAAGCGGAAAAAATTAAAAATAATTTCAGAAAGAAGAGCGAAGAATTATGAAAAAAATGTTATTTTTTGTTTTGGTTTTTGCGATTTGTCTATCTTTGTGCGCTTGTGGCAAAAGTGAAGAAGTGAAAGCAGTGGAGGAAAAAATCGCTTCTATTGGTGAAGTAACCATTGAGAAGGCTGATACGATTCAAGAAGCCAATCGTGCTTATGATGCACTAAATGATAAAGATAAAGAAAAAGTTGAAAATTTAGATATTCTCCAGCAGTCTATAGAGTCTCTCCATACCGAAACTTTTATTTCTCTCACAGAACGTTGCACAGAAATGAACGTCGCAAGTAGTATTTTGGCAGATGGTGTTATTATCGTATGGGAAAATGTTGGCGGAAGCAGGTTTTGGAATTACTTCGATGATGTTCTCCGTTTTACAGATTTGTCTACAATCGATTCACTGAAACTTCAAAATGAACTAAGTGCAGTACAGATGCTAATGTGGAATACCGGATATGCGATGGAGAAGGAATCGTTTGAAATTGGTAAAGATAAAGACGGATACCACTGGGATTTGACAGATGATGATTTTGTTTATATCGCAAATCTGTGTATGCCTTACGCAAAAGCATATGACGCACTTTCTAAAACGGAGCCTTCTTTGAATAGTGATGTTACTCAATTTGTAAAAGATAATAAGGATACATATCCTGAAGAGGCCAACCTTCTGCGTGAATGGATGCTGGAAAGCAGTATGTTTGCAGAATTTGCTATGGAACCCGCGGGCAAGCTGGATGATTACAAAACCAAATTGGGAGACTATGAAACCATGATGTCTCGCTTTCAGAAGGAAGCAGAAATGCTGAAGTAAATAGCAAACCAGAGAGCCGAAGGCTCTCTGGTTTGCTATAGTGATTCTTCAATGGAAAATAAGCTGCACCAACAGCATATAGACCACTGTGCCGCCGCCGATGCTCAGAAGGGTGCTGCGCTTCCAGATATGCAGTCCAGCCACAGCAGCACAGCCGATGGCCTCCGGGATGCCGAAGGGAGCCGTGGTGACGGACACATCCTTCAGGCAGTACACCACCAGCATACCCATAATGGCATAGGGCAGCACCTGGCCCAGATAGGCAATGATGGCAGGGGTTTTTCGGTTTTCACCGAAGATCAGAAAGGGAAGAAACCGCAGTGCGGCAGTCACCAGGGCTGCCACGGCAATGGTCAAAATGGCATGGAGGTTATGCATTGCCTGTCCTCCTTTCAAATTTGGGAGCCATGATCAGGATCCCGGCAATAAGGGCCATGGAGGGGATGAGGAATACATCCCGGCCGAAGATCAGAAGGCAAACTGCTGTGACGGCCACGCCCACAACGGCAGGAAAGTGGTTTTTCGTGCTGAGCCATTGCTCTACGAAAATGGTGACGAACAGGGCGGTCAGAACGAATTCGATGCCCTCAAAGTTGATGGGCAGCAGATTTCCGGCCAATGCACCCAGGGCCGTGCCGCCCACCCAGTAGCTGTGGTCGAACAGGGAAACCAGGAAACAGTAGCCATGGCGGCTGATGCCTTCGGGCACCTGGTTTTTGGAAACCAGGGAGTAAGTTTCGTCCGTCAGCGCAAAGATCATATAGGGCTTCTTCTTTCCTGCGCCTTTGTAGGCATCCACCATCGAAATGCCGTAAAACAGGTGCCGGGCATTGACCACCACGGTGGTCAGAGCTGTGGTCAGCAGGCCGGCGCCGCCTGTCAGCAGCCCCACAGCCACATACTGCATGGAGCCGGCATAGATCAGCAGGCTCATGGCAATGGACCACAGGGGGCCGTAACCGCTTTGGTACATTACGATTCCAAAGCCGAAGCCCAGAAATACATAGCCGGTCATCACCGGTACAGTGTCCAGAAAAGCAGCTTTTACTGCACTTTTTTGCATGGATATCATCTCAATTCCGGGGTAAATTATACAGGGTTCATTATATTCAGATGGATAGCCGTTGTCAATGTATCTGTCCGCCAGGAACCGACAGAATATCCCGGGAAAAAGGTATTGACAAACAGCGGGGGCTGTGATATACTATCTAAGCACTCAAGGGGTGCACCTCAATATCGCGGAGTAGAGCAGTTGGAAGCTCGTCGGGCTCATAACCCGGAGGTCGTAGGTTCGAGTCCTGCCTCCGCAACCATAAAAAACACCGGATTTCGAAAGAAGTCCGGTGTTTTTTCTAACTTTTTGGACCAAAAT
>JAFSAP010000044.1 GCA_017440925.1 Oscillospiraceae bacterium | reverse complement strand
GCTAAATATTTTTCCGACGATTGGCGTTCAATAAATTGAGGAGTTGGCATATGTTTCATGTACTAATTGGCGTTTTCTGTTCCATTGCCGCATATCCTCTCTTTGTTCAGAAATTGATACATCCAGTATAATAAGAATGAGAAATCCGCATATCTTTACTCGCATAAGGATGAGCAGATCACTATCGTTTCAATATCAATTATTGACTATTCTTTTCTTTTTCATACCACTTTTCCAAAACCGTTTCAGCCTGCCTAATTAACTGCTCCTTATTAACCTCGCCACGAGAAAGCAGCGAACGTTCAAACAGAGGCCTTTCAATTCTCGAACGGACCAATTCAATTTGCCAGACACTGTCTGGCATTTTTTCATAAGTCTGATAAAATAATCGCATATTATAAAGATTAGCTCGAGAAAATCCCTTAACAGACTCTTTCGTCAACTCTTTCGAAAGCATCTTCAATGTCTGCTTTCCATAATCGGCTCTCTCCGGTATAGACTGCTCATATTCACAAATGATACGACCGATATGCCAGTACGAATTTAACAATTCGCTATTCATAACCTGTGCCGTTCTCTTACGAGCCTCACTGATGATTTCATGGATTTCCTGCACAATCTGAGACAATTTATTATCCACAATCATACCTTGGTTACTCATTCACTTCATCACCTGCCTTTATGCTCATTATATCACATTTTAACCATTCAAACAACGCCGGAACTCCCTGTTTGTTACAGGAATTCCCGGCGTTGTAATTCTTTTATCTTAGTCCCACTCAATCGTTCCGATCGGCTTGGGTGTCAAATCCAGACAAACGCGGTTGATACCTTCTACCTCATGGGTGATACGATCGGTGATGTGATGCAGTACTGCATAGGGGATCTCCTCGATGGTAGCAGTCATAGCATCCTTGGTATTGACGGCGCGGATGATGGCAGGCCAGCCTTCATAACGGCTCTCGTCCTTGACGCCGACACTCTTGATGTCGGGAACTGCAATGAAGTACTGCCAAACTTTTTCATTCAGCCCATTCTTTTCAAACTCTTCACGCAGAATGGCATCGGCTTCCCGCAGAGCATGCAGACGGTCACGGGTGATGGCACCCAGGCAACGGACGCCCAGGCCGGGGCCGGGGAAGGGCTGACGGTATACCATGGCGTGGGGCAGACCCAGAGCTTCACCGACAACGCGGACCTCGTCCTTGAACAGCAGCTTGATGGGTTCAACGAGTTCAAACTGCAGATCTTCGGGCAGACCACCGACATTGTGATGGGACTTGACGGCCTTCTTACCTTCAGCAGCTTTTACGGACTCCAGAATGTCAGGGTAGATGGTACCCTGAGCCAGGAAGGAGATGCCTTCCAGCTTGCGGGCCTCATCAGCGAATACGGTGATGAATTCCTTGCCGATGATCTTGCGCTTGCGCTCGGGATCAGAGACACCTGCCAGCAGATCCAGGAAATGATCGGTTGCATCCACATAAATCAGATTGGCATCCAGACCGTCCTTAAACATCTTGATGACACTTTCGGATTCATCTTTGCGCATCAGACCGTGGTTGACATGGACGCAGACCAGCTGCTTGCCGATTGCCTTGATCAGCAGGGCAGCAACAACGCTGGAGTCAACACCGCCGGACAGGGCCAGCAGAACCTTCTTGTCGCCAACCTGTGCGCGAACCTCAGCAACCTGCTCATCGATAAACTTCTGTGCCAGCTGGGGTGTGGTGATACGCTCCATGGATTCGGGACGTACATTGCTAGACATATAATTACCCTCCAATATAAATAAGAATGGGGTTAAAGAATGATAGAAATATTATAAACACTTTTTTTTCACAATGCAATATTTCTTTTTTGAATATAAAAATTTTGTCGATGTAACGATAAGATGCGGGTCGATATGCTGCTTTTTGTTGCAAATTGGCGGACATGTGGTATAATAAAAAATACAGAAAAACGGAGGTGCACTTTATGGGAATTGTTGTTATTGGTGCGGTATTTGTGGATGTGAAAGGATATCCCGATTCCAACTTTATTCCAACTGGAAGAAACGCAGGCCGTGTGGAGCGTGTACATGGTGGTGTGGGCAGAAACGTTGTGGAAGATATTGCAAACTGTGAGCTTCGTCCAACCTTTGTCAGTCTGGTAGATGAAAGCGGCGATGGTATGGATGTTATCCGGAAGCTGCAGAACCATAAAGTAAACACCCAGTATATGTGGAGCACAAGAGACGGTATGGGAACCTGGCTGGCCGTTTTTGACAATGATGGCGATGTTGCAGCGTCCATTTCCAAACGGCCCAATCTGCTTCCCATTGTGGATATTCTGGACAAGCACGGCGATGATATCTTTTCGAATGCAGACAGTGTGATTGTTGAAATCGACATAGATAAGGATATCGTCAAGCGCACATTGAAATTGGCAGAGAAGTACCAGAAAAAGGTGTTTGCAGTTGTGGGTAATATGAGTATTGCTCTGGAACGCCGGGATTTTCTGAAGTCCATTGATTGTTTTGTCTGCAATATACAGGAGGCGGGTCTGCTTTTCTTTGACGACTATTCTGGTAAAAAGCCGGAGGAAATGATAGCCATTCTGTCAGACAAGGTGATTGCTGCACAGATCCCCAGCATGATCGTTACAATGGGCGGCGATGGTGCTGTTTATGCGGATATGCATGGCGATAAGGGTTTCTGTCCTGCGCGGAAGGTGGACGTAGTGGATACCACTGGCGCCGGTGACTCTTTCTGCGCGGGTGTTGCTGTGGGCTTGACCTATGGAAAAACACTTGCGGAATCCTGCGAGATCGGTGCGATGCTGGCGGCCTCTGTCATTGTTACAACGGAAAGTGTCTGCCCCCGGTTCCTGCCCAGAGAACTGGGATTAGAGATCGATGTGGAGGATTAAATGGCATACAAACGGATTTTGACCGTGCAGGATATTTCCTGTGTGGGTCAGTGTTCCATGACGGTGGCTTTGCCGATTCTGTCAGCCTGCGGCCATGAAACCTGTATCCTTCCAACGGCTGTTCTGTCAACACATACCGGAGAATTTGGAAAACCTGCGCGGATCCATTTGGGTGATATTGTGGAGCCTTTTTGCCGTCACTGGCAGGAAAACGATATCTCTTTTGATGCGATCCTGGTGGGGTATATTGGTGACAGTCAGGGTGTGCAGATGGTCAGCACACTTGCCAGGAAGCTTTTGTCACCCGATGGTCTGCTGATCGTGGATCCGGCGTTTGCAGACAATGGAAAGATATATTCCGGCTTGGATGAAGAATATGCCAGCCAGATGCATAAGCTTTGCAGACAGGCAGACATTATTTTACCCAATATAACGGAAGCTGCCATGTTTGCGGGAATGGAATATCAGGAAAGACCTGATGAAGATTATGTCAAACAGCTTCTGGAAACATTGGGACATCCCAATGTGATTTTGACGGGTGTTGGCTACGGAGCTGAAGAGACAGGCGTAGTGGTCTATCAGGACAAAAGTGTGTTTCATTACGTGCATCCCAAAGTGGAAAGAAGCTTTCATGGTACCGGTGACATATTTGCTTCCTGTTTTACAGGTGTACTCTTGCAGGAAAGAACAATACCGGAAGCAGCACAGACCGCAGCAGACTTTGTTTTCATCTGTATTGAAAACACGGTACAGAATCCGGCACACTGGTATGGTGTGAAATTTGAAACAGCGCTTCCGAAACTGATCCATATGATCAATAGGTGATAAAAAGCGGCAGAGGATTCTGCCGCTTTTGCTTTGAAAAAATTTCAAAAAAAATTTTTTCAAATACCTCTTCCATTTTTGAAAAAATTATGTATACTTAATATTATGTTAACTAAAGACATGGGAGAGAGAGAAAATGCCGGATAATATACCCCAGCCTTTGCCTGAGGCGCAAGCAGCCGATCAAAAGCAGATCTGGAAATCGGATCATATGGTCCGACAGGAAGCAGAAACAAAACGCGCAAAGATTCGAATTGTAAAATGGTGCCTGGCTGTTCTGGTGCTGTTGTGTTTGATCCTGGCAAGCATCTGGTTTCTGTTGTTTCATGTAAATCAATTTACCCTTACGGTGCTTACGACGGGGGATTCAGAGGTTCTGCTGGAATATGGTTCCACCTATCATGACCCCGGTGCAAAAGCAATCCTGACAGGCACGCTCTTTTGGAAAGATGGCATTCGCCCCAAAGGCGTGGAGGTTCAGATCAACAGTGGTCTTCAGGAAAAGGTGGTGGGTAAGTATACCATCGAGTACACTGCTCAGTGCCTGTGGTGGCAGGCTTCGGCAGAGAGAACGGTACGGGTAATCGATACACAGTGCCCCAGAATTACGCTGGTTGACAGATCCAATCAGACAGTCATGCCGGGCGAAAAGTATCAGGAGGAAGGTTTCTACGCTATTGACAACTATGATGGAGATATAACGAGCCGGGTTCGTCGCACAGAAGAATTTGGTGTAATTTACTATGTTGTCATGGATTCCTCGGGAAATCTGGCCTATGCAGAGCGAAAAATTCCCTATTATGATCCTGTTCCGCCCGGACTGTATCTAAATGGGGAAGACCGGATCACGATCACTGCTGGTACCCGATTTGAGGAACCGGGCTATTCTGCATCGGATGATGCCGATGGCGATATCACGGACCGTGTAGAGACAGAAGGTACTGTACAGTGGTATAAGGCTGGCACATACAAGATCACTTACAAGGTCAGCGATACGTATGGCAATATGACTCCTGCCATTCGTATCATAAAAGTCATTCCCCAGCCCCGGCCGGAAATAAACAATCCCGAGGGAAAGGTGATCTATCTGACCTTTGATGATGGTCCTGGTCCGCATACAGGACGCCTTCTGAATCTTCTGGAGAAGTACGGTGTAAAGGCTACCTTCTTTGTTACAAACAGTGGATACAACGGTATGATGAAACGTATTGTTGAGGAAGGTCACAGCATTGGTATCCATACAATGACCCATGATTACAATGCAATCTATTCCAGTGAGGAGGCATTTTTTGATGATTTGTATGGAATGCAGGATATTATTTATCAGAACACTGGTGTCACAACAACTTTGATGCGCTTTCCGGGCGGTGGTTCCAATCTGGTCAGTAATTTCAATGATGGAATTATGTCAACTCTGACAGAAGCTGTGCAGGATTGCGGTTTCCAGTATTTCGATTGGAATGTGGACAGCAACGATGCCGGTGGAGCCAAGAAGAGCATAGAGGTTTCCAACAATGTGATCGAGAGTGTTCAGAAGCAGCGTGTGTCCATGGTGCTGCAGCACGATACGCATGATTTCAGTGTGGATGCTGTGGAAGATATCATTGTATGGGGCTTGGAAAATGGCTATACATTCCTGCCTATTACCCAAAACAGTCCCAACTTCCATCATGAGGTTCTCAACTGATTATTCCAAAAGCCGGAGGTACTTGAACTGCCCCCGGCTTTTTCTGTGTCTGCATTGCTTTTTATGAATCTGCATGATATGATAAAAGAAAAATGAAGAGGTGGTTCCATGAGAATCGGTATTCTTGGTGCGGGTAATATTTCCCGCAGTGTAGCTCCCACATTGGCTGCGATGCCGGAGATTGAATGCTATGCAGTTTCCTCCCGGGATCTTCAAAAAGCGGAGGAATTTGCCCGGGAATATGGTTTTGCCAAAGCCCATGGCAGTTACGATGAAATGCTGGCAGATCCTGCGGTGGAACTTGTTTATGTGGCAACGCCTCATTCTCATCACTTTGAGCATATGATGTTGGCCATTGCCTTTGGAAAAAATATTCTCTGCGAAAAGGCGTTTACCGTAAATGCGAAAGAGGCGGAAATGATCCGGTTCTCTGCTGCAAAGCAGGGTGTTTTTGTGGCAGAGGCCATCTGGCCCCGGTACATGCCTTCCCGGAAAGTGATTTCCGATGTTATGAACAGCGGTATTATCGGTGTGCCGAATACATTGACCGGCAACCTGTCCTATGATATCGATGAAGTTCGCCGTATCCGGGAACCGGAACTTGCCGGCGGTGCCCTGTTGGATATCGGTGTTTATGGCATCAATTTTGCATTGATGCATTTCGGTACGGATATTGAACGGGTGGAGTCCTCCGTTAAGATGCTGGACACTGGTGTGGATGCCATGGAAACCATTACCATCTTCTATAAGGATGGCCGTATGGCAGTGCTGACCCACAGCATTTACTGCCGCTCTGACCGGAAAGGTATGATCCATGGAGATAAGGGATATTTGGTGGTGGAGAATATCAACAATCCCCAGTCCCTGTCGGTCTACGATCTGAATGACCAGCTTCTTGCCCACTATGATTTTTTCGATCAGATCAGTGGTTATGAATTCCAGTTTGCGGAGGCTGCAGCCTGCATTGCCGCCGGAAAGCTGGAAGCGGATTCTATGCCCATGGCAGATACGGTTTATGTCATGGAATTTATGGACAACCTGCGTAGACAGTGGGGAATGGTATATCCACAGGAAAAGTGAATAGAAATAATAAAACCAGGCATAACGCCTGGTTTTATTATCTCTGGCTGGGTCCGCCAGCCTCCGGATCAAAGATCAGGTCCTCCAGATCATCCAATGGATTTGTACTTTCCCGCATTTTATTTCCTCCTTCCAAAAGACTACATAGCAGTATATGCAGCGACAGACAAAAAATGTGCCGGATTTTCTTGACAGGGAAGCATTTTTTGGATAGAATATATAAGCCTAAATTGGGTTTGTATGCCTCCGTAGCTCACCAGGATAGAGCGTGCGCCTCCTAAGCGCAAGGTAGTGAGTTCGAGTCTCGCCGGGGGTGCCATTTTTCTGCACGATTGTGCAGCTGCAAGCAATACTGACGAAATGAGAGTTTGCCTATGAATATTGAATTTGATGTTTACAAGCAGAAACTGAATGACTGCCGCGGTGCACTGGACGGCCTGGCAGATTCTCTGAATCTGGAAGGCCTGCGTAACGAACTGGAACGCCTGCACGCCATGCAGGAGGCTCCTGGTTTCTGGGATGATCCTGAAAAGAGCCAGAAGATCGTCAAGCAGGTCAAGGTGGCGGAATATAAGGTGGAGCGTTATGAGAAGATGCTCTCCTCTTGGGATGACCTTATGACCATTTGCGAAATGGCCGCAGAGGAAGATGATGATTCCATGCTGGACGAGCTGAAGGAAGGCTATGAGGAACTCCAGAAGAATATGGAGACCTGCCGCCTGGAGACTCTGCTCACTGGCCGTTACGACAAGAACAATGCCCTTATGAGTTTCCATGCCGGTGCAGGCGGACTGGAAGCTCAGGACTGGTGCTCCATGATGTACCGTATGTATACCCGCTGGGCAGAACAGGCTGGCTTTACCTACAAGGTTATGGACTATCAGGAAGCGGATGAAGGTGGTATCAAGTCTGCTGATATTCTGGTGGAGGGTGAAAATGCCTATGGCTTCCTGAAGGGCGAGAATGGTGTTCACCGTATGGTTCGAGTGTCTCCCTTTGATGCCAACGGCCGCCGCCAGACTTCTTTCTCTGCTATCGAAGTTATTCCTGACATTGAGGATGACAGCAACGATGTGGAGATCCGGGCAGAAGACTATGAAATGCAGGTGTTCCGTTCCTCCGGTGCAGGTGGCCAGCACATCAACAAGACCTCTTCTGCAGTCCGTCTGATCCATAAGGCCACTGGTATCGTGGTTTCCTGCCAGACAGAGCGCAGTCAGTTCCAGAATAAGGAAAACTGCCTGCGTATGCTGCGCAGCAAGCTGATCGAGATCAAAGAACGGGAGCATTTGGCTACCATTTCCGATATCAAGGGTGTTCAGCAGAAGATCGAATGGGGCAGTCAGATCCGTAACTATGTGTTTATGCCCTATACTCTGGTAAAGGACACCCGTACCGGATGCGAGACTTCCAACATCAATGCGGTGATGGATGGTGCCCTGGATCCCTTTATCGAGGCATATCTGAACTGTCTTGCTACCGGAAACTGGGTACAAAAGTAAAAATAATGGAGAATTGCACTTGATATTTGAAAAATCATGTGCTATATTATATGGGCTAATTATGGCATGCTGTGTAAGTGCGTGCCAAGTACCATAACGCGCTTTCGCGATTTCATGCGGAGGGAGGTTTGTTGTAATGGGCGTTATTGAAACAATTCTGATCGTCCTGGAGGCTCTGTGCAGCATTGCACTGATCGGTGTGGTTCTGCTGCAGTCCGGCAAGGAGGCTGGTCTGTCCGGTGCTCTGGCTGGCGGTTCTGACAGCTATCTGAGCAAGAATAAGAAGGGTAACCTGGATCAGGTTCTGGCTTCTTCCACCAAGTGGATCGCACTGGCATGGGTCGTTCTGACTCTGGTGCTGAGCCTGGTGTAATTCCAAACTGTAAGACCACGGAGTATTCCGTGGTCTTTTTCTTTGCCCGGTTTACAATACTTACCAAATGCAGGCGGATTCATCTGTAAAAAACTATTATATATCTGTGGTAGATTTTTCCTGGAATCTGTGCTAGAATGTACCCATATCAAATGATAAGGAGCGACTGCTATGGAAGCAATCAAACTTGCAGGGCTGGAGCCTGCATCGGTATGGGGTCATTTTGAGAAGCTGTGTTCCATTCCTCATGGATCCGGTAACACGAAGCAGATCAGTGACTATCTGGTTTCCTTTGCAAAGGAGCACAATATTCGATATATTCAGGATGAGGTCAATAATGTAATCCTCTTTGGCGAGGGAACCTGCGGTATGGAAAACCACTGGCCTGTGATCCTGCAGGGCCATATGGATATGGTCTGCGAGAAGGATGATGACTGCCCCCTGGATATGGCGGTCGATGGCCTGGATATTGCCCATGATGGAAAGTGTGTTTTCGCCAAGGGAACGACCTTGGGCGGCGATGACGGCATTGCAGTTGCCTATGCCCTGGCGCTTCTGGAAGATAAATCCATTCCTCATCCTCCGCTGGAAGTGATCATCACCGTGGACGAGGAAACCGGCATGCTGGGTGCGGATGTCATTGACCTGTCTGCTCTTTCCGGAAAAACCCTCATTAACCTGGATTCTGAGGAAGAGGGCGTTTTCACCATTTCCTGTGCCGGCGGCGCCACAGCAACCATCTCCCTGCCTGCGGAGCGCCGTGCTGTTTACGGCCCTTGTATCCGCCTGTCTGTTGATGGTCTCCAGGGCGGTCACTCCGGTGCAGAGATCCATAAAAACCGCACCAATGCCAACAAGGTCATGGGTGAGTTTATGCGCCGTATCCAGGAACTGATGCCGCTGTGCCTGACGTCCCTGTCTGGCGGTTCCAAGGACAATGTAATCACCCGTTCCTGCCAGGCTACGCTGGTGGCTATGGGCACTGACCTGGAACGGATCAATGCCGTTGCTGAGCAGCTTCAGGCAGAGATTCGGGAAAAGTATGAAGAACCTGAAGCAACTGTCCAGGCCTTCGATGTGGATGCTCTGGGTGGCAACAGCCTGAGCACTGAATGCACTGCAAAGGTCATCGACCTGTTGTGTACGCTTCCCTATGGTGTTCAGAAGATGAGTGAAGCTATGCCCGGACTGGTGCAGACCAGTTTGAACCTGGGTGTTGTGAAGCTCGGTGAAAACTTTACGGCTACATTGTCTGTCCGCAGCAGCGTCAACAGCGATAAGCAGGAACTGCTGGCAAAGCTGAAGGCCATTGCCGAAAGTTTTGGTGCAGAGTATTCCCAGATGGGTGAATATCCTGCCTGGGAGTATAAGGAAGAATCCTATCTCCGGGATACCATGGTTCGGATCTATAAAGAAATGTTCCAAAAAGATCCGAAGGTTCTGGCGATCCATGCTGGTCTGGAGTGCGGCATGCTCAGTGAGAAGATCCCTGGCTTGGACTGCGTTTCCATCGGCCCGGATATGCATGATATTCACACCAGCCGGGAGCGTCTGGAGATCGCTTCCACCGAACGTACCTGGAACTTCCTGCTGGAAGTGCTGAAAGCGTTTTAAAACAAACTTTTATGACCCTTCGGTTTTCCGAAGGGTCATTTTTTGCGGATAAGACCGGTGATCCATAAAATATCCTCTTTGCCGGAAATTTGAAACAAGCAAAGAAAACTCCACAGCAGGGCCAGATAGCTGATGATTTGTGCTGCAGGATGGGAAAAGAATCCGGCACCCAGCACAGCTGCCATGGCGGCGGAGATTCCCAGAGAAGGGATGTAAAAGGGAATATGTTCCCCTGTGATTTTCAGCAGCCGCCGAAGACTGAGAATAAAGTTCAGAAGATGGGTGACAGCGAAGCTGATATAGTATCCGGTCATGCCATGTACAGGTAGAAGCAGATAAAGAAAGAAAACATCCATGGCAGATGTAAGGATATTATAGCGGACACAGATCTTCTGCTGGCCCAGCCCTTTGGTCATGGCATCTGTGATGGCATCGCAGTATAGCATGGGGATCAGAATGGCATATAGCTTTAAATAACGACCGGCCTGGGTATTTTGATACAGCTTTATGCACAGCCAGTCTGCCAGAAGAAATTCCAGCCCTGCAAACAGCAGACCATACAGCAGGGCTACCCGAAGGCTGCGCCGTACAAGATAGCAGATCCGCTTTTGGCTTCCGGCAGCAGCGCAGCGGGCCAGCTCCGGTACCAATAATTCTGTCAGCCCGAACAAAATGCAGGCAGGGAACATCAGAACCGGAAAAACCATACCGCTGACCATGCCGAAGGCTGCCAGGGGATTGGAGATATGGATATTTTTTGCCAGCTGTTTGGGAACCATCAGGTTTTCTGTGGTATTGATACCGGATTTTAAAATATCCGCCAGGGCCAAAGGAACAGCAGTTTCATAGAGTCTGTGACGGACAGATATGTGCGGCCCGGTTTCCGGATGTTCCATCATACGCAAAAGCAGCAGACACAGAAGTGTTGCAGCGGCAGAAATACAGTTGCCAAGGATTACGCACATACAAGCTTTAACGGGATCGTGTCCTGCCCATATGGTCAGGGTGGTGATGGTGACGGCCATGGAAATAAGCTGCTCAGCCACTTCAACGGCAGCCAATGTACTGATCCGGTTGGCGGCGGTAAAATATCCCACCATTACGTTACACAGGCAGATTACCGGTAGAAACACAGCAAACAGCTGCAATGCGTGGATCGTTCGCGTATCTCCGATCCAGTTTCCGGCGATCCAGGAAGCGCAGAAATATAGGGCAGATGCTACTATGCCGCTGCAAAGGATGCTGTAAATACTGCAGCTGGACAGAACCCAGGTTATATTTTCGGATTTTTTCTTTCCAAGCTCTTCTGCGGTCAGATACATGGATGCTGTACGGATCCCTGCAATACCAGCCACAATTGCCAGACTGCTGACACTCATAACCAGCTGCAGCAAACCGATCCCCTCAGCGCCGATCCGATTGGAGAGAAATACCTGAAAAGAGGTTCCAACCAGCCGCAGAAGCAGGTTCACAAGAGTAAGCAGCAGTGCATTGTAAAAGATCGGTAACGGACGATGCAAAAAAACCACCCCTTGTCCACATGGTATGCGGACAAGGGGTGGTTATAACTATCATGGATTAAATTCCTTGCAGAACATGGTCAGTGGGCATTCGTTGCATTTGGGATTTCTTGCGGTGCAGCAGTCCCGGCCAAACAGGACGATCCGGTGGCAGAAGTCGGAACTTTCTTCCGGCGGCAGAATGGCCCTCAGTTGCTTTTCCACCTTTTCCGGCTCCTTTCCCTGGGAAAGGCCAAGCCGCCCACAGATGCGGATACAATGGGTATCACAGACCACACTTCCGGGCACAGCATACAGGTCACCCAGCAGCAGATTGGCAGTCTTACGGCCCACGCCGGGGATCCGTAGCAATTCTTCCATGGTGCCGGGTACTTTGCCGTTGTAATCTGTCAGCAGCATCTGGCAGCCAAGGACAATATCCCTTGCCTTATGCTTGTAAAAACCGCAGGAATGCACCAACTCTTCCACATGGGAAATATCTGCCGCTGCCATGGCCTCCAGGGTCGGATAAGCCTCAAACAGGGCAGGGGTTACCAGGTTTACCCGGGCATCTGTGCATTGTGCAGAAAGCCGCACGGCGATCATCAGCTCATAGTCCTTTTTATACCGCAGAGCACAGGGCGCATCCGGATAACGCTGTTTCATGATATCAATAATAGCGGTTACCTTTTCTGTCATAGCGTATCATTCCTTTTTTAGGATACCTACACTATATCACGAAAAGGGGAAAGAAGCAACAAAAAGCGGCAGCATACGCTGCCGCCCATATCAGAAAACGTCCTCAGGCATTTCGGCAGAAAGGGCGGAAATTTCATAGGCTGTCCGTTCCTCTGCTCCATGTTCTGTAATTTTTGTGTAGATCCTGCTTTGCAGACGTCCTTGAATTCGGATTTTATCCCGTGTATGGCACTGAGCAGCTTCCTGGGCAGTTCTGCCCCAGAGAATGCAGGGAAGATAATCTGCCCGCCGAAAAGCCCGGGGAACAGCCAACATCAGATCGCAGATCTCCCGTCCCAGCGGTGTTCTGCGGTAAGTGGGTTCCCGGCAGATCGGCCCTTCCAGAATTACTTCGTTGATGGGTTCTCCGTCTTCTGCAAGAATGTTGACAGCAAACACAAAGATCATCAGATGCCGTCGTGTTTCTCCATATACGTTATGGGAGCGTATCTGTCCGGTAACGGTAAGCATTTCACCGCCGGAAAGGTCAAAGCTGTTTAGTACAGCTTCTTCTGCGATCACTGGAAGAATATCCACAGTCCCCGACAAACGGGGAACCTCCAGAAAAAAACGGAAAAACCGCCGCCCGTGATTTTCGTGGGAAAAGGCCGGCAGGGACAGCAGGCTGCCCCGCAAATGCACATGGTTCGTAATATGTTCCACAGTACCACCTCAGTTTCAGATGTATGGAACATGCTATGAGGCGGGCCGGTATAAAATGCGAACCGCCGGATGCAAATTTCGGGCATCCGGCGGAGGCATGGTTTATTCTTTTTCCCAGAGCGTGGTGCAGGCGACTGCTTTTTTCCAACCCTTCAGCCGTTTGGCGCGGGAATTTTCATCGAGAGCAGGATGGAAACTGCGGTCGACAGCCCAGTTTTTGCGGATCTCCTCCGTATTGGCCCAGTACCCTACAGCCAAACCTGCCAGATATGCAGCGCCCATTGCAGTGGTTTCCACACAGCAGGGGCGAAGCACCGGCGCACCAATGATATCAGATTGGGTCTGCACCAGGTAGTTGTTGGCAGAAGCACCGCCGTCAACCTTCAGAGCGGACAGCTGAATACCGGAATCGGCTTCCATAGCGGAAAGCACATCGTTGGTCTGGTATGCAATGGAGTCCAACGTTGCCCGGATGATGTGGTATTTGTTTACACCCCGGGTCAGTCCGACCACAGCACCCCGGGCGTAAGCATCCCAGTAAGGCGCGCCCAGGCCGGTGAAAGCAGGAACCACATAGCAGCCGTTGGTGTCCTTGACCTTTTGCGCCATGTACTCGGAATCGGCAGCGGATTCAATGAACCGAAGTTCATCCCGAAGCCACTGAATGGCGGCACCGGCAACAAAGATGGAGCCTTCCAATGCATAGTTTACTTTTCCGTTCAGACCCCAGGCGATGGTGGTTACAAGACCATTGCCGGAAAAAATAGGTTTTTCACCGGTGTTCATCAGCAGGAACGCACCGGTGCCATAGGTGCATTTGGAGTCGCCGGCGTTAAAACAGGTCTGACCAAACAGGGCAGCCTGCTGGTCACCGGCGGCACCGGCAATGGGAATGGGTGCGCCGAAGAATTGCGCTGTTGTATAGCCATAAAGTTCGCTGGAGGGAACGGATTTTGGCAGAATAGAGGCAGGAATATCCAGTTTGTCCAGGATCTCCGGATCCCATTGCAGTGTGTTGATATTAAACAGCATAGTCCGGGAAGCATTGGAATAATCCGTAACATGGACCCGCCCTCCGGTAAACTTCCAGATCAGCCAGGTTTCTACAGTACCAAAGAGCAATTCACCTGCATCGGCCAGATCCCTTGCACCGGGAACATTCTCCAGGATCCAGCGGATCTTGGTGCCGGAGAAATAGGGATCGATCACAAGGCCTGTTTTGCTGCGGATGGTGTCCACAAGCCCCTCCTGGCTAAGCTGGTCGCAGTAAGGAGCCGTTCTGCGGCACTGCCATACGATTGCATTATAAACCGGACGGCCAGTCCGTTTGTTCCAGCAGATGGTGGTTTCCCGCTGGTTGGTGATGCCGATGGCAGCAATGTCGGCGGCAGTTACGCCAATATTTGCCATCGCCTGTTTGGCAACTTCCAGCTGTGTGGAGAAGATTTCATCGGCATCATGCTCGACCCAGCCAGGCTGAGGGAAGATCTGGGTAAATTCTTTTTGGGCAACGCTGCAGATCTCACCTGCTGCATTGAACAGGATGCAGCGGTTGGAGGTGGTGCCGGAATCCAGGGCCATAATATATTTGGGCATGGTTATGCTCCTTTCCCGTATTGTTTTCTAAATCATACCACGAAGTGCCCGAAAAGGCAAGAAAAGGATAAAAAACGTCAGCAGCCAATGGCTGCTGACGAAAAATTACTGAATATGAACGTGATTGCTGATGTGCTCTTCGCAGTAGCAGTAGTAGCCGTTGCAGCGGGAACAGTAACGGAATTCCAGCTCGGGATGGGAAATATCTGTTTTTCCACAGATGGTGCAGCGATGGGTATAGGGGGCTTTGGGCTTTGCGGTAGATGCCTCATAGGAACCTGCGTTGAACTGGATCACTTTAGGCTGGGGTTTTGCGGTAGCATTGTTTTTGCTTTTTCGAACCATGCGGCGGAAATTGGCACGCCAGGAAACAGGTACAACGTTCAGTACATCTTTGCCGAAGAACAGGAAATAGTTGGCCAGAGAGATGACACTGAACAGGTTGTAGGGGAACGGCATAGTGAACAGGTCCAGAAGAACGATCACCAGATTAAAGAGTGCAAAGATCCATGCTTTCACCGGGATGAAAAAGAGCAGCAGGAAATGTGCATCCGGATAGAGGGTAGCATAGCTGAGAAACAGGCTCAGGTTCAGATAGGTGACATCGGCCTGGCCGCCGAAGATCAGACAGTAAATGTCCATGAGGATCATGCCGCTGAAATAGAACAGATTGAACTTCAGTGTACCCCATATGTTCTCCATTGCCTGTCCCAGAGAATAATAACAGAGCAGGGAAATGGCGATCAAAAGAACACTGCTGTTTCCGGTGCCATAGGTGAGGGGGTAGGTGAACAACCGCCAAACTTGTCCATGCAGAATGCTGGCCCGGTCAAAGCAGAGAATGCTGTACAGCGCGTAGTTTCCCGCCATTTGTCCTACAAGATAGACAATGGCGGTGCCTACGGCAATATAAAGCATCAGGTTGGGGATTCCTTTATAACGGTTTGCATAACAGAAGCGTTCAAAGCTTGTACGAAGATTTTTCAAATCCGGTCACTCCTAAAATTGGCTTTTCCCTATTCTATCAGCAATGGCATAAAAAGTCTATAACAGATTTGTAAACGATTCTGCAAAAAAAGAGGGAAAAATGGTATTGACTTTTTAAAAAATCATAGTAAAATACAGAAGAATTGCATACAAGCCTTATCAAGAGCGGTGGAGGGAACGGCCCGATGAAACCCGGCAACCTGGCGGAAGCTAAGGTGCCAAATCCGGCGGCAAACGAAAGATGAGGATTCGATATACTGCGCACATCGAATCTTCGGTGTGTGCATTTTGTTTTTGCGGGCTTCAAAGGAAGTATTTTTGAATGCCCTATGGATGTTCTGTATATAGAGAAAGGAAATGAAAGCATGGAAAAAAGATTGTTTACTTCTGAGTGTGTTACCAACGGCCATCCTGACAAGGTGGCGGACTCCATTTCTGATGCCATCCTGGATGCCTGCCTGGCACAGGATCCTGGTTCCCGCGTTGCCTGCGAAACCATGGTAACAACGGATTTCTGCATCATCTGTGGTGAGATCACCACCAAGGCTGTGGTGGATTATAAAGCTGTGGCAAAAGAGGCCATCCGGAAGATCGGCTATGTTTACCCCGGTGACGGCTTCGATGCCGATTCTGTGCAGATCCAGTGCCGTATCCATACCCAGTCTGCAGACATTGCTCTGGGCACCAACGATGAGGTGGGTGGTGCCGGTGACCAGGGTATGATGTTCGGTGGTGCCTGCACCCAGACTCCCGAACTGATGCCTCTTCCGGTCGCCCTGTCCCGGGCACTTTCCAACCGCCTGACAGAATGCGTCCATTCCACTGATTTGCTTCGCCCCGACGGTAAGACCCAGGTCACGGTGGAGTATGATGAAAACGGCAAGCCTGTGGGCATCAACACTGTGGTCGTTTCCATTATGCACAGTGCGGATTTTGAAATGGAAGAGCTGCGCCGCTATATCCGGGAAGGCGTTATTGCTCCCGTCTTGAAAAAGTACGGCTTCGATATTTCTGATGTTGCCCACATTCACATCAACCCCACTGGCAACTTTGTCATTGGCGGCCCCAACGGAGATACCGGTCTGACCGGCAGAAAGATCATTGTGGATACCTACGGTGGATATTTCTCCCACGGCGGCGGTGCCTTCTCCGGAAAGGATCCCACTAAGGTGGATCGCAGCGGTGCTTATATGGCTCGTTATATGGCAAAAAATCTGGTAGCTGCAGGACTTGCAGAAGAAGTGCAGGTGCAGCTGGCTTATGCCATTGGTGTGGCGGAGCCTGTTTCTCTCCGTGTGGAATCCTACGGCACCGGAAAGATCTCTGATGAGAAAATGACGGAATTGCTGCGTAAGACCTGCGACATGACCCCTGCGGGTATTATCCGCAAGCTGGATCTGCGCCGCCCCATTTATGCGCCTACCGCAGCTTATGGTCACTTTGGTGTGGAGGATCGTCCCTGGGAACAGACTGATCTGGCAGAGGAACTGAAAAAGCTGGCAGAAATGTAATTCAAAAAGACGGCGAAATTTCGCCGTCTTTTTTCATTCCTCTTTTCAAATCGGATAAAGTATGGTATGATACAACTATCATATTGTTTCGGGGGGATTCCTATGCTGGATTTTGTACGTATTGCCTGCGCTGTGCCTCCTGTGCGCGTTGGTGACGTTAAGAAAAATGTGGAAGATATCTGCGCAAAGATTCAGGAAGCAGACTCTGCCGGAAGCGATCTTGTGGTTTTTCCGGAACTGGCATTGACTGGCTATACTTGTGAAGACTTGTTTTTCCAGGATACGCTGCTGGGTGCCTGCATGGATGGCCTTCAAAAGATCATGGACTGCTCTGCTGGATATCCTGGCATTACGGTGGTGGTAGGTACGCCGGTTGTTCTGGAAGGTCAGATGTATAACTGCGGCGCCGTCATATCCGACGGCAAACTCCATGGCCTGGTACCCAAAACCTATCTGCCGAATTACAATGAGTTTTATGAGCGCCGCTGGTTCTCTTCTTCCACGGATCTGCGTATCAAGATGGTTTCTGCAAAACTTTTGGGGTTGCCGGGTGAGGGTGAGATCCCTGTAGGGCGGGATCTGTTGTTCCGGATCGGTGATGGTGCCCTTTTGGGCGTGGAGATCTGTGAAGACCTCTGGACACCATTGCCTCCGTCTACCATTATGAGCCTAAACGGTGCAGAGGTGATCGTGAACCTGTCTGCATCCAATGAAACTGTGGGAAAGCGATCCTACCGCCGGGGCCTGGTGCAGCATCAGTCTGCTATCTGCAGCTGTATCTATGCATATACTTCTGCCGGATGTACGGAATCTACCCAGGATCTGGTGTTCTCCGGACAAAGTCTGGTGGCAGAAAATGGTGTTCTGCTGGCAGAGAATCAGAATTTGCTGGATACGGATTATATTTTGGTGCAGGATGCAGATTTGGGTAAGGTTCGCGCGTTCCGCCGCAAGAATAAGAGCGTTAAGGATGCCGTTTCCCTGTATGGTGATGTAACACCCATGCGAATCCTGGATTGCGGCTGTAAGGTTCTGCGTTCTGACGGAATGTTGTATGAACTGGAAAAGCTGCCCTTTGTTCCCTCTACCCAGAAGGAACGCCATGAGCGCTGCATGGAGATTTTCCAGATGCAGGTGACAGGACTGAAGCAACGCTTGTCCGTGATTGGAAATGCCAACGCTGTTATCGGTATTTCCGGAGGTCTGGATTCTACCCTGGCTCTGCTGGTTGCAGTGGAAGCTATGCGCCAGATGGGAAGACCTGTTTCAGATGTATATGGTGTTACCATGCCCTGCTACGGTACATCTGACCGGACGTATCAGAACTCTTGGGAACTGATGCGTACTCTGGGCATAAACGCAAAAGAAATCAGCATCAAGAATGCGGTTACGCTGCATTTTGAAGATATCGGTCACGATATAAATGTCCACAACGGAACGTTCGAGAATTCCCAGGCCCGTGAGAGAACCCAGATTTTGATGGACTATGCCAGTGTGGTTGGCGGTATCGTTGTTGGCACCGGCGATCTGAGTGAATTGGCGCTTGGCTGGTGCACCTATAACGGCGACCAGATGAGCATGTATGGCGTCAACGCTTCTATTCCTAAGACGCTGATTCGCTGGATGATTGGTGCGATTGCGGAAATGCCGGCATTTGCTGCCTCCAGAGAGGTGCTTCAGGACATTCTGGACACACCGATCAGTCCCGAACTGCTGCCGCCGGATGCTCAGGGTAAGATCGCACAGTATACGGAAGATCTGGTTGGGCCCTATGCGCTGCATGATTTCTTTCTGTATTACATGGCCCGCTACGGTTTTACTCCCAGTAAGATCTACGCCCTGGCCTGCCGTGCATTCCAGAATGATTTTGATGCTGCAACCATTAAGAAATGGATGAAATCTTTTTACCGCCGATTCTTCACCCAGCAGTTCAAGCGAAATGCTATGCCGGATGGCGTGAAAGTCGGAAATATCAGTCTTTCTCCCAGAGGCGACTGGAGAATGCCCAGTGATGCTGCTGCCAGAATCTGGCTAGATGAGATAGAATCTCTGTAAAAAATTTAGTAAGGAGGGGCAGTGCCCCTCCTTATTATATTAGCATGGGTTGTATCTGCCGGTGTGCTATGGCAGCATCCATTGCGTCGGGGATTCTTGAAAAGTCTGCAACCATACTGGTTGGCTTGCTTGCGGCATCGTCCTGGCCGAAGGGGACAAAGTAATAATGTTTCCTGGAGAGGAGTTTGCCGATGTTTTCTGCTGCCCCACCCAACGCATCATTGGTGGAAACTGCGACCAGAACTGGCCGTCCGTTCCGCAGATGGCTTTTTGCTGCCATGGTCACTGGGCTGTCTGCAATGGAGTGGGCCAGCTTTGCCAGGGTATTTCCGGTGCAGGGAGCGATGATCAAAATATCAAGAAGCTTTTGGGGACCAATTGGTTCTGCTTCCGCTATGGAGTGCAGAGGCGGATTTTTGCAGATGACGGTGGCTTTTGCAATATGTTCCTGGGCAGAACCAAAACGGGTGTCGGTAGTGTAAGCCGCATTTGAGAAAATAGGAATCACGTTATGTTCTTTTGTCAGTGCTTCCATGATGGGAAATACTTTGGAAAATGTACAGAAAGAACCACACATTGCAAATCCAATATTCAAAATTCCATCTCCTTCCACAATCTTGCAAATGTTTCAGCGATCAGCTTTCCGGAGCTTTCCGGCGCATATACACCGGGCAGTCCTTTTGCCCAAACCACATTATCACCGGCGATGCCTTTTTGGGATGCAAGGTCAATTTTGACACAGTTGCTCCATTTTTTGCAATCTTCCTCACCGATGACAGCGGCTGGCGCAGTATTAAATACAATGCGGTAATTTTGTGCCTCTGAATGAATCTGCTGAGGATCAACTGCCTGGTATCCCATGCGTCTCAGTGAAGCACGGCAATCCGGATCCCGTGAAGCAATGGTTACATTACATCCCAGTGCCTTTAGCATTTGGCCGAGATGCTTGCCGATCCGCCCCCATCCGATGACCAGGGTGGGGGAGTCCGGCCATGTTGCTGTCAGAAGTGGTTCTGCAACCTGCAGCGCGCAGTCTGCGGTGATAGCGGCATTTTTGACCAGATATAATTCGTCCTGTAAAAAATCAACAGTGCGGTATCCATCTGTGGCGGGACAGGATAAATTTCCACCCCATATTATGACATCCTTAGGAAAGGAACTCAGAAGTGTGTCGATTTTTCCTCCTGTACGCAAAGTTGCGGAATCCTTAAAACTGGGAATATCAAGAAGCAAATGTCCGGTATCCCAACTATGATCCCGTGTAATCGGAAACCCCATGGCATGCAGCTGTTGTTCTGCATATTGGATAGCGGCGGTGGCTCCTGCGCAATAAATTTGCTTGTGGTGCATCTGTATCACCCCTTCCTGCCAGAATATGCATCCTGCGCATGTGTGGTGCTTGATTTTTTCGTGATAACCTGTATAATAATTATAGAGGTGAATTATATGCAGAGACTTGGGTTTATCCATGACATGATGGATGTTAAGGTTCTTATATTGTTTGTTATGAGCAAAGTCAGCTATCCCGTAACTATCCAGCAGATATATGAATTGTGTTATCAGGATGATTGTCTGAGCTATTTTGATGTATGCACGGCAGTTCCGGAAATGGTGACTTCCAGACATCTGCAGCCGCTGGAAAATGACTGTTATGAAATTACGGAAAAAGGAAGAGCGGATGGTTCTCTGACCCAGGATTCGATTGCTTTTACCGTGAGACAGCGTGCAGAAAATGCTGTAGCCCGGTTTAACCGTCAAATTCGGCGGAGCAGTTTTGTAAAGACACAGATTCTGGAACGGGAAAGCGGTGATTTTTCTGTTATCATGGCGCTGGACGATGAAATGGGAAATCTGATGACCCTGGAGCTTCTCGCACCCAACCAGAGACAGGCTGTTCGTCTTGGACGGCTGTTTGAAAAGAAGGCCGAAATCATCTACAATCTGACAATGGCGGAGTTGCTGGAAGATGAGGAAGAGGCGGATTTCTAAAAGCATCTGCTCCATTGCCTCTTATTTATTATAGTGACTGATATGACGTGCTGTACAGCAATGTACAGCACGATTCTTTTATATAAATTGTCCACAAATAAAGGAAAAACTATTGCCAATTTGTTCAACATGTGGTATACTGGTGCTACACCGAAGGATCGGTGAAATGAAAGGAGCTGCCGCATATGAAGTTTCAGTTTAGTGAAAAGAAAGTCAAACTCCCTGGCAAGGTCCATGATTATGCAGAGAAGAAAGTCATGAAGCTGGCACGGTATTTTGAGGAGGATGCGGAAGCACTTGTGGTCTTTTCTACAGAAAAGAACCGGAATAAGGTGGAACTGACCGTCCATGGTGCAGGCACCTGGTTCCGGGCAAGCGAAAGCACATCGGATATGTTTGCATCCATTGATGCAGCGGTAGGCACGATCGAAGGTCAGATCCGTAAGAACAAGACCCGGCTGGCACGTCGTCTCCGCCAGGATGCATTTGTCCGCAGTGTGCAGGAGGAAACCTCTTTCGCTCCGGATCCTGCAGAGGAAGAGGATCTCAGCATTGTCCGCGTTAAGAGCTTCTATTTCAAACCTATGACCCGGGAAGAAGCTGTCCTGCAGATGAACCTGTTGGAACACGCTTTCTTTGCATTCCGTGACGAAGATAACGGTGGTGCATTTGCTGTCGTATACAAGAGAAACGACGGTGGATATGGCTTGATTGAAGACACCGAATAATATATTGGATAGCTACCCTGCGGGAGCTGGCTTTCTGAGGGGTGCTGGTTTCTAAAAGATATCGGTATAGCTGGAGAAATCCGGCTATACCGATTTTTTGTCCTTGTAGCAGACTGCCTTGATGAAAATGCAATGCATAATGAGGTGCTGTTGAGTCTGAGATAAGGCGGAAAGCCGTGTCGTAGTACAGCGTAAAAAAGGAAAAATAAGGGATATTGCAATATGAATTCCTAAATGATACTATACTTAATACGACAAATGTGTTATGTTTTATGGAGAATTTCCGCAGGCCACATGGCATAACACGCAGACAAAAAGACAGTGCGTAAGGATGTCTGATAATTTACATTCGGAGGAAGACAAGTGAGAAATGCCGTAAAAGAATATATAGGATTAACAGATGAAGAAGAAAAGAACTTATGGGAAAATGCAACATTTGTATTTGATACAAACGCCTTCATCAACTTGTATCGTTATTCGAAAAAGACACGTGATGCACTGCTGGATTCGATGACTGAACTTAAGGATCGAGTCTGGATGCCCTATCAGGTGGCACGTGGATTTATGAAGAAACGGCCTGAAATCATTTATGAATCATCCGAAAGGTATTCTGGCCTTGCGGATGAAATCCTTCGTCCATGCAAAGAAAGACTGAAAATGAAAAGCGATGATCCCGAATTTAAGGCGTTGCAGGAATATGTCTATAATTGGATCGAAAGAAGCAAAAACAAATACCATCCTGTTGAATCTCCGTCCAAAGATCCGGTGCTGGATGCTATGCTGGACATCTTTGATGGAAAAGTAGGACCCTCATATATGCCGGAGGATTTTGAAAGAGTAAAGAAAGAAGGCTATGAACACAACAAGAAAAATCTCCTGCCTGAATACATGGATAGGAGAAGTGCGCTATCTGAAAATGACCACGAAGATCTGGTTGTTTGGAAACAGACTATCGATTATGCTGCTGCGAACAGCAAAAATATAATCTTCATAACACATGATCAAAAAGAAGGCTGGTGGAGTATTCTGCATGGTAAAAAGCTGGGACTGCGTGAGGAATTGAAAAAGGAGTTTATTGAGTCAACCAAAATGCAGTTTCATCTATATACAATGGAGAGTTTTATGGCCCGATACCAGGTCATCAAAAATATCGCAGTAGATACAGCTGTAATTGATGAAATAAAGTCCCATCAGGAATTGTCAAAGAGATAATCGATGCAAATTATAAGAGTAAACACGAACGGAAAGAATTCGTACAGGAGAAGGAAAAGCACCTCTAGTATATGGGAAGAAGTGCATGTGAGGATGCCTAAAAAGCAGACCTGCATAGCTGTGCTTTTCTGAATGAAAAAAGAAGAAAATTGTAAAATAGTGCTTGACAAAAGGGGAGTGGTGTGCTAATATACCCAAGTCGCCGCGAGAGCGAGCGATGGGAATCGAAAGCACTCAAAGAAAAATGAAAAAACTTGAAAAAAGTTCTTGACAAATGGAATTGAGTGTGATAGAATGCAAAAGCTGACCGCGAGAGCGACAG
>JAFSAP010000006.1 GCA_017440925.1 Oscillospiraceae bacterium | reverse complement strand
CCCAGTATCGCCAAGGGTCTGGTGGACATCGCTATCAAGGAAGGCGCTGACGCCATTTGCCACGGCTGCACCGGCAAGGGCAATGACCAGGTTCGTTTCGAACTGACCATTAAGCACTTTGCTCCCAACATGCCCATCATTGCGCCCTGGCGGGAATGGAATATCAAGTCCCGGGAAGAGGAGATCGAATACGCAGAGGCCCACAACATTCCCCTGAAGATCACCCGGGAAACCAACTACTCCAAGGATAAGAACCTGTGGCACCTGAGCCACGAGGGCCTGGATCTGGAAGACACCGGCAATGAGCCTCAGTATGAAAAGCCCGGCTTCCTGGAAATGGGCGTTTCTCCCATCCAGGCACCTGATGTTCCCACTTACATCACACTGGACTTTGAAAAGGGTGTTCCCGTTGCCCTGGACGGCGAGAAGATGTCCGCCAAGAACATCATTCTGAAGCTGAACGAGATCGGTGGTGCCAACGGCATTGGCCTGCTGGATATCGTGGAGAACCGGCTGGTGGGTATGAAGTGCCGCGGCGTCTATGAGACGCCCGGTGGTGCCATCCTCTACAAGGCCCACAGCGTTCTGGAGAGCATCTGCCTGGATAAGATGACCCTCCATGAAAAGCAGCGGCTGGCCATCACTTATGCAGAACTGGTTTACAACGGCCAGTGGTTCACTCCCCTGCGGGAGGCTCTGGCAGCCTTCGTGGACAAGACCCAGGAAAGCGTCACCGGCAAGGTTCGGCTGAAGCTGTATAAGGGCAATATGATCAACGCCGGTGTCTGGAGCCCCTACTCCCTGTACTCCGAGGAAATCGCCACCTTTGGCGAATCCGACTACAACCAGGCGGATGCCGCCGGCTTTATCAACCTGTATGGTCTGCCCATCAAGGTCAAGGCCATGGTTGACGGCAAGTAAAAATACGAGACATTCCATCCCCGCAGATCCTGCGGGGATTGGGATTTTGAAAGGATAAACGGTTATGGCAAAGATGTGGGCCGGACGGACTTCCGGCGTGACGGACAGCATTGCAGACGATTTTAACTCCTCCATCCATTTTGACTGCAAGATGTACAAGCAGGATATCACCGGCTCTATGGCCCATGCAGCCATGCTGGGCGCAAAAGGCATCATCGCAAAGGCAGAGGCCGATGCCCTGATCGACGGACTGCAGGGCATTCTGGAGGATCTGAATTCCGGCGCACTGGCCTTTGATTTCTCCTGCGAGGATATCCATATGTTCGTGGAGCAGGTATTGACCCAGCGTCTGGGGGATGTGGGCAAGAAGCTGCATACCGCCCGTTCCCGGAACGACCAGGTGGCCCTGGATCTGCGGATGTACCTGCGCAGCGAGATCGATGAGATCACAGCCCTTGTGAAGGATGTTCTGGATGCCATTTTGGAACAGGCAGAGAAGAACAAAGGCGTCATCATGCCCGGCTATACCCATCTGCAGCGGGCCCAGCCCATTCTGTTTTCCCATCACCTCATGGCCTATGCCATGATGCTGCTGCGGGACCTGGACCGTTTGGCAGACTGCCGGAAGCGGATGAACATTTCTCCCATCGGCTGCTGTGCTCTGGCAGGAACGACCTATGATACCGACCGCCGGTTTGAGGCGGCACAGCTTGGCTTTGACGGCATTGCCATGAATTCCATCGATGGCGTTTCCGACCGGGACTTCTGCCTGGAACTCATAAGCGCCATTGCCACCCTTATGATGCACCTGTCCCGGTTCAGTGAGGAAATTATCCTCTGGGCCAGCTGGGAATTTAAATTCATTGAACTGAGCGACGCCTATACCACTGGTTCTTCCATCATGCCTCAGAAGAAAAATCCCGATATGGCAGAGCTGGTCCGTGGAAAGACAGGCCGGGTCTATGGTGATCTGATGGCCCTGCTGACCACTTTGAAGGGTCTGCCCCTGGCCTACAACAAGGACATGCAGGAGGATAAGGAAGCAGTATTCGATGCCGTGGAAACGGTGAAGATGTGCCTGAAAGTCTTTGCCCCCATGCTGGCCACCATGACGGCCAAACCGGAAAATATGAAGAAAGCAGCCCAGGGAGGCTTTATCAATGCTACGGATCTTGCGGACTATCTGGTAAAGAAGGGCATGCCCTTCCGCAGTGCCTACAAGATCTCCGGCCAGATCGTTGCCCGGTGCATCGCAGAAGGCAAGGTTCTGGAGACGCTGCCTCTGGAAAGCTACCGGGAATTCAGTGACCTTTTTGAAAATGACCTTTATGCAGACATCGACATGTTGACCTGCGTGGAGAAGCGGATCTCCGAGGGCGGCACTTCCCAGGCCTCTGTGGAAGCCCAGATCGCCTATGTAAAGGAGTGTCTGGCATGACCAAGGTTTTTATTGACGGCAGTGCCGGCACCACCGGCCTGCGGATCTATGAACGGCTGGGGGCAAGACAGGACGTTGAACTGCTGATTTTGCCGGAGGAATTGCGGAAGAATACAGACGAACGCCGCCGGATGCTGAATTCGGCGGACATCGCCTTTCTTTGCCTGCCGGATAAGGCGGCTATGGAAGCGGTTTCTCTGATTGAAAATCCCAATGTGGCGGTGATCGATACCTCTACTGCCCACCGGGTAAACACAGGCTGGGCCTATGGCTTTGCTGAGCTTTCGGAAAAACACAGAAATGCCATTGTTTCCAGCAAGCGGATTGCCAATCCCGGCTGCCATGCCAGCGGCTTTATCGCATCGGTATATCCGCTGGTTGCAAATGGGATCCTTCCGTCAGATTTTCCGCTGACAGCCTATTCCCTCACGGGGTACTCCGGCGGAGGAAAGAATCTGATTGCGGAGTATGAGGATGAAGCAAGAGATGTGCGACACGAGAGCCACCGGATCTATGCCACATCCCTTGCACACAAGCATCTGCCGGAAATGCAGAAGATTTGCGGATTGCAGCAGAAGCCTGTATTTTCTCCCATCCTGGGTGACTTTTATGCAGGTATGGCAACCTCCATCCTGCTGCCCGGCTTTGACGCACAGACCGTATGGCAGTGCCTTGCCGGCCATTATGCCGGGGCAAAACTTGTCAGTGTTGCCCCTCTGGGTGGAGATGAAAGCGTCATTTATGCAAGTCAGCTGGCAGGAAAGGACACTATGCGCCTTCAGGTCAGCGGCCATAGCGAACAGGCGATGGTAACGGCTGTGTTTGACAATCTGGGCAAAGGTGCTTCCGGCGCTGCCATTCAGAATATGAATATCCTGCTGGGAATCGATGAGACCACGGGACTGAATCTGTAAAAACAATTTTCTTGTAGGGCGGGGGCCTGCCCCCGCCACCCGGCATCATTTGCGGGAATGAAACGGCGGGAGCAAGCCCCCGCCCTACGATGTGTTACATGAGGTGAGAAGTATGAAAGTGATCGAAGGCGGCGTCTGCGCTGCAAAAGGATTTACAGCAAACGGTATTCACTGTGGTATCCGCAAGAACCACAGCAAGAAGGATCTGACACTGGTATTCAGCTCTGTGCCTGCCAGTGCAGCAGCGGTTTATACCACCAATCTGGTGAAGGGCGCTCCTCTGACCGTCACCAAAAACCATCTTCAGGATGGCATTGCCCAGGCGGTGATCTGCAACAGCGGCAACGCCAATACCTGCAATGCCAACGGCATCGAAATCGCGGAAGCCATGAGCGTTCTGGCTGCCAATCATCTGGGTGTGACCCCCGATGATATTATTGTGGCCTCTACTGGCGTTATCGGCCAGCCCCTTTCCATTGATCCCATTGCTGCGGGATTGCCTGCGTTGGTGGCAGGGTTGTCTGTTGACGGCGGCAAGGCTGCTGCTGAGGGCATCATGACCACTGATACCGTCATGAAGGAAGTGGCCGTAGAATTTGAGATTGGCGGAAAGGTCTGCCGCATCGGCGGTATTGCCAAGGGAAGCGGTATGATCCATCCCAACATGGCAACCATGCTGGTGTTTATCACCACCGACTGCGCCATTACACCTGCCATGCTGCAGAAGGCTTTGTCCGGTGATATTGCCAATACTTTCAATATGATCTCCATTGATGGGGATACCTCTACCAACGATATGGTCACTGTTCTTGCCAATGGTCTGGCAGGAAATGAGATAATCACAGAAGAAAACGGAGATTTTGCAGTATTCATGCAGGCGCTGAACTCCGTTACGGTGAATCTGTGCCGGAAGATCGCCGGTGACGGCGAAGGCGCCACCAAGCTCTTAGAATGCAAAGTCACCGGCGGCAAGAACATGGATGCAGCAAAAACGGTTGCCAAGAGCGTCATTTGCTCCAGCCTGCTGAAAGCGGCCATGTTCGGTGCCGATGCTAACTGGGGCCGTGTGCTGTGTGCCATCGGCTACAGCGGTGCGGACGTGGATGTCAACAAGGTGGATGTCTCTTTCCGCAGTGATGCCGGGCAGGTGGATGTCTGCAAAAACGGTGCCGGCATTCCCTTCTCCGAGGAGGAAGCCAAGCAGGTGCTGCTGCAGAAGGAAATTGAAATTTTGGTGAACTTAAATGACGGCGAGGCTGCTTCTGTGGCCTGGGGCTGCGATCTGACCTATGACTATGTGAAGATCAACGGAGATTACAGAACATAATTGGGAGGAATACCCATGCAAAATACCTTTTCCAACATGGAGCGGGCCCAGGTGCTGACCCAGGCTCTGCCCTACATCAAGCATTACAACGGCAAGATTGTCGTCATCAAATATGGCGGAAATGCCATGATCAATGAAGAACTGAAGCAGCAGGTCATGGAGGATATCTGCCTGCTGTGGCTCATCGGTGTCAAGGTGGTTCTGATCCATGGCGGAGGCCCGGAGATCAGCCAGACCATGAAACGCCTGGGTAAGGAAGCAGTATTCCTGGATGGCCTGCGGGTCACCGACAAGGAAACGGTGGACATCGTCCAGATGGTGCTGGCGGGTAAGATCAACAAGACCTTGGTGAATCTTCTGCAGATCAAGGGCGGCCATGCAGTGGGCCTTTCCGGCATTGACGGTGGTATCATTGAAGCGAAGATGAAGGACGAGCGGTTGGGGTATGTAGGTGAGATCACCAAGATCCGCACCCAGCCTATCACCGACTTGTTGGAAAAGAATTATATTCCCGTTATTTCCACGGTAGCCTCTGACCGCCAGGGCAACACTTACAATATCAACGGCGACACTGCTGCTGCCTATATTGCAGGTGCGTTGAATGCCAAGCGTCTGATCATGATGACGGATATTGACGGTATCCTCCGGGATAAAGATGATCCTTCCACCCTGATCCACAAGCTGACTGTCAGTCAGGCAAAGGAACTCTATGCCGAAGGTGTTATCTCCGGCGGCATGATCCCCAAGGTAGACTGCTGCATTGAAGCCATCAGCAAAGGCGTGGATACGGTGGTCATCAATGACGGACGGGTGCCCCACTCCATTCTGATGGAGCTGCTGACGGATGAAGGCGCCGGTACCATGGTGACAGGTGATTGATATGAGCATTATGAATATGGACAATGCGTTTGTTGCCGGAACCTATAAGCGGTTTCCTGTGGAGATCGTTTCCGGTAAAGGCAGCCGCGTTGTGGATGTAAATGGAAAGACTTATATTGACATGGGCAGCGGCATCGGTGTCACTGCTTTCGGCATTGCGGACGAAACTTGGCAGGCTGCCGTTACGGAGCAGCTGGGAAAAGTGCAGCATATGTCCAACCTCTATTACACGGAGCCTTGCGCAAAGCTGGCGAAGCTGCTGTGTGAAAAGAGCGGCATGAAGAAGGTGTTCTTCGCCAATTCCGGTGCAGAAGCCAATGAGGGCGCCATCAAAGTGGCCAGAAAGTATGCTGCTGAAAAGAAGGGCGCTGACCATTATACCATTATTACTCTAAACAACAGCTTCCATGGCCGGACGTTGACCACATTGGCAGCTACCGGACAGGAGCATTTTCACAAGCTGTTTCAGCCCCTTACCCCTGGCTTTGTATCCACCCCGGCCAACGATTTTGAAGCGCTGAAAGTGCTGGCGCTGCAGACCAAGGCTGCGGGAATTATGATCGAGTGTATCCAGGGTGAGGGCGGCGTGCTGCCTTTGGAGGCTGACTTTGTGAAGGCAGTGGCGGCTTTCTGCGCAGAAGAAGATATTGTTCTGATCGTGGATGAAGTCCAGACGGGAAATGGCCGCACCGGCATGCTCTATGCCTACCAGCATTTCGGCATTCTGCCCGATGTGGTCAGCACTGCCAAGGGCCTGGGCGGCGGCCTGCCCATCGGTGCGGTGCTGATGGGAGAAAAGGTGCAGAATGTTCTGGGCTATGGCGACCACGGCTCCACCTATGGCGGCAATCCTGTCTGCTGTGCCGGAGCCATCAGTGTGATCGAACGGCTGGATGACAACTTCCTCAGCCGGGTTCGACGCCTCAGCGGATATGTGTTTTCTGCATTCCATGGCGCCAAGGGCGTGGAAAGCGTGGCAGGACTGGGCCTCATGGTGGGCATTAAAACAGTGGCGCCTGCTGCCGATGTCGTAAAGGAATGTATCAACCGCGGTGTGCTGTGTCTGACAGCCAAGGATAAGGTGCGGCTGCTGCCGGCACTGAATATCCCCATGGAAGATCTGGAATACGCTGTGGAAACGATCAAGGCAGTCGCTGCCGAATTGGGAGGATAATGTATGGATCTCAAAGGAAGAAGTTTTCTGAAACTGCTGGATTTTACGCCTGCAGAAATTGCATATTTGCTGGATCTGGCTGCGGATTTCAAGGCCAAAAAGAAAGCGGGTATTCCCCACAAGCTTCACGAGGGCAAGAACATTGCTTTGCTGTTCGCCAAGGATTCCACACGGACCCGCTGCGCCTTTGAAGTGGCGGGACATGACCTGGGTATGAATGTTACCTATCTGGGTCCCAGCGGCTCTCAGATGGGTAAGAAGGAATCCATTGCCGATACGGCCCGGGTACTGGGCCGGATGTACGATGGTATCGAATACCGGGGCTTCGGCCAGGAACTGGTGGAGGATCTGGCAAAGTATGCCGGTGTCCCCGTCTGGAACGGCCTGACCAATGAATTCCACCCCACCCAGATCCTGGCGGATTTTCTCACCATCCGGGAACACTTCGGAAGCCTTCAGGGCAAGAAGCTGGTATACATGGGCGATGCCCGCTACAACATGGGCGACTCCCTCATGGTGGGCTGCGCCAAAATGGGCATGCACTTTGTAGCCTGCGCACCGGCGGAGTATTATCCCAATGAAGCGCTGATCGCCCAGTGCCGGGAGATCGCCAAAGAAACCGGGGCTGTCCTGGAATTCCTGGCAGACCCCATTGCTGCCACCAAAGGTGCCCACGTGATCTATACCGATGTGTGGGTCTCCATGGGAGAGCCGGACAGCGTCTGGAATTACCGGATCAAGGATCTTCTGCCTTACCGTGTTACCATGGAACTGATGGAAAATGCAGGGCCTCAGTGCAGGTTTATGCACTGTCTGCCGGCTTTCCACGATCTGAATACCGCCATTGGTAAGGAGATCCATGAAAAGTTCGGTATCGACTGCATGGAAGTGACGGATGAGGTCTTTGAAAGCGACCGGAGCATCGTTTTTGACGAGGCTGAAAACCGGATGCACACCATCAAGGCTGTCATGGCAGCGACCCTGTAAAATCAGCAGCAGGAACCCGTTTGGGTTCCTGTTTTTTATGAAAATTTTTATTGCACATGGGCCGGAGCATGCTATAATAAAAGAAAAACGGAGAGGAAGCTGTATGAATTACGAAGGCCAGATCTGCCGTCCGCCTATGGAGCGGGCCTCTTATATGCTGCCTGTGGCAGTGGGCTGCTCTTATAATGCCTGTACCTTCTGCACATTGTTCAAGCATCTGCAATACCGGCAGCTGCCGAAGGAGCAGATCGAGCAGGAAATGATCCGTGTCCGGGATGCAGGAGGAAACCCCAAAACCATTTTCCTGGGTGATGGTAACGCTTTCGGTCTGGATACCCAGCACCTGCTGTGGATCCTGGAACGAATCCATCATTATTTCCCCGGCTGTGAGGCGGTGAATATGGATGCTACCGTTACCAACATCAGCCAGAAGTCTGACGAAGAACTGAAAACATTGTATGATGCCGGTGTGCGGAACCTGTATCTGGGCATTGAAAGCGGTCTGGACGATGTGCTTGCTTTTATGAAAAAGGATCATGACCTGCAGCAGGCATATACGCAGATCGCCCGGATCCAGAAGGTGGGCATGATCTTCAATGCCCACATGATGACCGGTATCGCCGGAAAGGGCAGGGGACTGGAAAATGCCCAGGCTACTGCGGAATTCTTCAACCGCACCAAGCCCCATAAGGTCATCAATTTCAGTGTTTTCCACCATAAGCGTGCACCGCTCTTCCGGGACATTGAAGCTGGACGGTATGAAGCTGCGGACGAACAGGAGAATCTCCATGAAGAACGCCGGTTTATGGAGCTGATCGAGGTGCCCGGTATGGTCTATGATGCGTTCCACGATACGCTGGAACTGCGGTTCCGGGGAACCTTCCCCCAGGATCGGGAAAAGATGCTCGCCCAGGTGGATAAGGCCATTGCCCATTGGGATCAGCAGCCCTCGGAGCTTCACTTTTTTCGCTGACCTTTGGGATTATGTGGCTTTCACAGGCAGCTACCATGGCCCGGCACCCAGTGAAAGACGATGAAAAAACGCTCCGGTTTTTACGCCGGAGCGCTTTTGCAAAAAAATTCGAAAACAGAAAAAATAATGCTTGACAAATCGGATTCCCGTGCTATAATAAGCGTGTTCTGTTTGAGCCGCCGGTATAGCTCAGTCGGTAGAGCAACTGATTTGTAATCAGTAGGTCGGGGGTTCAAGTCCGTCTACCGGCTCCAGACAGGCCTTACACAGATAAGTGAATATGGGGGAGTTCCCGAGTGGCCAAAGGGGACAGACTGTAAATCTGCTGCGTTTCGCTTCGATGGTTCGAATCCGTCCTCCCCCACCAGAAAAAAGACACACCTTTTGGTGTGTCTTTTTTCTGCTTTGGAGACGGATTCGAAAAACCAAATGCAAGGCTCCGGTGGAGCCTTGCGCTCACCAGCTCAAAAGCTGGTGAGCTACAATACTGTAACGAATCCGTCCTCCCCGAAGTGCGTACAGGATACACCTTTTGGTGTGTCTTTTTTCTGCTTCGAGAACATCCGCTGTATCCTGCAGTGTTCCCCTTTACATTCCAGGCGGAATCCGGTATAATCCAGGAAAAGACGTTGAAGGGGGTACTGATATGAAAAGACAGATCATGCCTGTACTTTGCATTTGTATAGCTACTTTGTTGGCAGCCTGCCGGACAGAGGACATCCCGATCGTGGAGACCACGTTGCCCCCGGCTACCGTGGAAGTGGTTGCAGAAACGGTTCCCGAAACCACCCTTCCGCCGGAGACGGAGCCTCAGCCGACCCAGCCAGAGCATTCTGAATTTTACATCCCCGGTGTCAGTGTGGAGGATGTGATACGCTACTTCGAGGAAGTCTGCCTGGATGCGGAATTCACCTACAGCGGCGATGCCAGCCTGATTCAGAAATGGATGACCCCTATCTATTATACACTCAACGGGACGTATACGGACGAAGATATTTCTGTTCTAAATGGATTTGTCCAATGGTTGAATAGGGTGGAAGGTTTTCCCGGTATGTATCAGACAGAAGAACGGCATCTTTCCAATCTGCAGATCTATTTCTGCGACCATGAGGAAATGGTCTCCCGAATGGGAGAGGAATTTACCGGTATGGACGCATCCGTGGTGTTCTGGTACGAGATGAATGAAATTTACGATGCAACCATTTGCTATCGGACAGATCTGGATCAGCAGCTGCGGAATTCTGTCATTCTGGAGGAGATCTATAATGGCCTGGGCCCCATCCAGGATACATCGCTTCGGCCGGACAGCATCATCTATGCAGAGTTTTCGCAGCCCCAGGCGCTTACTGCCATGGATGAACTGATCCTGCGGCTGTTGTATCATCCTCAAATGGTTTGCGGCATGAATGTCGGAGATTGTGAAGCAGTGATCCGGCAGCTCTATTATTAGGGAGGCAAGAGAATGGAAACAGCATATTTTGCAGGGGGCTGCTTCTGGTGCATCACCCCCACTTTTAAACAGATGGAAGGTGTCAGTAACGTTGTCAGCGGTTATTCAGGCGGTGAAGAGGAAAATCCGGTCTATGAGGATGTAAAACACCAGCGTACCGGTCACCGGGAGACCATCCAAATTGACTATGATCCGGACAAGGTGTGCTTTGAAGCACTGATGGATGTATTCCTGGGAAGTGTGGATCCCTTTGACCCGGACGGTCAGTTTATCGACCGGGGGTTTTCCTATACCCTGGCGGTGTACTATCTGTCTGAGGAACAGAGACGGTCTGCAGAGGCAAAACTTCAGAAACTGGAGCAGGAATCCGGCCAGACGGTATATATCTGCCTGGAGCCCTTCAGAAGCTTCTGGCGGGCAGAGGAATATCATCAGGACTATTATCTGAAAAATCCGGAGGCATTCCGCCAGGAACTGATCGATTCTGGGAGAAGGAAAGAAACGCAAGAATAAAGAAGAGGCGATGGATATGAAAAAATGGTTGCTGCGGCTGTCTCTTTGCCTGCTGCTCATATTTTCTGCTGTGCCCCGGGCCATGGCAGTGGAAACAGAAGCACCGGTTCAGACACCGGTGGAGATCAATACAGCAGAAGACCTGTACGCCATTGCAGAGGATCCTGCCGGAAGCTATATCCTCATGACAGATCTGGATATGACGGGGATCCCCTGGACACCTATCGATTTTTCCGGCAGCTTTGATGGAAACGGCCATGCCATTTTGAACCTGTTTCTGTCGGAAACCGGAAAAGAAACGGCAGTGGTCATTGACGGCAATGTAAAAGAATATGAGGCCCACTTTGCGGGCCTGTTTGGAACACTTCGCAATGCCGAAGTGAAGAATTTGAAACTGATCAATGTACGTGCGCTGGTGGACACGGATGTACCCTGTCTGATAGGTGGAATTGCTGGTTATTCGGAAGTGAGCACCATCTCTGATTGCACCGTAACCGGCTGCCTGGAACTTCGGGCCCATGACCGGATGTTCGGTGTGGGTGGTGTTGTTGGCTACGGAACCGGCACAGTGCAGAACTGCGATATCGATGTGACGTTGATCTGTACGGATACCGATGCCAATACCCTGGATGAACAGTTTCTGGGCGGTGTGTTTGCCACTGGCTTTATGAGTGTACGGGACTGCCAGATCACCATTGATGGATATTGTTCCGAATTCGGCTATGTACACAATGGCGGCATTACCGGAATGCTGCGGCAGCATCCTGGTCAGAACAAATTTGGCAGTACCATCCGGGATAATTTTATATCGGGCAAGATCACTTTCTTTGAATGCAATAAAAACCGCCGGGCCTATTGCCGCCCGGAGGTGGGGGAGATCCTGGCAAACTGGTATACAGTTACGCACAACAAGCATGATTTTGTAAAGGATGAGCGGAAAGAATATGATGTGGAGCTTCGCCCCGAAATGTGCGAAAAACCGGAATACACCATGACTATCGTTGAGCCCGGATGTGATACCTATGGATACACCTTGTACTGCTGCAATGGCTGCGGATATGAATATACGGATCACTATACCCTGTTCCAGCATACAGTAAGGGAATGGATGGAGCAGGAGCCTGCCACCATGGAAAAAGCGGGATTGAGCACCGGAAGCTGTGATCTGTGTGGTGCGGTCTGTCAGCGGGTGGAGCCGATGTTGGAAGCGGTTCCCATGGAAACCGAGGCACCCACGGAAGAAACGTTGGAGCCTACCCAACCGGAAGTGGAACCGGAGGGTCAGACAATCCCTGGCCTGATCTGGATGATTCCTGCGGCTGTACTGGCTGCGCTCTGTGCGCTTCTGCTGTTTGGCCGGAAAAAGCATGTCGGGGCATTTTTACAGGATAAGAAATAGCCGGGCAGCTATCGTACCGGCAGCGCGCCAAGCCTTCCCTTATGGGGTTAAGTGCGGTTACTGGTGCACCCTTGGCTCCCCCGTTGGGGGAGCTGTCAGCCGACAGGCTGACTGAGAGGGCGATGCGTGAACCCTCTCCGTCACGCCTTACGGCGTGCCACCTCTCCCAGAGGGAGAGGCAAGGGGGAGTGCGAATTTTTGCGGTGCGGGTATAATACTGCTGCAAAGGACAGAAAAACACCCCTGTGGGATTAGCCACAGGGGTGCTGTCATATGGACTTACTTTTTCTTAACGAATTCGGCGGTGACCTTCAGGTCGTAGGTAGGCATATAAGCCCACCAGGTGGACTTGTTGGTCTTGCGGCGGGTAATTTCCTGCTCAGAGCCGTCGGTACGAACCTTGATAAAGTGGATCTTCTTCAGCTTGTAGCCTTCGTCGGGTTCTACGTTGGCCACGATCTTCTTGCGGTGGGGAGCTTCCTCCAACTCCACGGTGATCTTGCCGCCCTTGACTTCCTCCACATCGATGTCGTGGTAGGGAATGTCGTGGCCGCAGACATCGCAGACCCGGTCCTCGTCGCCGTCAGAGTGCCAGTTCTGGAACATGAACTGGTAATACTCACCAAAAGCTTTCTTACAAGTCAGACATTCTTTCCAGTGGGTGGTGTTATCAGAGTACCAGTAACTCAGGGAGTGCTGGTGAGGCGTGTATATCAACCATGCAGTGGGAGCGTGGCCATCGACATAATCGGTTGAATCAAAGGTTACAGAAGGTGCAACAGGCATTGCGGAAGAAGAGGTACCATTCCAATTATCAGGCCAATGTGCAATGCCCTGCAGATCAACCTTGTTACCATTGGGATCTTTGGTTAAAGAAGCATAGTCACTGGTTTTGATGGTAACAGAACCAATTCCGTTTACAGTGGGCAAAACCCAGGGAACTGCGTCCTTGCTGTGTTCCCATTCGTCGACAGTGGGATGCTTGGGATAGGATTCGGCCCAAACATCTACTTCAACAGGATAAGTAGGGTCGGGTTTAGCAGCCAATGCACCCAGAGGGATAATACCCAGGGCCAAAATCAATACCAGCGCAAAGGCCAGTATACGTACAAGGTTCTTCTTCATTTTGGAGTTCCTCCTTAAAAGCTTTTCAAACGATGATTTTTCGTCAAATATCCGTGGTCGGTGAACATCTGGCATTGTGAGATAATACTCCTAATGCAATTCTACCAAATCATCCCAGTAAAGTCAAGCCGATGGCCGGTTAATTTTTCCCCGTACATTTTGGCCATTCCGACAAAAGCCGTCCCCCAGGGGAAGCCAAAAAACAGCCCGGTGGAAGTTCCACCGGGCTGTAGCTGTAATTAGAATTCAATATCCATCTTGGCGACGACGGCGGCGCAGCGGGGGCAGAGGCCCTCAGCATTGGCCTGCTGGGAGTGCATCCAGCAGCGGGGGCACTTTTCACCCTTGGCTTCGGAAACACCGATGGTCAGAGCAGGGAAGTTAGCGCCCTGAGCGACTTCAGCGCCTTCCTCGGCGGCAGACCAGTCCACAGCGGAAACGATGCAGATCTCAGCCAGGTTCAGTCCTGCGCAGGCAGACTTCAGAGCCTCATCAGCAGTTTCCAGAGTGACATGGGCCTCCAGCGCCTTGCCGATACGGCCATCCTTACGGGCCTTTTCCAGAACACCATTGACATCCTGGCGCAGCTTCATGATGGTGTTCCACTTGTCCATGGCAGCGGCATCCAGGCAGTAGCTTTCAAAGTTTTCGGGCATCTGGTTCAGCAGTACATTCCGGGCATCGTCACCATCGCGGTGGGGCATAGCCTGCCAGATCTCGTCACAGGTAAAGGCCAGGATGGGAGCAAAGACCTTTGCCATGGCATCCAGGATCAGGAACAGGGCGGTCTGTGCGCTTCTGCGGCGCAGGCCGTTTGCTTCTTCGCAGTACAGACGGTCCTTGAGGATGTCCAGATAGAAGCTGGACAGCTCCACCACGCAGAAATCATTGATGGCGTGGGTGATATTGTGGAACTCATAGCCGTTGTAGGCCTTACGGCACAGCTTCACCAGAGCATCCAGCTTGGTCAGAGCCCACTTGTCCAGCTCTTCCAGCTCGGCAGCGGGAACCAGATTGTTGGGATCGAAACCGTTCAGATTGCCCAGGCAGTAACGGGCGGTGTTGCGGAACTTCAGATAGTTCTGAGCGATCTGCTTGAAGATCTCCTTGGAGCAGCGGACGTCCACATGGTAGTCGGAGGATGCTGCCCACAGGCGGACGATATCGGCACCGAAGTCCTTGATGAGATCGGCGGGATCCACACCGTTACCCAGGGACTTGTGCATGGCGCGGCCCTGGCCATCGACCACCCAGCCGTGGGTGATGACCTGCTTGAAGGGAGCACCCTGGTCCAGAGCGCCGACGGAAGTCAGAAGGCTGGACTGGAACCAGCCGCGGTACTGGTCAGCACCCTCCAGGTAGACATCGGCGGGCCACAGCTCGGGGGTGTCCTTCATGAGAGAAGCGAAGTGGGTGGAACCGGAGTCGAACCAGCAGTCCAGGGTATCGGTCTCCTTGTCGAATGCCTTACCGCCGCAGTGGGGGCAGGTGAAACCATCGGGAACCAGATCCATGGCTTCACTTTCAAACCAGGCATTGGAGCCCTTCTCATCAAAGAGGGCAGAGATCTTGGCGATGGATTCGGGGGTGGAGACAGGCTTGCCGCAGTCCTTGCAGTAGAACACGGGGATGGGCAGGCCCCAGCGGCGCTGGCGGGAAATGCACCAGTCGGCGCGCTCGCGGATCATGCTGGCCATGCGGTCGCCGCCCCAGCCGGGGAACCACTGGACATTCTCGATGGCCTTGATGGCCTGGTCCTTGAAGGACTCCACGGAGCAGAACCACTGGGGAGT
>JAFSAP010000043.1 GCA_017440925.1 Oscillospiraceae bacterium | reverse complement strand
TGCCGGGCTGGCAGAAGAACTCCAGCTCCATCTGCTCGAACTCACGGGTACGGAAGGTGAAGTTGCCGGGGCTGATCTCGTTACGGAAAGACTTGCCGATCTGGCAGATACCGAAGGGCAGCTTCCGGCGGGTGGTGCGCTGCACGTTCTGGAAGTTGACGAAGATACCCTGTGCGGTCTCGGGACGCAGGTAAACGATGTTCTTGGCATCCTCGGTAACACCCTGGAAGGTCTTGAACATCAGGTTGAACTTACGGATGTCGGTCCAGTTGAAGGCGCCGCAGGTGGGGCAGCCGATGTGGTGCTCGTTGATGAAAGCAACCATGTCGTCCTGGCTCATAGCGTCAACGCTGTGGCCCAGGTCGAAGCCTGCCTCCTTGCACCAGTCCTCAATGACCTTGTCAGCGCGGAAGCGCTCCTTGCACTCCTTGCAGTCCATCAGGGGGTCAGAGAAACCGCCGACATGGCCGGATGCGACCCAGGTCTGGGGATTCATCAGAATGGCAGCGTCCATACCCACGTTGTAGGGGTTCTCCTGGACGAACTTCTTCCACCAGGCCTTCTTCACGTTGTTCTTCAGCTCGACACCCAGAGGGCCGTAGTCCCAGGTGTTGGCCAGACCACCGTAAATCTCGGAGCCGGCGAAGATGAATCCGCGGTTCTTACACAGGTTTGCGATTTGGTCCATGGTCTTGTCGATGTTTTTCATTTTATTTCCTCCAATTTCTCATTGGTAATCGATGGGTATTCGATATTGGAATATCATTATACATATTGTCTTGATAGAAATCAAGGGTTTTATAAAAATTGCTGATAATTTTGCCTTATTTTACAATTCCGGTCGGAAGTTTTCTCCCAAATCTGACAGCATCATCTCATACACCATGTCAGACACTTCCACAGTGGACTTTCCCTGGATGTCCTCCGGGGGGATCACTCCCACCAGATGCAGATGCACATCGGTCTTTTTCAGCTTTGCCAGATTCTTGAAAATCATACGGGTGTTCTGGATGGTGCAGACCACAATGGGCACACCGGTTTTCTGAGCGATCTTGAATACACCGGGACGGAAGTGGTGGAGCTTGCCATCCTTGCTGGTATAGCCTTCGGGGAACACACCGATGGAAACCTTGTCCTCCTTGATGAGGGAAATGCACTTGAGAATGGTTTTCAGCGCAGCACGGTCATTCTCCCGGTCAATGGGCTGGCAGAGGATTTTGTGCATGATGGGGCCCACGATAAACATGGACTGGTTTTCCTTCTTGGTGACAAAGGCCAGCTGGCTTTTTTTGAAGCAGTGCAGCAGCACGCCGGGATCCGCCAGAAACAGATGGTTGCACACCAGCAGGAACCGGCCCTCTTTCGGAGTCTTTTCCAGACCACGGGTATGCAGCCGCACCAGCACCAGGGAGATCAGGGCTTCGATATAAACATGCATAATGGTACGGTAAAACCGGCTGTCCTCCTCCTGGGGCTTTTTCTGGTCAACAGCCTTGCAGCAGACCCACAGGAACGCAAACGCCAGTGCCAGCAGCACCAGATAGCAGAGCACAAAATAAAGCGGTGCCAGCAGCGTCGTCCAGCCGCAGAAAACATTCAGCACGGCTGCCATAACCAGTGCAAAAACCAAAGAAAGGACAGAAATTCCCTTCAGAAGCATATGATTCCTCCAAATGATAATTATGGGTATTATACTCCCTTTTTGCATCCAAAACAAGACGAAATAGTCCACAAATCCGGCCACGCCTTGCGGACATTTGTCGTCAACACCACCAGAATACATTTTTTCTGCGCACCTACGCGGGATGGTTTACCGGTTTCGCCGAAACCCAATGCAAATCCGTTTCGCTTTGCCGCCGGGCGGATAGGATATCCGCCCCTACAAGAATGGTATGCAATGGAACACCCTAACTCCTAACTCCCAACTCCTAACTCCACACTTTTTATGGGAAAGGGGTAGAAATTGAGCACCTGTGCTGTTATAATACAATAATTAAACATATAGAACGAAAGGAACCGTTTTTATGGGCCTGTCTGCTTCCGCCCCCTGGCTTGCCTACTACGGCAACACCCCCGCTTCCCTGGATTACCCCCACATTACCATGTACCAGATGCTGTCTGCCACAGCAAGAAAATACCCCAATAACACCGCCTATGTTTTCATGGGCAAGGAAACCACCTACGCCGCCTTTATGAAGCGGATTGAGGCCGCCGCCAAGGGCCTTGTGCAAATGGGCATCCGCAGAGGCGACAAGGTCACCATTTGCATGGCCAATACCCCCCAGGCTCTGGACTGCTTCTATGCCCTGAACCGAATCGGCGCCATTCCCAATATGATCCATCCCCTGTCCGCCGCCAAGGAGATCGCTTTTTACTTAAACTTTTCCAAATCCAGAGCCATTCTGACATTGGATCAGTTCTATTATAAGGTAGCGGAGATCCTTCCCGAGTTGGAAAACCCCACCACCATCCTCATTGCCAAAATTGCCGATGAACTGCCTTTCCCCTTAAGCACCCTGTACCCCATGACAAAATCTGCCCGGGCCGTCAAAAAGCTCCCGAAAAAGGGCTATACCCTCTGGTATGATATGGTCAGAGCCGGTAAGGATGCCGTTCTGCCTCCGGACGAGGGCAAGTTTGACGACTGCGGCGCCATCCTCTATTCCGGCGGCACCACCGGCACCACCAAGGGCATTATGCTCTCCAACCTCAATTTCAATGCGCTGGGCCTGCAGACCATTGCTGCCTCCGGCTACGGCAGCATTGCCGGCATGAAAATGCTGTCCATTATGCCGGTGTTCCACGGCTTCGGCCTGGGTATCGGCATCCACACCGCCCTCATCGGCGGAGGCACCTGCATCCTGGTGCCCCAATTCAGCGTAAAGGTCTATGCCGACACCCTCTTAAAGCAGAAGCCCAACCTGATCCCCGGCGTACCCACCCTGTTCGAAGCCCTGCTCCGGGCAGACAATCTGGAGGGCAAGGACTTAAGCTTCCTCAAGGGCATCTTCTCCGGCGGCGACAGCCTCAGCCCGGAGCTGAAAAAGAAGGTGGACATGTTCCTGAAAGCCCACGGCTGCACCGAGCAGATCCGGGAAGGCTACGGCACCACCGAGTGCGTCACCGCCTCCTGCCTGACCCCCAAGGACTATGCCCGCAGCGGCTCCATCGGCGTACCCTTCCCGGACACCTACTATAAGGTCGTCACCCCCGGCACCACCGAGGAAGTCCCCGCCAATACCGAAGGCGAGATCTGCGTTTCCGGCCCCACCGTTATGATGGGCTACATGGACAACCCCGAAGAAACCAGGAGTACCCTGCGCCGCCACTATGACGGCCGGATCTGGCTCCACACCGGTGACCTGGGCCACATGGACCAGGACGGCTTCGTCTATTTCCGCCAGCGGATCAAGCGGATGCTGGTATCCTCCGGCTACAATGTGTACCCTTCCCAGCTGGAGAACATCATCGATGGCCATGAAAAAGTGCTGCTCTCCTGCGTCATCGGTGTGAAAGACCCCTACCGGGGCCAGAAGATCAAAGCCTATGTGGTGCCTATGCCCGGCATCGCCCCCACAGAGGCTCTGAAAGAAGAGCTGCTGGCCTACTGCACCCAGCACATCGCCAAATATGCCATGCCCCGGGAGATCGAATTCCGGACAGAGCTGCCCAAGACCCTGGTGGGCAAAGTCGCCTACCGGGTACTGGAGGAGGAAGCCAACGCCGCTCTGGAACAGGCATAAACCACACTTCCATTCGGGAGGAATCTGCCATGAAACGTTTTATCCACATTTTTCCTGACCTGGTTGCCCTGATGGGTGCCGCCGCAGGGCTGCTCCGGTTCTGCCTGTATCTTGTGGGCACCGATGAAAAGGGGCTGCTGGTCTCCGGACACCCTCTGGAGATCATCCTCTGGCTGCTGACCGCCGCTGCTGTGATTTTGATCCTGCTGCAGGTCTGGCCTATGACGGGCAGCCGCCGCTATGCAGTCAATTTCCCTGCCAGCACCCGCGCTGCAGCCGGCTGCTTCCTCTTTGCTGCCGGTATCTTTCTGACAGTGATGGCAAACCGGCAGGTATGGTCTACTCTGGAATTTGTCCGTAACATTGCCTGCCTTGCCGCCGTTCCTGCTCTGACTGCCGTGGCCATCTGCCGCCGGATGGGTAAGCGTCCCCTGTTTGGTTTCCATGCCATCCTCTGCCTGGCGCTGACCCTGCATACCGTCAGCCACTACCGCGCCTGGAGCGCCTGCCCCCAGCTGCAGGATTCCTTCTTTCCCATGATGGGCTGCCTGGGGCTGATGCTGTTTTCCTATTACCAGACTGCCTTTGATGTGGGTCTGGGCAACTACCGGATGCAGCTGGGCACTGGAGCCCTGGCAGCTTTCTGCTGCTTTGCCGCCATTCCCGGAAGCGGTACGGCGCTGCTGTACCTTACCGGCGGTATCTGGACACTGACCAACCTCTGCGCTCTGAAGATTTCTTCGGAACCCGCACCAGACAAGAAAAAGGAGGATGCCCAATGAACATTGCCATCGTCACCGGCGCCAGCTCCGGCATGGGCCGGGAATTCGTCCTGCAGCTGAAAGATTATGTCCAGGTGGATGAGATCTGGGCCATCGCCCGGCGGCAGACTGCGCTGGAAGCGCTGAAAGCCGAAACGGATATTCCGGTGCGGCCCATTTCCCTGGATCTGGCCCAGGCAGAAAGCTTCGATACCCTGGCAGCTCTGCTGGAAGCGGAAAAGCCCAATATCCGCCTGCTGGTGAATGCAGCAGGCTTCGGTAAATTCGGCGCCTACCACAAAGTTCCCCTCAGCGAGGAGGGCCGGATGATCGATCTGAACTGCAAGGCGCTGGTGCTCACCACCCGGCTGTGCCTGCCCTATATGCCATCGGGCAGCCATATCCTCCAGCTGGACAGCCTGTCGGCTTTCCAGCCGGTGCCCTACATCACCACCTACGGCGCAACCAAGGCCTTCGTCCTCAGCTACAGCCGGGCCATGAACCGGGAGCTGAAAAGTGCCGGTATCCGCATGATGGCCATGAATCCCGGCTGGGTGAAAACCGAATTTTTTGACCACGCCTTCCAGACCAACGAAGGCGAAGTGCAGTTTTTCGACCGGCTGTACGAAGCAAAGGATGTGGTGGCCACGGGCCTCAAAGACCTTTACCGCAGCAAAAAGGATTACTCTGTTCACGGCCTGCCTGTCCGCACCCAGGTGCGGCTGGTGAAACTGGTGCCCCACAGCATTGTTATGAACATCTGGCTTAGCCAGCAGAAAAAAGAAAAAAACAACAAAGGACTGACCAGCAAATGAAAAAGAAACTTATCACGCTGCTGACCGCCCTGCTGCTTGTTCTGCTGGGCATCCTGTTCCCTAAGGAAGAAGAACCCTCCGCCCCCATTTCCGGAAACGGTCTTACCGTCCATTTCATCGATGTGGGCCAGGCAGACTGCGCCCTGCTGGAATGCGACGGAGAATACATGATCGTAGACGGCGGCAATGTGGATGACAGCCAGCTGGTGGTCTCCTATCTGAAGCAGATGGGGGTTCAGACCCTTTCTGCTGTGGTCTGCTCCCATGCCCACGAGGATCATGTGGGCGGACTGCCTGCGGTGCTGTCCGTTTTCGATGCAAAGGCTGTGTATTCCCCGGTGACGGAATATTCCTCCAAGGTATTCAAGGACTTTGTACAAAAAACCGCAGACCAGGGACTGTCTCTGACCGTTCCCAAGCCCGGCGACCAGTTCCGGCTGGGCAGCACCACGGTCACGGTGCTGGGCCCTGTGGCCGAATATGATGAGCCCAACAACACCTCCATCATCCTGAAGGTCAGCTACGGCGAGAATGATTTCCTGTTCACCGGTGATATGGAAACCAGCGCAGAAGCTGACATGCTGGACTACTGGGGAGATGCCATCGAGTGGGATGTGGAAGTTCTGAAGGTGGGCCACCATGGTTCCGACACCTCCTCCGGCTACCGGTTCCTTTACTACACCGATCCCGAGTATGGCGTGATCTCCGTGGGCGAGGGCAACTCCTACAACCACCCCAACGAAGCGCCCATGTCCAAGCTGCGGGATGCTGAGGTGGTGGTGCTGCGCACCGACCATCTGGGCCATGTCATCGCCACTGCAGACGGCAAGGAAGTAAGCTTCACCTGGGAAAATCAGAAGGCAGCCCCCGAAAATCTGGAGCCCGGCGACGGAAGCACCCCCTTCTTCGGCAACAAAAAATCCAAAACCTTCCATGACGCCGCCTGCCGGAACCTGCCCGCAGAGGATAACCGGGCGGAATTTGCCGGCTACGGCGAAGCCATTGCAGCAGGCTACAAGCCCTGCGGCTCCTGCATCGATTAAGCGCAGCACGCCGCAGCATCCGCGAAAATCTCTGACGCAAACAAAGGAGAACCTCTATGTCCCGAAAATCCAACCATACCGGCCTGAAAGCCGTTCTGATCCTTCTGATCCTGGTGCTGCTGGCAGGCAGCATCCTTATGGTGAAGCTGTCCCTTGACCTGGCAGGGGCCCCGGTGGAAACGAAGCCCTCCGCCAGCGTCATCGAGCTTCCCACCGCTTCTGAAGCGGAAACGGTTCCGGAAACCGAGCCCACCACCGTCCCCACGGAGCCGGAACCGGAAAAAATCATTGCCACTGCCACCATCAGTTCCCAGGGCGACCTGCTGATGCACTCCCCGGTGTTCAACAGTTGCAAGCAGGCCGATGGCACCTATGATTTTGAATCCATTTTCCGCTATACCAAGGATACACTGGCCTCTGTAGACTACAGTGTTGCCAATCTGGAGACCACCTTTGGCGGCCCCAACCATCCCCATGTGAACAACAAATCCTTCTCCTGTCCCGATGAATTGGCTGCCGATGCCAAGGAAGCCGGCTACGATATGCTGCTGACCGCCAACAACCACTCCGGCGATACCACCGGCGAAGGTCTGATCCGCACCCTGGAGGTCACCCGGGCAGCAGGTCTGGAAACCCTGGGTTCCCAGATGCCGGGAGAGAAGCGGTACTCCATCGTGGAGATCTACGGCATCCGGATCGGCATGGTGGCCTACACCTGGTCCTGCAAGGCAACGGATAAAGACTTCTCCCTCAACGGCCTGCTGCCCATCGCGGACGAAGGCCAGATGAACTATTTCACCAATGCCAATCCCCAGAAGCTGTATACGGAAGCCGAGCAGATCATGGCAGACATGAACGCCGAGGGCGTGGATGCCACCATGATGTTCATTCACTGGGGCAACGAATACGAGATCCGGGAAAACCGGATCCAGCGGGAGATCGCCCAGAAGCTGTGCGATCTGGGCTTCGATGTGATCGTGGGCGGCCACGCCCATGTGGTGCAGCCCATGGCGCTGCTGGAAAGCACCGTTGATCCCGAACACAAGACCGTCTGCATTTATTCTCTGGGCAATGCCGTCTCCAACCAGAGAACCGGTGTCAGCGATCTTTTCCCCGCAGGCTATACCGAGGACGGCGTTATTTTCAATGTGAGCTTTGAAAAATACTCCGATGGCAATGTCTATCTTTCTTCCGTGGAAGTGATCCCCACCTGGGTGAATATGCACACCAACAACGGCAGCCGGGAATACAACATCCTGCCGCTGAAAGAGCACGAGATCGGGCAATGGGATGCAGATTTCGGTCTGCAGAACAACCAGCATGCCTCCGCCAAAAAATCCTATGAACGCACCATGGGGATTCTGAACGAAGGCCTGCAGCAGGTACAGGATTACCTGAACCAGCAGGCAACCCAGCGGACGGCTTACTACGAGAACCTGGCAAAGGGCATCCTGCCTGCACAGACGGAAACCACCGAGCCTCCGGCCACAGAAGCCGATGCTGCTTAAGCCATGGCTGTATTCCGGATCGAAATTGCAGGAAGTGTTTTTCAAATCACCTCCCTGTTTGACAGTACCAGAGACTACTGCAGAAACTATCTGACGGAAAAGGCCGCCCATTTTTCCCTGGAGGTATTCCCGGAGGATCTGCTCTCAGAGCAGCAGTTTCTGGATGAAGAAGCCCGGGAAGAGGGGCTCAAGCGGCGCAAGTTCACCGATCCCTTTCTGGAGCGCGCCGCCCTCCAGCGCAAGGTGGCGCAGTGCCTGTTTTCCCGGGACACGCTGCTGTTTCACGGCAGCGCCGTGGCGGTGGATGGGAAAGGATATCTCTTCACTGCCAGCTGCGGCACCGGAAAATCCACCCATACCCGGCTTTGGCGGGAGGCATTCGGAAACAGGGCCGTCATGGTCAATGACGACAAGCCTTTTCTGAAGATCACAGAAGCAGGCATTCTGATGTACGGCGCTCCCTGGAGCGGAAAGCACGGACTGGACACCAATATCTGCGTGCCCCTGCAGGGCATCTGCATCCTCAGCCGGGGCACGGAAAATGTCATCCATCCCCTTTCCCCGGCGGAAGCCCTGCCTATGCTGGCCCATCAGAGCTGCGCGCCTTCGGACAGTGGACAGCAGCCCCGATTCCGGCAGCTGGTGAAGGTCCTTTCCGGGGCCGTTCCCCTGTGGCATATGGCATGCACCAAAGACCCTGCCGCCGCATGGGTTTCCTTTGAAGCCATGTCCAACATCCCATAAAATACGCAGAAGCCACAGGAAGATCCTGTGGCTTCTTTCTTCTTTATTGGTGCGGAAAGCATGAACCAGCGATCCAGCTGATCCATCTGCCGCAGCACCTCAAAAAAACGGAGGGGCGCTCTGCTTTCAGCAGGGCTTTTTTCAGTTCTCCCTCGATCCGCTCCCGGGGAAGATGCTGAAGCTGCATCCTGCGGCGCAGGGCAACGGTCTGCTCCGCCACCCAGAACCCGAACCAGATCCAAAGGAGACGATGCACACCACCTGTGGTATCTTTTATTCATATTATACGAAAAGCGCTTTTCAATTTGTGCATAGTGGAATCCTGCGCATTTTTTCAAGTGATAATTGTAACATTTCACCGCCATCCGTTTGACAAAAATCCGGAGGAATGGTACAGTAATCAGGAATAATTATAAAAAGGAGAGATGTGAATGAAGCGTTCTGAGATCAACAAGGCTCTGCGTGAGCTGGAAGCCATGTGCGAAAAATACCACTGCTATCTGCCTCCCTTCTGCCATTTTACCCCGGAGGAATGGGAATCCAAGGGACACGAATATGATGAAGTCCGGGATTGCTGCCTGGGCTGGGACATCACCGACTACGGCATGGGTGACTTTGACAAAATGGGCTTCAGCCTCATCACCATCCGCAATGGCCATCAGAAAATGAACGAAAAGTACCCCAAGGTCTATGCTGAAAAGCTGCTGTACCTGAAGGAAGGCCAGTATTCCCCCAACCATTTCCACTGGTTCAAGACCGAGGATATCATCAACCGGGGCGGCGGCAATGTGCTGATCCGGGTGTACAATTCCCATCCCGATGAGTCCATCGACTACGAATCCGACGTTACCGTCCACACCGACGGCCGCACCTATACCGTTCCTGCCGGCACCCAGATCCGGCTGACCCCCGGCGAATCCATTTTCATCCAGCAGTACCTGTACCACGATTTTGAAGTGGAGCCCGGTACCGGCCCCGTTCTGCTGGGCGAGGTCAGCCAGTGCAACGACGATGCCAACGACAACCGCTTCAATCCTCCCATGGGCCGTTTCCCCGCCATTGAAGAGGATGAGCCTGCCTATCGTCTGCTGTGCACCGAATACCCGGAAGCAAAATAAGGAGAGAGAATATGATCGATGTAGCAGCATTGGGCGAAGTGCTCATTGACTTTGCCTCCCGGGGCACCGATGCAGGCGGTTATCCTCTGATGCAGGCCCTGCCCGGCGGCGCACCTGCCAATTTCCTGGGCGCTCTGACCAAGTACGGCAAATCCACCGCTTTTTTGGGCAAGGTGGGTGACGATGCTTTCGGCCACCTGCTCCTTGGCACCATGAAGGATGCGGGAATCGAAACCCGGGGTGTGGTCATCGACCCCAGGGTCTTTACCACCCTGGCCTTTGTTACCTTTGACGCTTCCGGCGACCGCAGCTTCTCCTTTGCCCGGAAGCCCGGTGCCGACACCTGCCTGACCTGGGAAGAGGTAGACAAATCTCTGATCGAGGAAGCCAAAGTATTCCACTTTGGCACCCTGAGCCTGACCGGCGAACCCGTTCGCACCACCACTCAGAAGTGCGTGGCCTATGCCAAGCAGCAGGGCAAGCTGATCACCTGTGACCCCAACCTGCGCAAACCCCTGTGGCGCAGCGAGGAAGAAGCGAAAGCGCAGATCCTCTGGAGCTTAAACCAGGCAGATGTGGTGAAGATCAGTGATGACGAGGTGGATTTCCTCTGGAACTGCACCCCTGAAGAGGGCGCAGACAAGCTGCTGGCGGAATTTGGTGTTTCCCTTGCCATGGTCACTCTGGGCCCCAAGGGTTGTCTGCTGAAGACGAAAAACGCTGTCTGCCAGGTCAGCAGTCCCAAGGTTACCCCCGTGGATACCACCGGCGCCGGCGATATCTTCGGCGGCAGCGCTGTTTACCGCCTGCTGGAGCTGAACAAGCCCATTGCAGACCTGACTGCAGAAGACCTGCGCTATATCGGCGCTTATGCCTCCACCGCAGCCAGCCTGTCCACGGAAAAAAGCGGCGGTATTCCCAGCATTCCTGAAAAGAAAACCGTACTTGCAGCGATATAAAAAATCAAAACCACCACGAAATGTGGTGGTTTTGTTTATTATTCATGCATTTTGTCCTTTTGCTGTTTCATCCGGCGGAAATAGGAGCTCATTTCATCTGCCAGGCCAGAGAGCCGGTTCAGAAGCTTGGAATAGTCCCGGAGCATTTCATCATCCTCCGCATCCTTGTACACGATGTCATGATCCACTTCGCCCCAGCCTTCTTCGAACAGGGTCCTTCCCTGGATCTCAATATACTGACCCTGATACTTGACGATATAATGCAGGGAGCGGTAGATACCATCGGTAATGATCTCGATTTCCCTGCTGTCATATATCTTGCTGTCACCGGTTCGCTTGTAGGCTCTGGGACATTCTGCCAGATAAGAATGGTTGGGGTCTTCGTCAAAGTCTTTCAGCCTGTCCTGGATATACAGTGCCGGATCGTTTTCAAAGCGGCGGGTCAGATACCGGTGGAAATGCTTCCAATCCTCCCGGTAAAGGAAGAACACGCGGATACCGATCAGATCGGTCACAAATTTATAAAAGTTTGTGTGGTCCAGCTGGGCAAATTTCTCCGGGCTTTCCTTTTTCTTCCGGATGACCTTCTCCAGAAGCTGCATGACACCCTTGGTGCGGTAACGGTAGGAATGGATACCAGCGGTTTCAATATCGTACAGGTATTCATCAATAAAGGATTTGCCGATTTCCCGAAGAGACCGTTCCATTTTGCAGTATTCTTCTTCGATCCGCGTCAGCTCATCCCAGGTGATATTCGCTTCGGTCAAATCGTCTTCACATAGCTTGTACTCTGCAAAAAATGTGTTCTTATCCATACTGTCACTCCAGGAATGGGTTATTTGGGAAATGGGATCAGTTATTCTGCTCCCGGAAGGTAATTGTGCCATTCTCTGCATCCATGGCATCCACGATGGCCAGAGATTCCACATGGTAGCCCAGATTACGGATGACGCGGCCGCCGATCTGGAAACCCTTCTCAATGACGATACCGCAGCCTTCCACAACGGCACCGGCAGACTCGGCAATGGAGATCAGGCCCTGCAATGCACAGCCATTTGCCAGAAAATCATCGATGATCAGTACATGTTCCCCTTCCTGCAGGAATTTTTTGGACACGATGACCTGATTCTTATTTTTGTGGGTAAAGGATTCCACCTCGGCCACAAACATCTCGCCGTCAAGATTGACAGACTTGGACTTCTTGGCAAACACCATGGGAACGCCAAATTCCCTGGCAACAAAGGCTGCGATGCCGATGCCGGATGCTTCGATGGTCATGACTTTGGTAATGGTTTTGTGTCCAAAGCGGCGCTTGAATTCACGGCCAATTTCTTCCATCAGTGCAATATCCATCTGATGATTCAGAAAGCTGTCTACCTTCAGCACATTACCGGGCTTGACGATACCGTCTTTTACGATTCTCTCTTCTAAAAAATTCATTCTATATTATCTCCTTAATACGCCTTTGGGGACAGGATATATACTATATAATAACATAACAGGAAAAAAAAGCAAATCTTATTTCTGACAGGATATAACAATGACGACGACAGCATACGCCGTCATCGTCATTGTATTTATGGAAAAATGGTAATGGAATTATGCCTCACTGTCCTTGGGCATGATCAGGTTCATGATGATGGCTGCCAGGAACACAACGGCTACGCAGTTCTCAGCAAAAATGGTGCGAACCAGAGCGGGGAAAATGTTGAACATATCCGGAACCTGGGTAAAGCCCAGGCCAATGCTTAAGGAGAGGGCAGCGATGGTGATATTGCGCTGGGTAAAGCCGCAGGCGCCGATCATCTGCAGGCCGGAGATAACGATGTTGCCGAACATCATGATGGTACAGCCGCCCAAAACAGCTTCGGGCAAGGTTGCCAGAACAGCACCGAAGGCAGGGAACACACCAGCCAGCAGCAGAATGCCTGCACCGGTTGCAATGGTGTAGCGATTGACCACCTTGGTCATGGCAAGCAGACCCACATTCTGGCTGAAGGAAGTGATGGGCATACAGCCAAAGCAGGCAGACAGGGAGCTGATGAGGCCGTCACAGGCCAGGCTGCCGGAGATTTCCCTTTCGGTGGCTTCCCGGCCCAGAACGGTGTTGGTCATGGCGGAGGTATCACCGATGGTTTCCGTTGCGGAAACAAGGAAGATCATAACAACAGATACAATCGCATTGATGTTAAACACAGGCTTGTAGGGCAGGATCTGGGGCAGGGAGATCAGCGCAACACCTTCCAGAGAGGACAGGTCCACCTTGCCCATAAACAGAGCGACAATGTAACCAACCACCAGACCGAACAAAACGGACAGCTGCTTCAGATGGCCCTTTGCAAAAACATTGAACAGAATGCAGGCGACCAGCGTAATGGTGCCCAGGATCCAGTTCTGTGCGCTGCCAAAGTCGGCGGCACCCACACCGCCTGCAAAGGAATTGGCACCCACACTCAGCAGGCTGAAACCGATGGCGGTTACAACACAGGCAGAAACGATGGGCGCGATGATTCCCCGCCAGTATTTGGCGAATAAACCCAGCAGACCTTCAATGATACCGCCCACGATGACAGCACCGATGACTGCCTCATAGCCCCACTGGGGACCCACATAACAGAATACGGAAACGAAGGTAAAGCTGATACCCATAACGATGGGCAGCTTCGCACCCAGCTTCCACACGGTGAACAGCTGGACCATGGTACCGATACCGGCCATGATCATGGCGGTCTGGATCAGGGATGCCATTTCCTGGGTGCTGAGGCCACAGGCGCCGGTAACGATCATAATGGGAGCAATGTTGGCAACAAACATTGCCAGCACATGCTGCAGGCCAAAGGGAATGGATTTCAGCAGGGGAACCTTGCCATCCAGGGTATAAATATTGTCCATGGATGCGTCAGTCTGATTTTTCGTCTTGGGCATAATTGGTAATACCTCATTTTCTTTTTTGGTTTCCTGTTCAGTATATTGAAAAAATCCGAAAAAGGCAAGAAATATCCAGATATCTCCATGTAGAAAAGATGCCGGAAAATATCCGAAAAATGTTGCATAATACACTTTATACCGGGAAACTGCCCCATTTCTTTCCGGCGGTGGAATTTTGGCATAACCGGGCGGCAGCAGATACTGTTCTGCGGGTATTTTTCTGAAAAAGATGTGTATCTATTGACATAGCAGCCTTTTCTTCGATAGAATAGAATCACCACACATTTGGAGGATTCCTTCGTGAATGAAAAGGGAAGCAACCATCAGCTGCTGAAGCAGAATAATCACAATCTGATCAAGAAGCATATTTACCGGAACAGCCCCATCTCCCGGGTGGAAATTGCCCAGCAGCTGGGGCTGACCACGGCCACCATCACCGGCATGGTCAACCCCATGATCAACTCCGGACTTCTGCGGGAAACCGTTGCGCCGACAGACGAGGCCAAGGGTGCAGGACGGCCCCGGATGATGCTGGAATTCGTTCCGGAGGCATACTATGTCTGCGGTGTCGACGTGGGTGTATACAACACCAACTATATTTTGACGGATATCCGGGGAAATGTCATTGCCGTTCGGCATACAGACCAGCCTCTGGGAGACTACCGGGTCACACTGGAATGGCTTGCACAGCAGATCCCGGCGTTTCTGGAGGAAGCCGCGATCCCCAAGGAAAAAGTTCTGGGTGTGGGTATCTGTCTGCCAGGCATGATCGATGGCAGTGCAGATATAATCTACGATATTTTCTATGAGGGCTGGACGGAGCACAATCTCTGCGCAGAACTTGGGCAGCGGCTTGGACTGAATGTGGAAGTGGAAAATAACGTCCGTGCAAGAGCCATCAGTGCAGAGCTTTTTGACCGGATGGTGAAGTCCGAACCCTTTGCTTACTTCTTCGTTTCCTTTGGCGTGGCCTGCCAGATGATTATTGACGGCAAGGTGCTCTATGGACAGTCTGCCGCCGCAGGAGAAATCGGCCACACCGTTGTCCAGCGCAACGGCCCGGTATGTCCCACCTGCGGCAACCGGGGTTGTCTGGAAGCGCTGACCGGTGAACGGGCCATTTTGCAGCAGTGCCGGGATATCATGGCCGCAGAAACGCCCACCATTCTGCGGGACCTGTGTCCGGATCCCCAATGCCTGACGATGGATCAGGTACTTCTGGCCCAGGAAATGGGGGATAAGGCAGTAAGCTCTGTCATCGAAGATGCCATTGAATATCTGGGAATCGCCCTGGCAAATACCATCAATCTGATCAGCCCCCGGGCAGTGGTTCTGGAGGGACGGATCCTGTCCGTACCCAAGAATCAGGCTCGGATGCTGCGGACGGTAGAGCAGTATATGTTCCACATTCATTCCGGGATGATCGATTTTGCCTTCCTTCCTTATGATTCTGATCGGGGAGCCCGGGCCGCTGCGGCTGTCGTGGTCAAGGAATTTTTGAGCCGTTCCCTTTGAGTTTTGGAAGCCGCTCTGCATGATGCAGAGCGGCTTTGTTGATTTTTCCAAATGCAAACGTTTCCAATTTAATAAAGTGCTGAAATTTCAGTTTACTGCCCTTTAGACCGCATTTTTTGTTGACAGTCTGCCATCAGCTAGGTAAAATAAAGAAGAATATAGAGGACTGGCGTGGTTTTTCATCGTCAGTTTTTTATGAGGAAATTAATTAAACGATTTAATTAATTATTGAGGAGGAAATAAACATGCCCTTAGTTCCCATGAGAGCCATTCTGGAGGCTACTGAAAAGTACAATTACGCACAGGGTGCATTCAATGTCAACGCCGTTGCACAGGCAAAGGCTGTTATTGAAGTGCACGAGATGTTCCGCTCTGCTGCCATCATCCAGGGCGCAGACCTGGCCAACGCCTTCATGGGCGGCCGTACCGATTTCGCAAACGGCACCCTGGAGGACAAGAAGATCGGTGCAAACAACATCGCCAACGCTGTCAAGAAGTACGGTGAAAACAGCCGGATCCCCGTTGCCCTGCATCTGGACCACGGCAAATCCATCGAAGCATGTCTGGCTGCCATGGACGGCGGCTACACCTCCGTTATGATCGACGGTTCCCACCTGCCCTTCGAGCAGAACATCGAACTGACCCGTGAAGTGGTCAAGCTGGCCCACCCCCGCGGTGTTACCGTCGAAGGCGAGCTGGGTGTTCTGGCCGGTGTTGAGGATCATGTTTTCTCCGAGACCTCTACCTACACCAACCCCATGGACGCCATCGAGTTCGTAAAGAAGACCGGCTGTGATGCTCTGGCCATTTCCTACGGCACCAAGCACGGTGCAAACAAGGGCGCTGGCGCCAAGATCCGCAAGGAAATCGCCATTGCCACCAAGGAGTGCCTGCGTCACGAGGGCCTGTTCTGCGCTCTGGTTTCCCACGGCTCTTCCACCGTTCCCCAGTACATCGTCAAGGAGATCAATGAGCTGGGCGGCACCATCACCAATGCCCACGGCATCTCCAAGGAGCAGCTGAAGGAAGTTTCCAAGCTGGGCATTGCCAAGATCAATGTGGACACCGACATCCGTCTGGCTGTTACCCGGAACCTGCGTGAGCTGTTCTGGTACAACCCCGAGCTGAAGACCCACGATTCCATCGCCCCCATCTGGAAGCTGCTGGAGAGCAGAACTTCCGACTTCGACCCCCGTGTCTTCCTGCCCCCCATCATGGACACCGTCATGTACGGCAACATTCCCAACGAGGATGTGGCAAAGGTCATCGAGGCTGTCGAAAAGGGCGTCAAGGAAGCTGTCGGCACCCTGATCGTGGAATTCGATTCCTTCGGCAAGGCTCCTCTGGTGGAGAATGTCACCCTGGAGCAGATGGCTGAACGTTACATCAAGGCCGGTATCTAAAAGGAGAATCACAATGGGTGTTAATATTCTGGTCGCCCATGGCGGCGGCCCCACCGCTGTTATCAATACCAGCCTTCAGGGTGTTGTGGAAGGTGCCCGTGCCAGCGGCAAGGTCGATAAGATCTACGCTGCACGGTTTGGTGCAGAAGGCATTCTCAAGGGCGATCTCATCGACCTGACGGATGTGCCCGCTTCCACCATCGCAAAGCTGGCCCACACGCCCGCTTCTGCCATCGGTTCCTGCCGCAGAAAACTCACCGATGCAGACTATCCCACCGTCATCGAAACCCTGAAGAAGTTCAGCATTGACTGTTTCTTCTACAATGGCGGCAATGACTCCATGGATACCTGCAACAAGGTTTCCAAGCTGGCTCAGGCGGAAGGCCTGGATGTGAAGGTCATCGGTATCCCCAAGACCATGGACAATGACCTGGACATCACCGACAACTGCCCCGGCTTCGGCAGCGCCGCCCGCTACGCTGCGGAATCTGCCTGCGAACTGGCTCTGGATGCTTCCGGCCTGCCCATCCATGTGGTGGTTCTGGAGCTGATGGGCCGCAACGCCGGCTGGGTCACTGCAGCCTCCGCGCTGGCCGCCCGGGCCACCAACTGCGAAGTGCTGACCTACCTGCCCGAAATGCTGGTGGATGAGGACAAGATGCTCGCCGACATCGAGAAGGCATGGGCCAAGGGCAAGGGCCTGCTGGTCACCGTTTCCGAGGGTATCTGCGGACTGGATGGCAAGCCTCTGGCTTCCACCGGCATTGTGGACGGCTTCGGCCACATGATCCCCGGCGGCACCGCACAGCATGTTACCGACAACATCATCCAGAAGCTGAATATCAAGTCCCGCGCCGAAAAGCCCGGTCTGCTGGGCCGCGCAGCCATTCCCTACGCCTCCCGTGTTGACCAGCTGGAAGCTTATGCCGTCGGCAAGCACGCTGTGGAAGCTGCCCTGAAGGGCGAAAGCGACTATATGGTGGCAATCAACGGTCACCGGGGCGAGAGCTTCACCTTCGACCTGTTCCTGGCTCCTCTGGCTGAGGTCGCCAATGTGGAGAAGAAGTTCCCTCTGGAGTGGATCATTGACGGCAACAAGATCGATGACCGGTTCTTCGATTATGCAATGCCTCTGATGATGGACAAGGCCCCCGATTACGCGATCCTGCGGTAAGGAGATAACATAATGAAGCATATTTTTCTGAATCTGAAGCGTTTTGACGTGCCTGTCTCTCTGGGCGGTGTCAACCGCATTGCTCCTCTGAATGAGTGGGGCACCTACATCGTAAAGAACACCCAGGAAGCCCTGAAAAAGTACGATGCCAATGAGGTGGAATTCGTTCAGTATTTCCCCGAAGCACACCTGCTGAACGCTGTGGCTGCCCGCTGTGAGGGAAGCCCTGTGCAGGTCGGCTGCCAGAGCGTATACCGCATGAATACTGCCGTAGGCGGCAACTTCGGCGCCTTCACCACCAACCGTCCCGTGTCCGCCATGAAGGCTATGGATGTGAATTACACCATCATCGGCCACTGCGAAGAGCGCAATGACAAGATGGGCATTCTGGCAGAAGCCGGTGTCGTGGATACCAAGGCTGTCAACAGACTGCTGAACCAGGAGATCAAGCTGGCTGTGGCAAACGGCATGAAAGTGCTGTACTGCATCGGTGAAAAGGATACCGAGCTGGACCGCTGGGACGAAGTCCTGCGGGAGCAGCTGGAGATCGGTCTGGAAGGCGTAGACAAGAGCCAGGTGGTCATCGGCTATGAGCCCATCTGGTCCATCGGCCCCGGCAAGACCCCTGCCGGCAAGGACTAC
>JAFSAP010000042.1 GCA_017440925.1 Oscillospiraceae bacterium | reverse complement strand
GCCTCGTAGATGCCCTCAAAGTCAGCCTGCTGCATGGGCAGGATCTTGTTCAGAGCAGCCTCGCGCTCCTCCACGGTGTCGGAGCAGATCATCTCACGGAAAGCGCCGATTCTGCCTTCCTCGAAGAACATGTGCTCGGTACGGCACAGGCCGATGCCTTCTGCGCCCAGGGAGCGGGCCTTGATGGCGTCGCGGGGGGAGTCGGCATTGGTGCGGACCTTCAGGCGGCGGTACTGGTCAGCCCAGGCCATGATGCGGCCGAACTCACCGGCGATCTCAGCTTCCTTGGTGGGGATGATACCGTCGTAGATATTACCGGTGGAGCCATCCAGGGACAGGTAGTCGCCCTCGTGGTAGGTCTTGCCGGCCAGGACGAACTGCTTGTTCTCCTCGTCCATCTTGATCTCGGTGCAGCCGGAAACGCAGCAGGTGCCCATGCCGCGGGCAACGACAGCAGCGTGGGAGGTCATGCCGCCGCGGACGGTCAGAATGCCCTGTGCAGCCATCATGCCTTCAATATCCTCGGGGGAAGTCTCCAGACGGACCAGGACGACCTTCTCGCCCCGCTCAGCCCAAGCCTTGGCATCCTCAGCGGTAAAGACGATCTTACCGCAGGCAGCTCCGGGAGAAGCAGCCAGTGCCTTACCCACAGGAGTAGCAGCCTTCAGGGCAGCAGCATCGAACTGGGGATGCAGCAGGGTGTCCAGGGTACGGGGCTCGATCATGGCGACAGCCTTCTTCTCGTCGATCATGCCTTCGTCGACCAGGTCGCAGGCGATCTTCAGAGCAGCAGGAGCGGTACGCTTGCCGTTACGGGTCTGCAGCATATACAGCTTGCCGTTCTCAACGGTGAACTCCATGTCCTGCATATCGCGGTAGTGGTTCTCCAGGATCTGGCAGACGTTCTGGAACTGGGCAAATGCCTCGGGGAACTTGTCAGCCATTTCGGAGATAGGCATGGGGGTACGGACGCCGGCCACAACGTCTTCGCCCTGGGCATTGGTCAGGAATTCGCCGAACAGCTTCTTCTCGCCGGTGGCGGGGTTACGGGTGAAAGCAACGCCGGTGCCGCAGTCATCGCCCATGTTGCCGAAGGCCATGGACTGAACGTTAACGGCAGTACCCCAGGAGTAGGGGATATCGTTCTCGCGGCGGTAAATGTTTGCACGGGGGTTGTCCCAGGAACGGAAAACAGCCTTGACGGCGCCCATCAGTTGTTCCTTGGGGTCGGAGGGGAATTCTGCGCCGATCTTGGCCTTGTACTCGGCCTTGAACTGGTTGGCCAGTTCCTTCAGATCCTCAGCGGTCAGATCCACGTCCAGGGTAACACCCTTCTTTTCCTTCATCTCATCGATGAGGACCTCAAAGTACTTCTTACCCACTTCCATAACAACGTCAGAGTACATCTGAATGAAGCGGCGGTAGCAGTCGTAAGCCCAGCGGGGATTGCCGGACTTTGCAGCCAGAACTTCCACAACGTCCTCGTTCAGACCCAGGTTCAGGATGGTATCCATCATACCGGGCATGGAGGCGCGGGCGCCGGAACGGACGGAAACCAGCAGAGGATTCTCCTTGTCACCGAACTTCTTGCCGGTGATGGCTTCCAGCTTTTCAACGTTGGCCATGATCTCAGCCATGATCTCGTCATTGATCTTGCGGCCGTCTTCGTAGTACTTGGTGCAGGCTTCGGTGGAGATGGTGAAGCCCTGAGGAACAGGCAGGCCGATGTTGGTCATTTCGGCCAGGTTGGCGCCCTTGCCGCCCAGCAGCTCACGCATGGAACCGTTGCCTTCAGTAAACAGGTAAACGTACTTGTGAGACATAAAATACCCCTTTCAAACTTTTCAGGCGATACATTTTTCGCCTGTTTTTTTATATTTTTGTATTCTTCCATAGAATGCCCATATAGTATACCACGCAAATCTTTAAATTGCAAACATTTTTCACCAATTTATGAATATTTCTGTATTTTATTCTCAAATAAATCCCGACCTGCCGGCTTTTTCGAAAAGAAACGGGCAGCACAGCCAAAAGCCGTGCCGCCCGAATATCTGATTGCCGTTTGCGGCTTATATGCTGCCGCTGTTTTTCTGCAGGTCACGCACCAGCATGGGCGTGAACATAGGCTGTCCGAACACCGTTACAAACCGCTGGCACTTGATGAGAAACGCATAGTACACATTGAAGCCGCAGCCGAACATAGTCTCCGTATTGGCCATGCCCTTGGCAATGACCACATCTGCCGCCTCCAGAGCCCTGCGTGCCGGATCGCTCAGCTGATCCAGCTGGGTTCCGGCAATGCGGTTTCCATTGTCAATAACCGGAAAGGGAATGCCCACTGCCTCGGCATCTTCCCGGGTGGCATCATTCTGGGCAATATCGCCCCGGACGCAGAAGGTGATCTCCAGATGGGGATACCGCCTTGCGATCTCCTCCGCAAAGATCCGGTCAAAACCGATCTCACCGGCATTGTCCGTCAGATACAGAAGCTTCTTTCCTGCTTCCAGATCCCGGCAGAGGCTGCGGTAATTTTCCATATCCAGTTCCATTTCCAGGCCCTTGTCCAGCATAGCCTCTAATTTTTCAAAGCTGACCTGCCCCTGAAGGGCGCCAAAATCCAGATAATTTCCCAGAATGGCAAACTGCAGGCCGGCAAATACCGGATCCGGTGCGGTCTGCACCTTCTGGCGGATCTGATCCATCCGTTCCAGCACAAAGGCGTTGGAGTATTTCTTTTCCTCCCGGAACCGGTCGATGGGCAGTCCGTATATCTCATGCAGCAGATCCGCTGCCGCCGGGCCGAACCAGGGAGAGGATACGCCCTCCGGTGCATCCAGATACCGTTTCATCAGTTCCCTGGCAAAGGTCATTGCCTGCTGCTCCGTGCCCAGGCTACGGGCCAGTTCCAGGTTCCGTTTCAAAAAGCACTGGATGCACTGGGTATCAATGGGAATGCTCATACCTTCAGCTTAACGACGATCTTCACGAAATCATTGGGCACATCCAGATGACGGCCGGGCATATGGGCATCCTCGGGGAAAGCCACATAGCAGATGCCCTCGTTGATGGTAACGAAGGAGAAATCACCGGAATACTTACCGATGTCCTTCTCTTCATTGAACTCGCCTTCCAGCTTGCAGTCAGCCAGGTCAGCCCAGCCCATGACTTCCTTACCCTTGACGATGTACTGGATATCCAGGTACTTCCGGTGTGCTTCTGCCACATCAGGAGCCTTGGTGGTGCCAACGGCTACGAAGAAACGGTTACCGTCAGACAGGGGGTAGGTCTTTGCCTCGTAATTGTCCAGCGCATTGACGGCGTCATACGCTTCCTCAATGCCGGGCAGCAGGGATGCATACTTCTTGATGTCTTTCCAGGGGCAGATGATCATAACAAAACTTCCTTTCCGTTTTAAAATTTCCATTATCAATGATAAATGATTGTTTACCTTAGCAGCAATAGCTTTGCAGACCATTCCCGATTACTATGTCATTGCGAGCCAGTCCTCAGACTGGCGTGGCAATCTCCTGGTACAATGAAATGATCAAAAAAGCAGAATAACAGATGGATCGCACCAAAACAAACCATTTAACGGAGGTTTTCCGATTCGTTGCTACATTCCAGGAGATTGCACCGAAAGGTATTTCCTTCGGTCACCACGTCGCTTCGCTCCTCGCAATGACAGTGGTTGTCGATACCCGGCAGTGTATATAGAAACGTTCCTTTATAGCTTCAGCAAATCTGCAAAGGAATCCACCTTTGCGGCATGGCCGTCGGGAGTACCGAAACCATAAGTACACCAGATAAAAGGGATGCCCGCCTCCACGGTGGCCTCATAGTCCCCCTGGGTATCGCCCACATAGGCGCAGGAACCGATATTGTGCTTTGCCATCAGCGTCCGGATGGTCTTTCCCTTGCTGGTGCCGGTGTCCCCGAAGCACATATGGCCCTCAATATAGGGGGTCAGTCCCAGCTTTTCCATGCACAGCTCGGGATATCCGCACTGGCTGTTGCTGACGATGAACAGCCGGTACGTTTCACTGAGTTTGGCAATGGTTTCCGCAACGCCAGGATAACCGATCCGGCAGGGGTTTTCATGGAGATACCGGTTTTCCGTATCCATGCAGCGCTCCATCAGCGCATACCGGCTTTCCGCCGGGATGGATGCCAGGATCACATCTGCGATCTCCGTCATGACCTTGCCGAACAGGGGCTTTAAATCCTCTGCCGTGACGCACAGGTGGGAAAGGCCCTCCTTTGTCAGCTGGATGTTGTACCCCTCTGCCACCAGGGCCCGGGAATCCCACAGGGTTCCGTCAATATCAAAAATCAGACTCTCGTATTTCATGCTTCCTCCAGGTGCCGGCGGATACGGCCAATGATCATTTCCAGGGCCACCAGGTTCTTGCCGCCCTCGGGCACGATGATATCGGCAAACTTTTTGCTGGGCTCCACATACTGCTCGTGCATGGGCTTGACGGTATCCTGGTACTGGGTCAGCACGCTTTCCAGGGTGCGGCCCCGCTTGTTCACATCCCGCTTGATGCGGCGGCACAGCCGCACATCCGCATCGGTATCCACAAAGATCTTGATATCCATCAGATCCCGCAGGGGCTTGTTTTCAAAGATCAGAATGCCCTCCACAATGATGACCTTCTTGGGCACAATGGTAATGGTCTCATCGCTGCGGTTGTGAACCGTAAAATCATACACCGGGCATTCGATGCTGCGGCCATGGCGCAGTTCATCCAGGTGCCGTGCCATAAGGTCTGTTTCCAGAGCTGCAGGCTCATCATAATTCAGCTTACACCGCTCCTCATAGGCCAGATCATCATGACGCTTGTAGTAATTGTCATGGCTGATGACCGTGACCACATCGGAAAATTCCGCGATCAGGTTCTTCATCAAGGTGGTTTTGCCGCTGCCGGTGCCGCCGGCAATGCCGATGACCAGAATTTTATTTTCCATGGTTCTGTCTCTCCCCATTCAGAAGTTCATATGCAAGCCGGATCATTTCGGGATCTTCCCGGCTGTTCTCCAGAATTAGTTCGCCGCCGCCCTGCTCCAGCAGTCCTGCCTTTTCCAGCCGGCGCCGGGTCTCCCGGGCCGTCCCCGGGCCGCCGTCCAGCAGCACGACGCCTTCTCCCAGCACTTTGGAGATGGCCTCCGCCGCCAGAGGGTAATGGGTACAGCCGAGAACCACCGTATCCAGATTGCCGATGCAGCTTTCCAGGCGGCTGCGCAGCAGCGCTTCTATTTCTTCGCCTCCGGTCTTTCCCCGCTCGATCAGCTGGACAAGTCCCGGCATAGGGAGCTTGGTGACGGTGCAGCTTTCATCGAACCGGTGCAGCAGGGCATCGAACTTTTCCTCCCGCAGCGTCACTTCCGTGGCCATGACGCCGATGCGGCCTCCGGGAAAGTGATCCGCCGCCACTTTCAGCGCAGGCTCGATGCCAATGACAATCAGATCGGGATAGTTTCTGCGCAGCTCCTTTACTGCCGCTGCCGTAGCTGTATTGCAGGCCAGCACCAGCGCTTTCAGCGGCTTCCGGGCCATCAGCCTCTCCGCTGCCGCCAGGGTCAGCGCCCGGACTTCTGCCGTGGGCCGGGAGCCATAGGGCGCATTGGCGCTGTCTCCGAAATAGAGGTACCGCTCCCCCGGCATCTGCTGCCGCAGGTGCCGCAGCACACTGATGCCGCCAAGGCCTGAATCAAACACTGCGATATAATCTGTTTTGGTGGCCATATTTTCACCTCACATCTTTTTATATCATAACAAAAAATCCCACCGGTTGCAATGCTCCGTTGACTTTTTCCGCCGTATTTGCTATGTTTGATTTATAAATAATACACAGGAGGAACTGCCATGAACCGCTACTTATTTGTAATTGACTATCAGAACGACTTTGTTGATGGTGCGCTGGGCTTCCCCGGTGCGGAAAAGCTGGATGAAAAGATCGCTGCCAAGGTGCGCCAGTATGGAAAGGGCCATGTGCTCTTCACCCGGGACACCCATTTTGAAAACTACCTGGACACCCGGGAGGGCAAAAATCTGCCTGTTGTCCACTGTGTGAAGGATACTCCGGGCTGGCAGGTCTACGGCGAAACTGCCAAGGCCCTGGAAGAGGTGGCGGCAAAGGGCATCGATAAGCTGGTATTCGGTATGGATGTGACCGACCCTGCCACGGCTGCCGTTCTGCCGGAAAGCGCCGACGAAATTGAGCTGGTGGGCCTGGTCAGCAACATCTGCGTAGTCTCCAATGCGGTGGTGCTCCAGAGCAAATATCCCGAGGCCACCATCATCGTGGATGCTGCGTGCACCGATTCCTTCGACAAGGGGCTGCACGAAAAGGTGCTGGATGTGCTGGCCGGTTTCCAGGTGAAGGTAATGAACCGATAAGAAAAAGACCTGCTATACAGCAGGTCTTTTTTACAGCATCACCGTCAGCAAAGTGACGATGATGACAATGGAGATCACGATGGCAGCGGAATTGGTGGCGCTGGAAAGGCCCACATCCTCTCCCAGCTCTGCAGTATACACCGGAACAGTGGAGCCAATGGGACTGAAGGCCAGAATCACCAATGCCTGCCGCACCTCCAGGTCAAAGGGCAGCAGATAATAGTAACACAGTGCCAGCACAGCCGCCACGCCGAAGCGCACCGACAGGATCTTCGCCATGGCGCCCAACTTGCTCCGGTCGGCAGACAGGTTCAACCCCACACCAATCATCAGCATAGCAAGAAAGGCATTGGCACCGCCAACGATCTCAGCAAAGGAGATGATGGCTTTGGGCGGAGTCAGATGGTTCAGATTCAGAAACACCATCAGTGCATGAGTCAGAAACGGCAGGGAGGTCAGAGGCGCTTTCAGCACCCGGCGAAAGTCCGCCTTGCCCCCCTCCTTCACTGCCCGGGCAATGCTGAAGGAGCCGCCGAAGCAGATGAAAGCGTTGCCCAGGTCAAAAATGCTGGTGGTCAGCACACCCACAGGGCCCAGAAAACTCTGGGTAAAGGGCAGCGCGAAGGTGCCGATGTTATAGCCCGGCAGATTCTGAATAAAATAGGCCTGCTGCTGTTTGCTTCCCTTTCGCTGCAGCAGCCAGCCAAGGCCCATATACAGCACACCGCCCCCCAGACCCAGCAGGGAGATGGTCAGAAGGCTTGCATCGATGGGCTTTCCCGCAGCGCTGGCCAGCAGCGCTGCCGGGAGGGTGATCTTCATAACGATTTTGGACAGCAGGCCAAAGGTCTCCGGTCCGAAAAATCCGGTACGGCGGAGAATGTGGCCTAAGGCAATGATGGCCACAAAGCACCCCGCCCGGGTGAGAATATCCAGCATAATACCGCTTCTTTCTTTAGATATCCGCCTTTACAAGGCAGACGATAGATTCCACATGGCTGCACCGGGGGAAGAGGTCAGCAGCCATGGCGTTTTTGAGGTTATAGCCCCGCTCTTTCAGCAGGGCAACATCCCTCGCCAGAGTGGCCGGATCGCAGGAAACGTAGACAATACGCCGGGGTGCCATCCGGTGCAGCGCTTCAATGGTGTCCGCATTCAGACCCTTCCGGGGCGGATCCACAACCACCACATCCGGTTTGACGCCGTTCTTCTCCAGCTCCAACGCTGCTGCACCGGCATCGCCACAGAAGAATTCTGCATTCTCAATACCGTTGCGATTTGCGTTGTCCCTGGCATCCTCCACAGCCTGGGGGATCACCTCCACGCCAATGACCTTTCCGGCGGCAGAAGCCATGGCCAGGGTAATGGTGCCAACACCACAATACAGATCCAGCACCAGATCATCCCTGGTGATCTCCGCCTGCTCTATGGCAGCCCGGTACAGCCGCTGTGCCTGGTGGTGGTTCACCTGGTAGAAAGACCGGGGGCTGAGGCGGAAGGTCAGGCCGCAAAGGGTATCCTCAATGTAACCGGGGCCATGGAGGGTGATGAATTTATCCCCCAGAACCGCATTGCCCTTTTTGGTGTTGACGGACAGCACCAGGGTAGTAAAGCCGGGAATCTTCTGCAGCCGCTTCAGCAGTTTGTCCACTTTTGGCAGTCTGTCGCCATTGCAGACCAGACACACCAGCACCTGTCCGGAAACAACGCCCCGGCGGACATAGATATGGCGCAAAAGGCCCTTATGGGATGCTTCATCATAGACCGTCACCCGGTATTGGTTGACATAATCCATAACTGCATCCTTGACGGCATCGGTTTCCTCCGGCAGAATGAGGCAGCGTTTGTTCTCCACCACATCATGAGTGCCGGCACGGAAGAAACCTGCATAGGCCCGGCCTTTTTTCTGGGACACAGGATATTGGGCCTTGTTCCGGTAGCCGTGGCAGGTAGGGGCAGAGAGAATCGGCATCTGTGTCAGCGTTTCACCGCCCAGGCGGTTCAGGCAGTTTTTCACCCGCTCCGCTTTCAGCCGTGTCTCTTCTTCATAATCCATGTGCCAGAAATCGCAGCCACCGCAGAGCTTGGCAACGGGGCATTCCCGGTTGCAGCGGTGGGGCGACTTTTCCAGGATCTCCACGATCTTTCCGGCGGCCCAGGTCTTTTGGGCTTTTTCGATGCGGACACGAATCCGCTCCCCGGCAATGGCGTTGGGGATGAATACCGCACAGCCCTCAATGTGGGCAACGCCCTGGCCTTCCGATGTATAGTCCGTAATGACAGTTTCGTAAATTTGGTTTTTGAGCAGCATCCGGTATCCTCCGAAATCTATTGTAGGGGAGGGTTTCTAACCCTCCCGCATCGTCTGAGCCTGTGATGAAAACACACGGGAGGGTTGAAAACCCTCCCCTACGGGGATCTGCTATTTCTTACAGGGCGGCTTCCATATAGATCTTCCGGGGTTTCATGCCCCGGCTTTCGTAAAAGCGCATGGCGCTGTCGTTGCCGCACCAGACATTCAAAGTCACGCTGCAGCAGCCGATCTGCTTGGCATGGTCACAGACATAATCATAAAGGCGGCTGCCCACATGCTTGCCCCGGCAGGTTTCATCCACGCACAGGTCATCGATATACAGGCTCTTCACATCCCGCAGAACAGGGTTGTCTTTCACCTCTTCAATCATGCAGAAGCAATAGCCCAGCAGCTTGCCATCCTCAAGGCCCACAAAAATGGGACGCAGTTCATCCTGCAAAAGTTCTTCCAGATCCGCTTCATTGTATTTCTGGGCACCGCCCCGGAACAGGTCGGGACGGATCTTATGGTGGACTTCTCCCACCTGCTTCAGCAGTTCAATCATACCGGGGATATCGGTTTTGCATGCCAGACGGATTTCCATAATAACAGCACCCTTCTTGGAAAAATGATCGTTTATCCATGCAGTCATGGCTTTGCAGCCCATTCCCGATTACCATGTCATTGCGAGCCAGTCCTCAGACTGGCGTGGCAATCTCCTGGTACAATGGAACGATCTGAAAAGCAGATCAACAGACGGATTTCACCAAAACAAACCATTCATCGAAGGTTTTCCGATTTATTACTGCATTCCGGGAGATTGCACCGAAAGGTATTTCCTTCGGTCACCACGTCGCTTCGCTCCTCGCCATGACAGTGGTTGTCGATACCCGGCAGCACATATCCTTCTGCTCATATAAACGATCGTTTACCGATTCATAATAATGTATCATAGCACAAATTTTCTTCTGCGTAAACCCGGGGTTGAGAAAAGGCAAAAAAACTGCTATCTTAATAGGCAAAGGATGTGTTTCTATGGATTATGCAAACTGCAAGCTTTGTCCCCGGCAGTGCGGCGCGGACAGAAGCGCCGGACAGGTCGGTTTCTGCGGCTGCCCCGGCACCGCACTGGTGGCGAAAGCCATGCTCCACAAATGGGAAGAACCTGCCCTGGCTGGCAGCGGCGGCAGCGGTGCCGTGTTCTTCGGCGGCTGCACATTGCGGTGTAAATACTGCCAGAATGCCGCCATCAGTGGCGGTGCGGTGGGACAGACCATGGATTCTGTGCAGCTTCGGGCCCTGTTCGAAGACCTCATCGCCCAGGGTGCAGAAAATATCGATCTCGTGACCCCCACCCATTTTCTGCCCGACATCCTCCCTGCCCTGTCACCGAAGCTTCCGGTGCCGGTGGTTTACAACTGCGGCGGCTACGAAAGTGTGGAAACGCTGCGGCAGCTGGAGGGGAAGGTGGATATTTATCTTCCGGATTTCAAATACGCAGAAGCACGGCTTGCCAAAGCCCTTTCCGGCGCCGCAGACTATTTCCCCAAAGCCAAAAGCGCCATCCGGGAGATGGTGCGGCAGGTCGGCCCTGTGCAGTGGGAGGGAGACAAGGTGGTGCGCGGTGTTATCATCCGCCATCTGATCCTGCCGGGGCATGTGGACAATTCGCTGAAGGTGCTGGACTGGATCGGATCCACTTTTGCCCCCGGCGAAGTGCTGGTGAGCCTCATGCGGCAGTACACCCCCATGGGCAGATTGCCTGCGCCCCTTGACCGCCGGGTGACGGATGAGGAATATGATGCCGTTTTAAGCTGGATGTACTTAAACGAGCTGGAGGGCTTCACCCAGGAAGGAGACTCCGCAGATCAGGGCTTTATTCCGGATTTTTAAGGCCTTTCGGTAAAAGATTATTTTTTGCCTGCCCATATTTACATTCTCTTCCATTTCCTGTATACTGAACGGGTACAGAGTAGGAGACCCCGCGTAAAGTGCTGCCAGAATGGGGAGTTGTATGGCAGACGAAGAGCACTTGCTCGCGGTGGGGTCACCGCACCCGCTGCGCCACACAGGATCTTCCGTTTCATGGAAACCATACGCAAAGGATACTCACACTCCCCCTGCGGCTGCCGCTGTTGGGGGAGTTTCATTTTCTTTGCTTCCTGGGGGCAGTGGATTTATCTGCCCAAAAAGGAGGAAAATCCATGTCCAAAGTCAACAAAACAAACAACCTTTACAAGACCCCCTTCAGCCGTGCCTACTGGCAGGACGCTGCCGCAGAGCTGAAGGACACCAAAATGCTGGTATTCGCCGCGCTGATGATCGCCCTTCGGGTGGCAATGAAGCTGGTGGCCATTCCCCTGGCACCTAACCTCAAGATCAACACCGCTTTCGTTGTCAACGCTCTGGGCGCTATGGTCTTCGGGCCGGTGGTGGCTGCCGTTTCCGCCGTGATTTCTGATGTGCTGGGCGTGCTCATCAGCGGCGATGTCTATTTCCCGCCTTTTGCGCTGACGGAGATCGCAGGCAGTATGATCTTTGCCCTGTTCCTGTACCGGGCAAAAGTAACCCCCACCCGTGTGATCTTAAGCCGGTTCTGCATCTGCCTGTTTGTCAACGTATTCCTGCAGACCCCCATTATGATGCTCTATTATAAGCTGATGATGGGCGGCGCCAGCTATGTGCTCACCGTGCCCCAGATCATCAAGAATCTCTTCATGTTCCCCATCGAATCTGTAGTGCTGACCATATTCCTGGCCTTCATGCAGCCCATCACCCGCCGGCTGAAACTGACCTATGGCCCGGATCCCAGCACGGAAGCACCTCCCTGTGAGCCGGAAAGCAAGGCCCTGTTCTCCGCCAGGCAGATCGCCCTGCTGGTGATCCTCTTTGTTTTCGGCTGCGGCTGTGTCACCGGATACCTGTTTTATCATTATGACAACACCTCCCTCACCACCGGCTACACCACAGAAGAACGGATCGAAAGAAACCAGCAGATGCACGAGTTTATTCTGGAGGAAACCGATGGCGGCATCAACGGCCCCTCCGTTGCCATCATCGAATCCGCCTACAAGGCATTCCTGGGCCGGGAAGTTACCTACCATGTGGCCTACTATGCGGCGGATACCGATGCCGACATGGACACCCTGTGGCCGCTGAAAAAAACACCGGCCTCCAAGCATGAAGCTCTGACCCGGGTGGGTACCGCAGAAATCGTACTGAACAGCCGCACCGACGAACTGCTATCCATAGAATACACCGCCGCAAACTGCGACCACTGACAGAAACCGCCCCGGAAACCGGGGCGGCTTTTTTGTGGCAAAGTGTGAATAATTCTGCCAGCACTGGCAAACAATACCACCGGAAATCTTTTTCTGGAGGTTGATTTATGTTACGAATCCGTTTTCTTTCCGCCCTGACAGCTGTTTTGTGTCTTGGCGGCGCAGTTCTTCCTGCTGCCGCAGCAGAAACCGACTGCGACAGTGTTTACTGCTTCTCCGCCGGGGACTTTTCTTCGGAAAATGCCGTCACCGGTATCTGCATCACCGGCCTGCCGGAGGCGAATACCGGCACGATGATGCTGGGCACCCGTGTGCTTCGGGAAGGCGATATCCTTACTGCTGAGCAGGTGGCTCAGATGACCTTCTGTCCCCTGCGGACAGAGACTGACCGCAGCGCCATGGTGGAATACCTGCCCATTTATGCAGACTGCGTGGCGCCCTCTGCCGCCATGACCATTTCCATCCGGGGCAAGGAGGATAAGGCGCCCATTGCCGAGGATCTTGCCATGGAAACCTATAAGAATCTGGAAGTCACCGGCAAGCTGAAAGTCAACGACCCGGAAGGGCAGGCACTGACCTTCACCGTCACCCGGCAGCCCAAACGGGGCACTTTGACCCTGAACCAGGACGGCAGCTTCACCTATGCCCCCAAAAAGAACAAAGTAGGTGTAGATTCCTTCACCTTCACTGCTGCGGATCCTGCCGGAAAGGTCAGCCGGGAGGCAACTGTCACCATCAATATCCTCAAGCCCTCAGATGCCACCCAATACACCGACACCATGGGCAAAGAATGCCGTTTCGCTGCTGAATGGATGCGCAACACCGGCATTTTCGCCGGGGAACGGCTGGCAGGAAAGCCCTGCTTCCATCCGGAAAAGGAAGTCACCCGTGGGGAATTCGTCACCATGCTGGTGAAGGCCCTGGACATTCCTGCGGAGGAAGATACTGCCCTCACAGGCTATACCGATGAAATTCCTGTCTGGCTTCAGCCCTATCTGGCTGCCGCCGTCCGCTCCGGTCTGACTGCCGGCCTGCCGGAACAGGAGGTATTCGGCGCAGATACACCCATCACCGGCGCGGAAGCCGCAGTGATGCTGCAAAATGCACTGGATCTGCGGGTGGCCATGCAGGAGGATGCAGAAACTGCAGCGGAGTCCACACTGCCCGTCTGGGCACAAACCGCAATGACCACTCTGGCCGATAACGGCTTTGCATTGGATGCGGAGGCTGTCCTCACCCGGGGAGAAGCAGCACAGGTTCTATACCAGGCAGTGCAAATGAACAGCAAATCCGTTTTCGCAGAGTAAGCAACCGTAGGGGAGGGTCTTGACCCTCCCTAAGCCCATCAAAATAATACGCAGAATGATTATGTCGGGTAATACGGGCATACAGGAAACGGTGTTGCTCAAACAACGTTACGTTAAAGGAGGGTCAAGACCCTCCCCTACATAGTCATATTTCTATTTCCCATAGAAAAAGGCGGCAGGTAACCTGCCGCCTTTTCTTATTTCTGAATATCACTGCCTGCGAAAAACCGCTTCATGGGTTTATACAGAAGGGCTGCCAGGGCCAGGGCCAGCAGCATGTTGGGCAGCATATAGCTGCCGTTGTAGACAATGGAATACAGGGCTGCATTATCAAAGGTGCCGATGCCGGGAATGGCCGTAGGCTCGATGATCTTATAAATGGTGACACCGGATACATAATGCACCGCAAACCGGCCCACACAGCCGATAACTGTACCGGGGAAAATACCCCAGGCCTTTCCTTTGAACAGACCCGTCAGGCCCAGAGGGGTAAAGGCCAGCAGATAGTCCAGGATCATGGACTGCCAGCCCCAGGCATAGGCGCCGTCAAACAGCAGCTGCATAAGGCCGAAAACAAATCCGGCTCCCAGGCCCCGGGCCAGGCCCCACCGCAGGCCGTAGAGCAGGATGGGAAACATGGCAGGAGTCAGACTGCCGCCGTTGGGCAGTTCATAGAGCTTGACGAAGCTGAGCACGAAACCCAGACCCACAAGCACGGCGCCTTCCGTCAGCGCCCGGATGTTTTGATGTGTTTTGTTTTGCATGAGAATACCTCCAAAAATGAAATTGCCGCATTGCAAACCGTCCAGGTGCAATGCGACACAAAAGGTATCCCATATATGCATCTTTCCCTCCGACGGTACTAACCGTATCAGGTTCACGGGTCAGGGCAACATATCCCACTCTCAGCCGGATGCATCCGGCTCCCCGAAGACTTATTTGTTTTGCGACTACCATTATTATAGCAGACAGGATTCAGATGTCAAGAAAAATGGGAGGGCACAGACCCTCCCATCAATACTTTATGCCATTTCCAGGGCCAGTTTCTTTCCGCCCAGGATGTGGAAGTGCAGATGAAATACGGTCTGACCAGCATCGGCCCCACAGTTGGACACCACACGGTAGCCGCCTTCCAGATTTTCTGCCTTGGCAATCTGGGGGATCACCTCGAAAATATGGGCCACCACAGCGCTGTTTTCCACAGTGATGCCGTTAACACTGTCGATGTGGGCCTTGGGCACCACCAGAATGTGGGTGGGTGCCTGGGGCGCGATATCCCGGAAAGCATAGCACAGGTCATCCTCCCAGACCTTCGCAGAGGGGATATCCCCGGCAATAATCTTGCAGAACAGACAATTTTCCATAATTCTTACCTCCAGATTTATAATCCCAGCACATGGATGCCCGTCATGCTGACAACACCCATGATGATTCCGGCAATGACCACACCCAGGGAAACCGCCAGGGATGTGGATTTGATGCCCATGTTCAGAAAGGATGCTGCCAGCGTTCCTGTCCAGGCACCGGTGCCGGGCACGGGAATACCAACGAACAGCATCAGGGCAATAAACAAGCCGCCCCGGCCTGCCCTGGCTGTCAGCCTCTGGCCGCCGTGCTCACCTTTTTCAATGCAGTAGGTGAAGAACTTCCCGATATATTTTTTGTCCCGGCCCCACTCCAGCACCTTGCGGGCAAAGAAGTAGATGACAGGCACAGGCAGCATATTGCCAATAACGCAGACAATGAGGGCTTTAAAATAATCCAGTCCCATGCCCACGGCAATGGGCACGCCACCGCGAAGTTCGATCAGCGGCACCATAGAAACCAGAAATACAAGCAGATATTTTCTGAGCATCTTTCTCTCCTAAGTTCAAATTTCCCGGACATTGTAGCATAGTTTTTCCCGGTTTGCAACGGTAAAATTCGTTTCTTTATCGGAAAAACAGTTAATTTCCGTAAATTTGTGCAGAAAAAGCACCCGCTTACAGCGGGTGCTTTTGAACTGGTAAGATTACTTGATCTGGGGCAGGGATGCAGCAGCAACGGCCTGGCCGACGCGGCGCATCTTCTCATCGGGCAGAGTGACGGTGCACTTGGCAGCCAGTTCGGGATACTCTTCTGTCAGGATCTGGTTGGTGACACGCAGAATGGTATCGCCGCCCTTGCCGGACATGACACGGCCCATCAGCATGATGTAGTCCAGATCGTAGAACTGGGAGTACAGAACCACGGTGTAGCCGAAGTAGGCACCGATGGTCTCGAAGATAGCCTGTGCTCTGGGATCGTCAGCCTCCATCAGCTTCTGAACAGCCTTCAGCTTGTCAGCCAGAGACAGCTCGGGATCCAGCTCGATACCGGCAGCGGGGCACAGCTTGATGACGGCATCCTGGGAGAAGTACTTGCAGCCGACACCGAAGTCAAAGGACCACTCGTCCTGCATTGCGCCTTCCTGCAGGTCAACAGGTGCAAAGGCCAGCTCGTTGATCCAGCCCAGAACGTTCTTGTCAGCATCGACATAGCCAACGGCCTCGGAAGTACCCATGGCCAGACCCATCATCTTGCCCTTGCCCAGGCCCATGGCACCGGCCAGAGCGGAAACGTCGCCGTCGTTGGCAACTACCAGGGGAACATCACCGATGGCAGCAGCAGCGCGGGTGTAGATGGTCTTGACCTTGTCCCAGTTTTCACGGGGAACCTTGATAAACAGGGAGGCAACGCGGGGCTCGTTGTCGATGTAGTCACCGGCAGAGGAAACGCCGATGGCATCCACTCTGGGCATCTTGGAAGCAGCAGTCTTGAAGGCCTCCAGGATGTGCTCATAGTGGTAATCGGGATCCTCCTTCAGCTTGGGGAACCAGATAACTTCTTCGGAGTAGACGCACTCGCCGTCGATAACAGCGGAGACCTTGCGGTCGGATCCGCCGGCATCGAAGCCGATGCGGCAGCCGTCCATGTGGCCGCCCATGGGCATAGCGGTCTCGTTGGCAGCGGGGCACTCTTCCAGGGGCAGATCGATGATCTCCAGAACCTTCTCAAACAGCTGGTCAACAAAGGTGAAGTCGAACTCACGCTCGCCGCCTACCTTGTAGGCAGCCTGAAGCTTCTGAGCCAGGTCGGAGCAGCCGCAGATGTAGACCTTGAAGCCGCCGATGGACCACAGCAGGAACTTCACATAGCGCTCCACATAACGGTAGTCAGCAGCAGCCATTTCGGGGGTACCGTGGATAAAGGTCTTGTGGACGGAGATCTGGCCATTGTCGCGCTCAACAGCGATGGCAATGGGCTTCTTGGCATCCTTCAGGTAGGCAGCGCGCCACACACCGAAGGGAATGAAGGTGGGATCCAGCTTGGGGGCATGCTTAATGGAATATTCAACGCCTAAGTACTGCATAGGAAGTTCCTCCTTATTTATTATGTATGTTGATATTATATCACAAACTGAACAGTTCGCAATAGCATTATCGATTACTTTTTTACACTTTTTCACAAAGGAATTACTTTGCAAGCTGTTTGTCGTAGCCCATGGCCACCAGAGCATGGAAAGCATGCCATGCCTCTTCGGGAATCTCCTGGGGAACCTGATAGCCCAGCTTTGCATACAGGTCCATCCGCTGGAAGTCACCGACGATCACAGAAATCGCAGCATTTTCCGTCATGCCCTGCTCTTTGGCAGAGGCCAGATATTCCGGGATTGTGACCTGGGGAGAGGTGACGGTAAAGTTCAGTTCCGGCCAGTAGACACCCAGGGCTGCGCAGATCCGCCGCTCCATGAAGGGCTGGTGGACACCCAGCACATGGTCATGGGGAATTCCCTGCTTTTCGAAAATTTCCCGCATAAAGTCAATGTTTTCCTTGGTGTTGGTGGACCTATCCTCCAGGATAATGTCACATTCCGGAACGCCGCATTCCATGGCTACCTTTGCAAACCGGACAGCCTCCGGCTCCGTAAAGAGGCGGGTGGTATTCCGGCCAAGACCTCCGGTGAACAGGATCTTCGGGGCATAGCCCTGGTGATACAGTTCTGCCGCCCGGCGGGCGATATTGGTATTGAAATTACCGAAGCCGACGATACAGTCCGCTTTTGTGGGGGTCTGATGCATCCCCAGGTAATCCCAGATGATCTGTAAGGGTTCTAAAAAGTCCATGCTTTTCTCCGCTGAAACGTAATATATTCTGTAGGGAAGGGTTTTTACCCCTCCCGCATGGGCAACACACTTTCCCGGGCAGGTTGGAAACCCACCCCTACGGGTGAAAACTTAAAAAACAGCCGCCGGGGAGGATCCCCGGCGGCGAAAAGTGGTTTAGCAATACTTTGCCAGGGCAGCCTGGATCATAGCCACAGCCTCGTCAACGACGACAGCGTCAGCATCGATCAGCTCAGCCAGAGGTGCGCGGACGGAGCCACAGTCGGGGCCGCCCAGCTTGCGCAGGCACTCCTTGATAACAGCGTACATGTTGCCGTGGGCAGAGCACAGCTTGTAGATGATGCGGCAGCACTCGTTCTGGATGTCCAGAGCGGTGACCAGGTCGCCGGTCTTCACCAGCTCGTACAGCTTCAGGTACAGCTTGGGCATAGCACCGTAGGTGCCGCCGATGCCGCCGGTAGCGCCCATCACCAGACCGGAGATCAGCTGCTCGTCGGGACCGTTGAAAACAACGAATTCCCGGTTCTGCTTGATGGCCTCGTCACGCCACATCTGGATGTCCTGGGTAGCGGGAGAGGAATTCTTGACACCGACAACCATGGGGTTCTTCATCATTTCATTCAGAAGGCTGGTGGTCAGAGCCACGCCTGCCAGCTGGGGAATGTTGTAGATGATGAACTCGGTGTTGGGAGCAGCGGCGCTCATGTCATTCCAGTACTTGGCAATGGCATAGGGGGGCAGCTTGAAGTAGATGGGAGGAATGGAGGCGATGGCGTCAACGCCCAGGCTCTCGGCATGGGCAGCCAGTTCGCAGGATTCTGCGGTATTGTTGCAGGCGATGTGGGCGATGATGGTGATCTTGCCGCGGGCCACTTCCATGACAGCTTCCAGAACGGCCTTACGCTCGTCCTTGGTCTGGTAGATGCACTCTCCGGAGGAACCGCCGACGTACAGGCCGTTGACACCCTGGTCGATGAACCACTGGGTCAGAGCCTTGGTACGCTCGATGGAAACGGCACCATTGTCGTCATAGCAGGCGTACAGGGCGGGGATAATGCCTTCATACTTCTTGATGTTCTTCATAATTCAATTCTCCTTATTGAAGTGGATATTAACCCTTAACGGCACCCATGGTGATGCCCTTGGTAAAGTACTTCTGGAAGATCAGGAACACGATGATGATGGGCACGGAAGCCAGAGCGGAACCGGCCATCAGCAGACCAAAGTCAGTTGCGTTTTCTGCCTGCATGGTGGCGATGCCCAGAGAAATGGTCAGGTTCTTGGTGGAGGTCAGCATGATCAGCTGCATGAAGTAATCATTCCAGGAGTTGATGAAGGTGAAGATGGCACAGGCGCCAACACCGGGCTTGATCATGGGGAACATGACATCGGTAAAGGTCCGCCACTCAGAAGCGCCGTCGATGCGGCAGGCTTCCACCATTTCGGTGGGGATGCCCTCAGCAAACTGTTTCAGCAGGAACACACCGAAGGGCCAGCCCACGATGGGGAAGATAACGGCCCAGATGGTGTCATACAGGTTCAGGGCAGACATTTCCCGAACCAGAGGGATCAGAATGACCTGCTTGGGCAGAGCCATGGCGCAGACCACCAGAGTGAAGATCAGGGTCTTGCCCCAGAACCGCTTCTTGGCCAGAACATAACCGGCCATGGCGGCGGTCAGGCAGGTCAGCAGCATGGAAGTAACGGACATGAACACGGTGTTCACCAGCCAGCGGATGGCGGCAGGCACCGTGGGACCGGTGATGGTGATGGCGCTGCCCAGCTTAAAGACGTAGCCAAAGGCGGAGATCTTCAGGGCGGGAATGGTGAAATCGAACAGGGGGGCAGACCGCTTGCTCATCAGGTTTTCGATGTTGGTCAGCACCCACTCGCTGGGCCACCAGACGGGTTCTGTTGCCAGAATCTCAACCTTGGTCTTGAAGGTACCGGTAATGATCCAGTACAGGGGGAAGGTGAACAGGAATGCAAATATGATAACCACGACATAAGAGAAAATGGAATAGATCTTCTCACCGTTTAATTTATTATCCAAACGCTCAGGATTCTTCATATCCGCACCTCCTTACTTTTCCTCGCCCAGCTTGAACTGGACGGCAGACAGAATGGCGATGATGATGGCCAGAATAACACCCATTGCGTTGCCGTAGCCGTACTTATACAGCTTGAAGGCGTTGTAGTAGATATAGTACATGATGGTCATGGTGGAGTTGTTGGGACCACCGGCAGTCAGCAGCTGGATCAGCGCGAAGCACTGGAAGGAGTTGATGGTGGTGATGACCAGGATGTACAGAGTGGTGGGCATCATCTGGGGCCACTTGATCTTCCAGAAGGCCTGCATGGGGGTAGCACCGTCAACCTCGGCAGCCTCTACCAGAGACTTGTCGACATTGTCCAGAGCGGAAACGTAGAGGACGATGGGCTGGCCCACGGAGGTGGTCAGCAGGATCAGAATGATACACCACAGGGCATACTTTTCATCGCCCAGCCAGTTGATATTCTTTTCGATCAGGCCCATTTCCTTACCCAGGAAATTGAAGATGCCGTAGTAGTTGTTGTACATCCACTTCCACACCACGGTAACGGCAACGGAGCCGGTGACCACAGGCAGGTAGAAGATGCAGCGGAAAGCGGAAGTGGCGATCACAGGCATCTTGGCGATGGCGGAGGCCACCCACAGGGAGAAGGCGCAGGTGACAGGCACGGAAACGAACACAATGATCATTGTGTTTTTCAGTGCTTTCCAGAAAACAGGATCATTGTACAGGGTGCGGTAGTTTTCAAGACCGATGAAAACATCCTTCTCACCCAGTGTGGATTCAAAGAAACTGGTACGGATACACATGAACATGGGATAAATAACAAATCCCACGAAGAACAGCAGGAAGGGAGTCAGGAACAGATAGGAAGTAACCGTTTCCCGCATCATCAGCTTGCGGCTCTTCATGTTCAGAACAATATTTTTGTTTGCCAAGGATATCCTCCTTTCGTACTCTCAAAAAAGAAAAGTGAATAAATCTTGCGTCCCCTCAGTTTGGACGCCGGGATGCCCAGAACTATGTCCAAAGACCTGGTGTCATTGCGAGGAGCCGCCCCAAAGGCGGCGACGTGGCAATCTCCCGGTACAACGTTTCTCCACGAAACATTGAAACAAATCAGAAATGCCTGCCGGGAGATCCCCACGGCCCCGTTGGGGCCTCGGGATGACACATTTTTTCACAACACACATTTTAGGCGCCTGTCCGCAGGGCGGACACAATACCTATTCACTTTTCTTATGCTTCTTTCAGGTTTACACAAAAGCCCCTCCCCTCGAAAGGGAAGGGGCTTAAATTATGTGCAGTTATGCGGAATTAAACTATATTAGCCAATGTTGGAGTTAGCTTCAACAGTCTGCAGCTCAGCCAGGATGGACTCGGGAGTGCCATCGCCGGTGCCGATGCGCTGCAGGGCGTTCCACATCTCAGTACGGAAGGTAGCCCAGTTGGTGGTGATCTGGTAGTAGTCACCGAACATGGGAGCGAACATACCGTAGGTGGTCATCAGCTCGTTGCCCTCGTAGATGTTGCCGATGTCACGGGTAGCCCACTGACCAGCGGCCAGAACAGCTTCCTTGTAGATCTCATCGGAACCGATGAACTCGATGAACAGCTGAGCAGCCTCGTCCTTAGCATCGTCCTTGTTGTCGAAGATGCCCAGGCAGTAGAAGCCGCCGGCCAGGTCGGGAGTGGAGTCAGAGGGGAATGCCATGGGGAACAGGGTCCACTCGTTGGCATCGATCATATCCTGGCTGTTTGCGTGCAGAGTAGCATTCCAGCAGGTAGCCATGCCCAGCTGACCCTGCAGGAACAGCAGGTACTCGTCGCCGCCAACGATGGAGGGATCGAAGATAACGCCGTCCTGAGCCTTCAGGCGAGCCAGAGCCTCAGCATTGGCCTCGTTGGCAACGGTGAACTTGGTGTGCTCGGGGTTGGACCACTGGGTGCCGCCGGCAACATTGGAGATCATGTGACGGGTACCCTGGTCACCGCCCTGGTTGCCGCAGTAGATAGCCAGAACGTTCTTCTCGCCATTCTGATAGTCATAAACCTTCTGAACAGCAGCGAAGAAATCGTCAACGGACTTCCAGGTGTGAGCTTCTTCGTTGATGTGCTCCAGAGCGCCTGCAGCCTCGAACAGATCATAGTTGATGGCCATGCAGTGAGCGGTCTGGGAGATGGGGTATGCGTACAGCTTGCCATCGATGGAGCAGGTGTTCACGATGGAGGGGTACAGCTGCTTGCCGGCATCGGTGTTCAGCTGGTTGGAGATGTCCAGCAGCAGGCCCTTGGCGGCGTAGGTAGCGATCAGACGCTCGGGACCCTCAAAAATCAGGTTGGGAGCCTGGCCGCCTTCGATAGCGGTGTTCAGCTTGTCGTCGCCAGCCTGATAGTCCAGGTACTCAACGTTGACAGTGATGTGGGGATACTTGGCAGTGAAAGCTTCGATCCAGCCATTAACGGTGGCTTCTTCGCCCCACTGACCTACGGGGAAGGTCCACAGGGAGATTTCAACGGGTGCGGGGCCGGCAGCTTCGGTAGCAGCGGGAGCCTCAGCCTTGGGAGCCTCGGTGGGAGCGGGCTCTTCGACCTTCTCGACAGAGCAAGCTGCCAGAGACAGCACCATGGCCAGGGCCAGCAGAAGTGCAATGATCTTCTTCATTTGTTTTCCTCCTAATAATTTAATGTATATGCTCAACGGTGTCGCCACCGGCAGAGCCATATTCGGTTCGCAAAAAACGGTCAAACTTTGTCATTTTGTATGAAAAAAATTTTCCGGATTCTGCGACAATTACCATGATTATATTAGTTCAAAGCGGGGGTAAAGTCAACCGTTGCAGGGAAATAATTTCCGGGGCGAAAACGATTTGTAAATTGCTTACAAATAAGGGGTTTCCATTTTTTGTATTATGACGAAGGAAAAAAACTTTCATTTACCGTTTTCTATGATATACTTATTCTATACAATTCTGTGTTTTCGGGAGGTTTTTCTGATGAAAAAGCATATCGTCTGCCTGGGCGATTCCAACACCCATGGCTACTGCGCCGACCCTGCCGACTGCTTAGACGGCGGCATCCGCTTCACCGAAGAGCAGCGCTGGACCCGTCTGCTGCAGAAGCACCTGGGCGAAGAATATCTGGTGATCGAGGAGGGCCTTTCCGGCCGCACCACCTGCTTCGACGATCCCATTCACGAAGGTCTGAGCGCACTGGATTACATCTATCCCTGTCTGAAAAGCCATGAAACCGTGGATCTGCTGGTGATCATGCTGGGCACCAACGATACCAAGGACCGTTTCTATGCCAGCGCCGCCTGCATCGGCATCGGTATGGCCCGGCTGGTGAAAAAGGCCCAGGCCACGGAGTGCTGGGGCGGCAAAAGGCCCAACATTCTGGTCATCGCACCGCCTCACATCGGTGAAGGCATGCTGAAAAGCGACGTTGCCGCCACCATGGGCACCGGCTGTGTGGAGAAGTCCCGGGAGCTGGCCAAGTACTATAAGGAACAGTGTGACCTCACCGGCGCACATTTCCTGGATGCCGAGGCTATGGGCTGCGAGTTCAACACCGTGGACTACATGCACTTAACCGCCCGGGGACATGCCACTCTGGCAGAGAATCTGGCAGCCATTATCCCCAGTCTGGTAAAATAAAAAAGCCTTCCCCTGGGGGAAGGTGGCAGCCCAAAGGGCTGACGGATGAGGGAAAGCCAATGTGCAGGTCTGAAACATCGGCATTCCTCATCAGTCACCACACTCGGTTCCGAAAAGCCGATTGTGGTGACAGACAACACATTATGGAATGATTGCCACAGACAATCATGTGGATTCTGATTCGCCGCGCGGAGCACCACCCCGGGGAAAGCCTTTGGAGGTTGTCACTCGTCTTCTTTGGGCATATAAGGCTTCAGCATGGGCTCGATGAACAGGGTGGACAGCAGCGCACCCAGCGCCGGCAGGAAAAACAGGGTCACAATGTAGCGGATGCACAGAAAAATCACCACAGCATTCACCAGCGCAAGACCCAAGGTCAGCGGCAGATTGGCAAGACCCAGCCGGACAGTGTTGGAAAACAGCTGCACCGTTCCCGTTTCAAACCGGGACAGCAGGGGGAACACAATGCTGCCGATCCCCAGCAGCACCAGCAGGAAAAAGGCAATGGCTGCAAATATGCCCCAGGAGAGATTGCCGTAGACCGCCTGGTTCCAGGCAAGGATACCGAGCCGGACAAGCAGCGCAGCTGCTGCCAGAAAAACCACCGTGGGCACCAGGCCCGGCTTCAGGTTCTGTTTGAATGCATGGAAAAACCGCTGCCAGCTGTGCTTCTCCCCTTTCCGGAAAGCATGATACACCGCATCATACATGGCTGCCGTGGCCGTGCCTGCGGTAAGGACAGGGAAACAGCCCACCAGCCAGAACAGGCTGAGGAAAATGCAGTCTGTGATCTGGGTCATGGTGATCATCAGCGGACTGTCAGGACGAAGAATATTGCGGAACATGGCACTTACCTCCCAGGTGGAATGGGGCCATTATAGCACACTTTTCCCCGCCTGTCACCCTTTGGCGAAAAAACAAAATGCCGGAAGCCCTTGCAACTCCGGCGCAATCCATATATAATACAACTATACTTATATTAACGGAGGAATCATCATGGATCGTAAAAAGTTTTTGGCTGAGCGCCAGTGGATCCGCAACCAGCTGACGAACGTCGCTGATTTCTGGCTGAAAAACGGCTGGGATCATGTCAACGGCGGTGTCACCACCTGTCTGGACCGCGCAGGCCAGGTCTACTCCACCGACAAGAGCGTGTGGATGCAGGGCCGCTGCGGCTGGACCTACGCTTACCTGTGCAAAATTTACGGTATCCGGGAGGACTGGCTGAAGTTCTCCAAGAGCTGCATCGACTTCCTGGAAGAGCACTGCGTCAACCATGATGCCGACGGCCGCCTGTACTTTACCGTGGAAGCAGACGGCACCCCCCTGCGCCAGCGCCGTTACTGCTACTCTGAAGCCTTCTACTGCATCGCCAACGCCGAATACTACGGCGTTACCGGTGAGCGGGAGCACCTGCTCCGGGCCCGCCGCGCCTATGACATGTACTGGAATCTGAACCATGGCATGGCAGATCCCACCGGTATGGGCCCCAAGTCCACCCGCACCGGCCGTGCCCTGGGTATTCCCATGATCATTCTGAACGTCACCGGCGTTATGAAGCGGGTCGATCCCGAAATGAAGGATGTCTACGACGCCCGCGCCAAGGAATGTGTGGAAGACATCTTCAACTACCACGTCAAGGAAGACCTGGGCGTTACCCTGGAGAGCGTTGCTCTGGACGGCACTCCCCGGCTCCATGTCACCGAAGGCCGTATGGTGAACCCCGGCCATGACATCGAGTGCTCCTGGTTCCTGATGGACTACGCCAACGATGTGGGCGATGCCGAGCTGCACAAGAAGGCCATCCATGTCTTTGACATGGCCTTCTCCAAGGGCTGGGACGATGAATTCGGCGGCATTCTGTACTTCATGGACTGCCTGGGCAATCCTCCCGAAGCTTACGAGCATGACATGAAGCTGTGGTGGCCCCACAACGAGGCACTGATCGCTTCCATGATGATCTACCGCGATACCAAGGACGAGAAGTATCTGGACATCTTCTATCAGATCCTGGATTACTGCAAGAAGTGCTTTGCCGACGAGTACGGTGAGTGGTACGGTTACCTGCGCCGGGATGGCAAGCCCACCCAGCCTGCCTGCAAGGGTTCCACCTTCAAGGGTCCCTTCCATGTGCCCCGCTGCCTGATCCTGGTGGATCAGATGATGACCGAGGTTCTGGGCGAATAATACGCATCCGAGGGATGGACTGCTTCCATCCCCCATCCTGATAAGAAAGGGGTTTGCGGATGAACGAACGTAATATCAATATTCTGGAGCGGCTCCATTCTTCCTACTATCAGCTCTCTGCTGCAGAACGGAAGGTGGCAGACTATGTACTGTCCCAGTACAGCCAGGTGCAGTTTATGTCCATCACCCAGCTGGCGGAGGAATGTGGCGTGGCAGAGGCCACGGTTTCCCGTTTCTGCCGTTCCCTGGCGCTGAAGGGCTTCAACGCCTTCAAAATGGAGATCGCCAAGCATACCGCCACCTCCACCGGTCGGATCCGGGACCGCCAGGTGGCCTCCGATTCTCTGGAGGGACGCAGCATTTCCGCCGGACAGCTTTCCCAGGAGGCAATTCAGCAGACACTGGATCTGCTGCAGCCGAAGGATCTCGAAGCAGCCGTCGCCCTGTTTGAAAAATCCAACCGGGTATTCTGCATGGGCTCCGGCGGCAGTATGATCATGGCCCAGGAGCTGGCCCACCTGTTCAGCACCATCACCAACAAGTTTGTGGCTGTCAGCGATTCCCACACCCAGGTATCTGCCGCTGCCACCGCTGATCCCACCGATGCCATCGTGCTGTTTTCCTACTCCGGCGCCACCCACAACGGTATTGCTGTGCTGGAACTGGCAAAGGTCCATAAGATCCCCACTGTTCTTGTGACCCGGTATCCCAAATCTCCCGCTGCCCAGCTGGCAGACATCGTGCTGTACTGCGGCTCCAATGAGACGCCCTTCCAGTTCGGTTCCATTCCCGCCAAGGTCGCACAGCTGGTGCTGATGGACATTCTGTTCCAGGAATACCTGCGGCGCAACCGGGAAAAGAGTGAAGAAAACCTGCAGCGCATCGGCGCTGCCCTGTCTGAGAAACACATATGAAATATCTGTCTCAATTCTGTATCATACTGGGCTTCACCCTGGCTGGTGAAGCCCTTCAGCGGATCATCCCCCTGCCCATCCCGGCGTCTGTCTGGGGACTGGCCCTGCTGTTTGCCGCCCTCTGCCTGGGCATCGTAAAGCCGCAGCAGGTGAAGGAGGTTTCTGCCTTTCTGATCTCTATTATGGCACTGCTGTTTGTCTCCCCCGCGGTGGGCATCGTGGACAACTGGAGCCTTATCCAGCCCCGGCTGCTGCCCATCGTGCTGCTGCTGGCCGCCTCCACTCTGCTGACCTTCGGCATCAGCGGCGGTCTGACCCAGCTGCTTCTGAAGAAGGGAGGCAAAAACCGTGGCTGATCTGCTTTCCATCGGGATCCTGCCTGTGGCGCTGACCCTGGTTTTCTTCCTTCTGGGCCAGAAGCTGCAGCAAAAGCTGAGATCCCCCCTGCTGAATCCCATCCTCATCGCCGTGATCCTGGTGCTGCTGTTCCTGCAGGTTTCCGGGGTGTCCGTAAAAACCTACCAAGCTGGTATGTCCAGCCTTTCCTGGCTGCTGACCCCCGCCACCATCTGTCTGGCAGTGCCCATGTATGAGCAGTTCCAGCTGCTGAAGAAGAATTTGTGGGCCATTGCCGCCGGTGTCACCGCCGGCGCCGTTTCCTGTCTGGTGATGATCCTGCTGTTCGGCATGCTTGCCGGCTTTGAATCGGTACTTACGGTATCCCTGCTGCCCAAATCCATCACCACTGCCATCGGCGTGGTGCTCAGCGAGATGTCCGGCGGCATGCCCGGCGTCACCACCGCCGCCATTGTGTTCACCGGAATCTTCGCCAATGTGATGGGCCCGGCCTTCTGCAAGCTGTTCCGTCTGACGGATCCCATTGCCCAGGGTGTTGCCCTCGGCACCTCCGGACATGTCATCGGCACTACCCGCGCCAACGAGATCAGCCCCCTGGCAGGCGCTGTCAGCAGCCTGTCTCTGGTGGTGGCCAGCCTGCTCACCGCCGTGATCCTTCCGGTATTCGTTTCCCTGATCTGACTTCTCCAAAACTTTTTGCCGCTGTTTCTTCGGAAACAGCGGTTTTTTATTGTTTGATGCAAATTATCTCTTGTCTATTTTCCTTTTCTGCTGTATACTTTGATTCATTATTTGCAAGCACTCATCAAGGAGACGGCAACATGTCCAGACCTGTTTTGCAGCGTTTTTTATCTGCGCTACTTCTTTTTTCGTTCTTGCTCTCTTGCCTGATTCCAGCTGTCTTTGCAGAAGAAATCCTGCCAGAAGAATCGCAGGCATATTCCGCGCCTACGGAAGCCACGGAGGGATCCGCAGAACCAACACAGCCACCAGCCACAGAGCCCTCCACCGAAGCCACGGAAGCGCCCTCTGAACCAACGGAAGAAACTACGCAGCCGGCAACAGAGCCAACCGATCCCACCATTCCGGCACTGCCGGAGGAACCCACCGAAGCCACGGAACCCACAGGCCCATTCCGGATCCTCCCTATTGAAGAGGAATCGGAAGAAAGCGGGCCCCAGCTGTACTTCGGCCAGCTCCACGCCCATTCCAGTATTTCCGGCAGTCAGGAAACGCCACAGGCCCTGTTCACCGCTGCCGCCAGTGCCGGTATGGATTTTTTTGCTGTAACCGATCTGAGCGACGGTTTTGACAACGCCGCCTCCGCCAGTCTTGGAGAAAACGCCTCCCTGGTCAGCCAGTCCTGGGCCTCCGGCAAGGCAGCCGCTGCAGCTGCCGGAGAAAACTGCACCGGCCTCTTCGGCTTTGAAATGAACTGGCCGGAACAGATGCAGATCGGCCACATCAGCGTATTCCATACGCCCGGCTTCCGAAGCTGGGAAGCAGATGCCTGCAAAAACCCCACCAAGGTGCTGGATGACTTTTACGGGGAACTTGCTGCTCTGCCGGGGGCCATCGGCCAGTGGAACCATCCGGGAACCCAGTATGGTACTTTTTTCGGCTTTGACCACTACTCTGCGGAGGCAGATGCTGTCATCACCCTGATGGAAATCGCCTATACCCAGTCCAGCACCGCCGCCGGATATCTCAGCGGCTATCAATACTATACCCGGGCCCTGGACAAGGGCTGGCATATCGCGCCCACCAACAGCCAGGGGCAAAACGGACGGACAGTGGTTTTCGCCGCATCTCCGGCGGAAAGCAGCCTGTATGATGCCATGGGCAGTTACCGGGTCTACGCCACCGATGACAGCGACCTGGAGATCACCTACACCCTGGACGGCTGGGCCATGGGCTCCATTCTGGGAAACTGGCAGGTGGGAGATACGGCAGACATCTTTGTTGACCTGTACGATCCCACTGACAATGCCATCGGGCTGGTGGAAGTCATCGTGGACGGCGGCGCTGTGGCTGCCAGCCAGACCCTGAATAACGGCTGCGATGTGCTCCGGTTCTCTCTGCCTGCCACCAGCAGCTACTATTTTCTGCGCATCACCCAGCCCGACGGGGATATTGCCGTGACCGCTCCTGTCTGGCTGAAAGGAGAGGAGCAGCTGGGGATCTCCGGCCTGCAGTGTGAGACTGCCGTTCCTGTCCAGGGAGAAGAAACCCTTCTGGCGCTGGAAGTCTATAACCATGAGGCCACGGATTTTCTGGTGGAATCCCTGGAAATTCTGGCAGACGGCGAAAAGGTCGCAGAGGATACAGAACTGACGCAGATCCCCGCCGGAAACCGCCTTTCCCGGGATCTTTCCTTCCGCTATCCAGGCATTGGCCAGACGGAGATCGCCGTGATCCTCTCCGGCACTCTGGATGGCATTGCCCGGGAATACGAAGAAACCCTTTCCCTTTCCTTCCGGCAGTCGGAACAGGTGACGGATATCCTCATCGATGGCAGCCATGCAAATGCAGGACTGTCCGATCTGGGTGTTTTCAAGGCCATGGCCGCCGGAGAGGATATCCGGGTCACAACTGCCACCACCGGCATCACCCGGGCCATGCTGCAAAACTGCCGGTTTCTGGTGGTAACGGCGCCGGGCACACCCTTTGACCAGGTGTTTCTGGACACCGCTGCAGAATATGTGCAGTGCGGCGGCAGCATCCTGCTGTGCGGCCAATCGGAACAGCTGGACGGAGACATTTCCAGCGCAGAAGAGCTGAACCGGCTGCTGAACGCCCTGGATTCCTCCATGGCCTTCCGGCAGGATACCGCGGTGGACAGCATATCCAATGGCGGTGCGGAAAGCGCACTGTATCTGGATACCATTGACCGGACTTCCCCCTGGTGCCAGGGCCTTACCGCCGGACAGGTCTACCGCCATGTCCAGGGCTGCACCCTTGTTCCCGGAAGCGGCAGACCCCTCGTCAGTGGACGCTCTACTACCCAGTCCTCCGCCAGGGTATCTCCGGTGACCTTGGCCGCCTGGGAAGATACCGCTGCCGGCGGCGTGATTCTGATAGCCGGAAGCCTGCTGCCGGGAAGCGGAGAGCTGCAGGAGCCTGCCAACATCTGGGATACGCCCTATGCCAACCGCACCATTGTGCAGAATCTTTTGGGCATCGGCGGCGAAACTGTGGCTTTGCGCACCATCCGGCAGGCCCGGGAAGCAGCGGCCGGAACGCTGCTGCGGATCCGTGGCTATGTCACCGCCGGAACTGACAAGCCCCAGAACCGGTTCCCGGATACCCTGTACCTCCAGGACGACACCGGCGGCATCGCCGTGATTCCCTTTTCCCGGGAGGGCATCACCCCCGGCACCCCCATAGAAGTTACCGGAACTGTCCGGACGGAAAGCGGAAACCCGGGCCTCAGCCCTGTCTCCTGGCAGGTGTTGGAGGGCAGCGCCTACCACTATCCGCCCGCCACCGGAGACTGGAAACAGCTGCTGGATCCTGCACTTCACGGCGGGGAGCTGGTGGAGGTGGAAGGCAAATGCACAGAGGTCTTTCTGACGGAGGATGACCGCGTATACGGCATTGCGCTGAAGGATGATACCGGAAACACCGCCTATATCAGCATTGAACCAAACATCGGAAACGGTTCTGACGGAGAAAATGACCTCCATAAGGACATCCGGAAAAACCGCACCGTCCGGGCCATGGGCATCCTCCATGTGGATGCCGCCGGAGATCCGGTGATCCGGGTGCGCAACTGCGAGGAAGTGGTCTACGTGCCGCCCTGGGATATCTACATCAACCCCAGAACCGGAGACACCGTTCTCCTCCCGGCAGCTTCGCTGCTGAGCGCCGCCGCTGCACTGCTTCTGCTGAAACGGAAGAAACGATAAAAAAACCGCCGCTCTTCTGAGCGGCGGTTTCATTTTCATTATACAAAGGGCTTTTCGAATTCCTCACCCAGAGGGGCGCCGTTCTTGCAGAACAGGGCCAGCCGCTTTGCCATATCCGGGAAGCCATCCAGCGCGGCATGGTAGCATTCCAGCATGGCGCCATCCAGATGGAGGCACTTGTGGTTGGCATGGTCGGGCATCATCTGATCCGGGAATTCCCCCTTGGCTGTGCCCAGCAGCAGCTTTGCCAGCTTGCGCTTGGGGGCGGCAAACCACCGTGTCCACCGGGTCATATTCCGCTGGGCCTTCAGCACATTGGCCGGGGTGGCCGGTGCAAAGAAGCCGGAAAGGGTGATGCATTCACCCCGGGTCATTTTGAAATGACTGCTGATGTCCTGGATATGGGCCGGGGTCTTATCGTCCATTCCGAAAAGATACCGGTCAAATTCCACTTCCAGTTCCGTTCGGCTGACCTTTCCCTTTTCCAGCTCCGCTGCGAACAGGGGTGCCAGTTTGGATTTCAGACAGTATTGTGCCAACAGGCCATAGAGGCAGGCAGTACCGCCCTCGGAGGGGTGCTGCTTCAGATAGTCTGCCGCCTGGGCAAAGAATTCCTGTCCGGTCATGGCATCATAGGTGCCGCGCAGAGCGCCCACGGAAGAGGAATGCATGGGATTAAAATAAAAAAACAGATCCTGGCCATGGAGGCCGCCGTTGTACAGCCGGCGGAACCGCTGGATGGAACCCTGCATCTGGCTGGGCAGCAGCCGGAGGGCATCGGCACCAAAGCGGTGGAGGGCATAATTGGCAGGCATGGTGATCACCTCATGATTTTTTTATTATTCTACACCATAAGTTCCGATTTGGCTAGTATTTCCCCACATTTTTGTACACTTTTCCTGTAATTTTCTGCCGTTGCAAAGGGTAAATCCGTATGTTATAATGAAGAAAATTCTCATGAGGTGAATTATGGAAACCAGGAAGCTGTATTATGTAGACTGCCATCTTCGCCATTTTTCTGCCAACGTCGTGCAATGCACGGAAACAGAAAAGGGGTTTGAAGTGATCCTAGACCAGACCGCCTTCTATCCCGAGGGCGGCGGACAGGCCGCAGATACCGGAACTTTGGGCGGTGTCCGGGTGCTGGATGTCCGGGAACGGGGCGAGACCATCGTCCATTTGTGCACCGGGCCGCTGGCTGCCGGGGCAGCTGTGGAGGGAGAAATCGACTATGATCTCCGCTTTGACCGGATGCAGCAGCACACCGGTGAGCACATCGTCTCCGGTCTGATCCATGCCCGGTACGGCTACCACAACACCGGCTTCCATATGGGTACGGAGTCCACCACCATCGATTTTGACGGTGTGATTCCGGCAGAGGATCTTCCGGAACTGGAAGCAGCCGCCAATGCCGCCGTCTGGCAGAATCTGGCGGTGAAGTGCTGGGTCCCCTCCCCCGAAGAACTGGAAAATGTAAAATACCGCACCAAGCGGGCACTGCCCTGGCCGGTGCGGATCGTGGAGGTGCCGGGATACGACACCTGCGCCTGCTGCGGCACCCACACCGCATGCACCGGAGAAGTGGGCCTTGTGAAACTGTTCTCTGCCATTCCCTTCCGGGGCGGCACAAGAATGGAAATGGCCTGCGGTAAACGGGCCCTGGCCATCCTGAACACTGCCTATGACCAGAACAAGCTGGTATCCCAGGCCTTTTCCGCCAAGATCCAGGAGACCGGCGAGGCTGCCCGGAAAATGAATGAACTTCTGTCCGCCCAGAAATACCGGATCACCGGGCTGGAAATGAAGATTTTCGCCGCCATTGCTGATGGCTACGCCGGAGCCGGAGATGTTTTGCATTTTGAAGAGGGCCTTGATAACAACGCCGTCCGGGAACTGGCGGATAAGATCGCAGATACCTGCGGCGGCAGGGCCGCCGTGTTCAGCGGTGATGACGAAACAGGCTACGCTTTCTGCCTGGTAAGCCGTACAGATGATTTGCGGCAGCTGGGCAAGGAGATGACGAAAGCCCTCTCCGGCCGGGGCGGCGGCAAGCCGAACTGCCAGCAGGGAAGAGTCAGTGCAAAGAAAGCAGAAATTGATGCCTTCTTTACCAGAAAATGAGATAACGTACTTTTCTTGCCGACACAAGAAAAGAGCAATACAACCGCATCATCAACAGGGGAGGGTCAAAAGACCCTCCCCTGTATTTTTGTTTAGCCGTAGATGTTAGCATATTCCTGCCGGGCGGATTCCAGAACCCCGGTGGGTTCCAGAACTTTCAGAATATTCTCACAGTCGGCATAGATGCTGATGTTGCTCCAGAAATCCTCACCGTGCATATCCAATGTCAGATAGTACTGATTATATTCCGGATTTTCCATTTCCAAAATGGGTTCCTGGTGGAACACACCACTCTGCACCAAATTGCCTGCCTCCGCATCGGCGGCAATGGCATCGGCCAGGGCAATGAGGAATTCCTCGGTCATGCATTCTTCCGATATATTGTGTATACCGTTGACCCTCACCACCTCAGCATCCCGCAGGGTATGGCGCAAATCGGCGGCATCCTCCACGTTCTCGTCGGGGAACAGCACATCCAGACGGCTGGTGTACTTGCGCATCAGATCGCCGCTTTCACCAGTGGCCAGAATGTAGTAGTTCCGCTGGGAGAGCCAGCCGTTATAGTCGGTATACTGCAAAATGATCTGGGCGCAGTCCGGATCGTTGGAATAGGGGCTGTAGTAGGCATCGCTGTAGTCCGGATGGGGTTCCAAGTCCTGCTCCAATGCCAGCTGGTGAAGCCGGGTCAGGTCAGCGATCTCCGCCGGAACTTCCGTGGTATAACCGTTGCGGTAGTTCATCCGCAAGGTGGCGCTTTTGGTTTCCCCAACTTTGGGGATCCAGGTCTCAATGCCCATAGGATCCAGCCAAGTCAGGTAGAGACTGCCTGCCAGCAGGGCGGTGATGAGGCCGAAGCCCACAAAATTCTTCACCCGGAACACCTGGGTGCTGCGCTCTAAGAGCATCCGGCCTCCGAACCAGCCAACGATGAGGCCGATGACCGGCAGAACATAGACCGCCCGGTCGCCATAGCCGAAGAACACCATAAACACACCCTGGAAGCCGGCGGCGCACAGCACCGTGAACACCACCTGGAAGGGTGCATTCAGCCAGCGGACAGCCAGGAAGTCCCCGGCACATTCCAGGTTGCGCTTTTTATAGATCTGCCGGGCCAGAAGCAGCAGAAGCAAGCCGATGACGGCAACGATTCCTATATAGATCCAGCCCTCTTTTACCACCGTAATCTGACCGATGTATTCCCGCTGTTCGATACCGTTATGAACAAACGTCTTTCCGGTCTCCACCCGGTCAAAATCGATGCACCGCTTGTTGACCATCTGCCACACAGGGCACAGCATCTCAAAGGGGCCGGACATAGTGACAACGCCCTTCAGCAGGGGGGTATAAAGCTGATCCACCAGCAGATAGATCAGAATGGAGCAGAAGTTCAGAATGCCGTAGACCACCGCCATGCCGAACCGGTTGCCTGCGCACATGGCGCAGAACACCGCCAGGCCAAAGAAGAACAGGAACTGCAGGTTGGAGGCAATGAACCAATACAGGGGCACCGTCCAGCCGGCCACCATGTCAGAATAGAGCACGATGACGGCTTCGGAAAACAGCGCCATCAGTGCTGTGGGCACCAGAGAAAACAGCAGGGCTGCTTTCACATGGGCGCCGAACCAGTGCTCCCGTTTCAGAGGCAGACTGTGGATGCCATTGCACATCCGGGTATTAAACAGGTCACCGAAGAGCATCATGGCCACGATAAAGCCGTAGCAGAGGTTCACCACGCCCATAATGGCGATGCCCTCACCCATATTGGCGGCATACCAATAGTTTAAGTCATCATTGCTCTGCAGTACCTGCACGATGATGAGGCAGAGAATGTACCCTACCCACACCGGCCAGAACCGGGTGATATCCTTCCGGAAGGCCGCTGCCTTACAGGATGATATTCTTGACTTCATAGTTCACACCTCCCAGTTCGTAAATAAAGATCTCTTCCAGAGACAGGGGCAAAACATCAAAGTAAGCAGGATTTTCTGCCTCAATTTTCCGGGTCACTTCCTCCGCGCTGCCACGGACAACCAATGTCTTCAGCCGTCCGGAGGCCGTTTCGTGGAGCACCTCCAATCCATCGGGGATCTCGCCCACGATCTGCACTTTTACTGTGCTGCCCTGCATATCGGCTAAACTCCGCTCCAGCAGCATCTTTCCGTGATCCATAATGCCCACATGGTCGCAGATATCCTCCAGCTCCCGCAGGTTGTGGGAGGAGATCAGCACCGTGGTGCCATGCTCAGCCACATCGCTAAGGATCAGTCCCATGACCTGCCGCCGCATAACGGGATCCAGGCCGTCCACCGGTTCATCCAGAATCAGCACCTCCGGGCGGCAGCTGAGCACAAGGTGGAAGGCTGCCTGCTTCTGCATGCCCTTGGAGAAACGGCGGATGGGGGTCTTCCGGGGCAGGTCGAAGGCTTCGTACAGCCGTTCAAACAGGGCATCATCAAATTGGGGGTAGAGCCCCTTATAGAATCTGCGCATTTCCTCCATGGTTGCCGAAGGGAAATAGAAGATGTCATCGGGAATATAGCCGATGGTCTGTTTGGTCTGGGGATTTTCATAAATGGGCAGTCCTTCCAGGGTGATACTGCCGGAATCCGGACGGTAGATACCCGTCAGGTGCCGGATGGCCGTGGACTTGCCTGCGCCATTGGGGCCCACCAGGCCGTAGACCGCACCCTGGGGAACCGTCATGGTAAGGTTATCCAGGGCTTTGAAATCACCGAAGGTTTTGGTGACATTTTTCATTTCAAGCATGATCGTTTCCTCCTTTCCGTATCCGCTCTGCCAGTTCCTCCCGGGATATACCCAGGGCTTCCAGCGCGGTACAGGTTTCTTGCAATACATCCATCAGCCGTTTGCGCTCCCGCTCCTGGCAGTTGCCGTTGGCGGATACGAAACAGCCCTTGCCCGGCACCGTGACGATCCACCCCTCCGCTTCCAGGCTCCGGTAAGAGCGCTGGATGGTATTGGGGTTGATGGCCAGATCTGCCGCCAGCTCCCGGACGCTGGGAAGCTTGTCCCCGGTACCCAGGATCCCTGCGGTGATCTGCTCCTTGAAGCTGTCGATGATCTGGGCATAGATGGGCCGGACATCCCGGTAGTCCAGATGTACCATAACATTCCTCCTTAACTGTACTAACTGTTCTAGTACAGTTAGTATAATACTTCATACAGTTTTTGTCAATGGAGGGATAATTAAGATTTCTTTAAAACTGAAAGCTTTTCAGTATATCGAAGAGAACACTTGCCCTTTTCTTGTTTCGGCAAGAAAAGGGCGAAAAGAAGCCGAGCAAAGGGGCGCTACGTGCAAATGCGCCCCCTTTGCAATCCCCCGCCGCTCTACAGAAGCATTGTACAAATTTGCAACGTATTCCCCTTTAAGCAGAAAATCGGTACATTTTCTGCTTAAACAGGATTTAGGTTAAAGTGCTCCAGAGCCTGTGGCGATGCGTGCCGGGAGATTCTCAAGAGGGCGGCTTTGCTTGCGGCTGCGCCCGCAGGTGCGTGCAGAGCGCAACCGGGCGTAAGCCCGGCTCTTAGCGCGGAGCTGAGCAAGCAACTCAGCGCCTCTTGAGCTGACTTCTTTGGTTCCTTTCTTGTTCAGCGACAAGAAAGGAACATCATCCGTTTCTAAGCAGATTATTCACAAAATTGTATATATTTTTCTTTACAGGTGTGCTATAATACCGGAAAATGGTTTGTTATTGCCATCTGAACAATACGAAGGAGTTAATTATGGGACTTTTTGATAAATTGTTTGGCACCCGTTCCCAGCGGGAGGTCAAGAAACTCCAGCCCACGGTGGATAAGATCCTGGCGCTGGAAGAAGAATACAAAGCCCTTTCCGAGGAAGCGCTGAAAGCCAAGACAGCGGAATTCAAAGAGCGGCTGGAAAACGGCGAGACTCTGGACGACATTCTGCCCGAAGCCTTTGCCGCCATCCGGGAAGCTGCCGACCGTGTGCTGGGCATGCGCCCCTATCCCGTGCAGCTGCTGGGCGGCATTGTGCTGCACCAGGGAAGAATCGCGGAAATGAAGACCGGCGAAGGCAAGACTTTGGTGGCCATCCTGCCCTGCTACTTAAATGCACTGACCGGCCGGGGCGTCCATGTGGTCACAGTCAACGAGTACCTTGCCAAGCGTGACAGCGAATGGATGGGAAAGGTCTACCGCTACATGGGTCTGACCGTGGGCCTCATTATCCCCGGCATGCAGCCCAATGAGCGCCGGACTGCCTACGCTGCCGACATTACCTACTGCACCAACAACGAGCTGGGTTTTGACTACCTGCGCGACAACATGGCCATTTACAAAGCAGAGCTTGTCCAGCGGGGCCACAACTTCGCCATCGTGGACGAAGTGGACTCCATCCTCATCGACGAAGCCCGTACGCCCCTGATCATTTCCGGCAAGGGCGAGGATTCCTCCAAGCTGTACGAAATGGCGGATTACTTCGTCTCCACACTGCGCCGCCAGGTTTTTGCCAAGACCGAAGCCAAGGAAGTCCAGGATGATTACGACTGCGACTACTTCGTGGATGAAAAGGCCCGCACCGTTTCTCTGACCGCCCGCGGTATTGCCAAGGCAGAAAAATACTTCGGTGTGGAAAATCTGGCCGATGCTGAAAACACCACCCTGACCCACCACATCAACCAGGCCATGAAGGCCCGGGGCCTTATGAAGAAGGACATCGACTATGTGGTGAAGGACGGCGAAATCATCATTGTTGACGAGTTCACAGGCCGTCTGATGTATGGCCGCCGCTACAACGAGGGTCTGCACCAGGCCATCGAAGCCAAGGAAGGCGTCACCGTAGCAGGGGAAAGCAAAACCCTGGCCACCATTACCTTCCAGAATTTCTTCCGCCTCTATGACAAGCTCTCCGGCATGACCGGTACCGCACTGACGGAGGAAGAGGAATTTGCCTCCATCTATATGCTGGACGTGGTGGAGATCCCCACCAACCGTCCCATCGCCCGCATCGACCAGAGCGATGTGGTCTACAAGACGGAAATGGGCAAGTTCCGGGCCATCATCCGGCAGGTGAAGGAATGCCACGCCAAGGGCCAGCCTGTGCTGGTGGGCACCATCTCCATTGAACGCAGTGAACTGCTGAGCAAGCTGCTGAAGCGCGAAGGCATTCCCCACAATGTGCTGAACGCCAAGTTCCATGAACTGGAAGCCCAGATCGTAGCCCAGGCCGGTAAGTACGGCGCCGTCACCATCGCCACCAACATGGCCGGCCGCGGTACCGACATCATGCTGGGCGGCAACGCGGAATTTTTGGCAAAGTCTGAACTGAGAAAGACCGGTCTGCCGGAGGAACTGCTGCGCGAATGCGATTCCTATGCAGAAACCAGTGATCCCGAGATCCTGGCTGTCCGGGCAAAATATACGGAGCTTCTGAAAAAATACAAAGCCGAAATTGCCGACGAAGCCGAAAAAGTCCGTGCCGCCGGCGGCCTGTACATCATCGGCACCGAGCGCCATGAATCGAGACGTATCGACAACCAGCTTCGTGGCCGTTCCGGCCGTCAGGGCGACCCCGGTGAAAGCCGGTTCTACCTCAGCCTCCAGGACGATCTGATGCGCCTGTTCTCCACCGACAAGGTCATGGGCATGATGGATACCCTGGGACTGGATGAGGATACCCCCATCGACGCCAAGATCCTCAGCAATGCCGTGGAAAATGCCCAGAAGAATGTGGAATCCCGCCATTTCCGGGCCAGAAAGAACGTTCTGGAATACGATAACGTTATGAATACCCAGCGTGAGGTCATTTACGCCCAGCGGCAGAAGGTGCTGGACGGCGAAAGCCTGCGGGAGAACATGATGAGCATGCTCCGCGCCCTGGTGGAAAGCAATGTAGCCGATTCCCTCCGGGAAAACGGCGGCGTTGCCAATGCCGATAACCTCGCCCGTCTGGCAAATTCCATGGAAGGCATCTACTTCGCCCGGGGCACCCTGGCCGCCCGCGCCAGCCAGCTCACCGGCATGAAAACGGATGCACTGAGCGACACCATCTTTGAAATCGCCGCCAAGACCTACGAGGCCAAGGAAGCCTTCTATGGCGAAAATACCATGCGGGAACTGGAGCGCGTGGTGATGCTGCGGGTGGTGGACGAATACTGGATGGACAACATCGATGCCATGGACGATCTGAAGCAGGGCATCCACCTGCGTTCCTATGCCTCCCACGACCCCGTGGTGGCCTACAAGGAAGAAGGCTTTGCCATGTTCGAAGCCATGATACAGGCCATCCGGGAAGAAACCATCCGCCGGATGTTCCTGGTGCAGCTGCGCACCAACCAGGAAGTCAAGCGGGAAAAGGTTGCCAAGGAGACCGGCACCGCTGCCGCCACAAAGTCTGTGGTGAAAAAGCAGCCTGTCCGAAATGCCGCCAAAAAGGTGGGCCCCAACGATCCCTGTCCCTGCGGCAGCGGTAAGAAGTATAAGAAGTGCTGCATGCAGAAAGAGAAGATGGACAGCTAATCTATTTTAAGTGTGGAGTTTGGAGTGTGAAGAGTGGAGTTTCGGTATGGCCTTCGGCCATGATTTAAATCGTCGGCAAAGCCGACACATCCACTTCACTCTCCACTCTTAACTCTCCACACTCGAGGAGAAATTATGTCTGTAATTACAAAGAAACAAGGAACATTAGAATATTTGACCGCCGAGGGCATCACTGCCTCCCATTGCTTCACCACCCGCCACGGCGGTGTCAGCACGGGAAGCCAGTCCAGCCTGAACCTGGCCATCGGCCGTGGGGATTCCATGGAGAATGTGGAAGAGAATCTCCGGATCCTGGGCCGTGCTCTGAATTTTGACCCGGACAAGCTGGTAATGACCATGCAGATCCATTCGGATATCGTCCGGGTGGTAACAGATGCAGACTGCAACGGCCTGTGCCACCGCAATTACCCCCAGTGTGATGCGCTGGTAACCAACACCCCCGGTGTTGCCCTGCTGGTATTCACCGCTGACTGCACGCCTCTGCTGTTTCATGATCCTGTCACAGGCGCAGTGGGCGCTGCCCATGCCGGCTGGCGGGGCACTGCCAAGGGTATCGGTGCCCGGGTTGTGGAAGCCATGGCAGAAAATTTCGGCTCCAATCCCGCCGATATCCGGGCAGCCATCGGCCCCAATGTGGGGCTCTGCCACTTTGAAACAGATGCCGATGTGCCCGAAGCCATGACAGCCGCCTTTGGCAAAGAAGTGAACCAGTATATTGAAAAGCGGGGAGAAAAATTCTTCCTGGATTTAAAAGCCATCAATGCCCTGGTACTGCGCCGGGCAGGGGTGCAGCACATTGAGATCAGTGATGCCTGCACCATGTGCACCCCCGACCGTTTCTGGTCCCACCGGGTCACAAAGGGCGACCGGGGAAGCCAGGGTGCCATCATCCTGTGCGGGGAGGTTCAAAAATGAAAAAAGCAACCCTGTATGCGCTGATTTTTGCACTGCTGTGCAGCTGTCTTTCCGGCTGCGCCATCCGGGGCGGTGATCCGGAAGCCTATGTTCCCACCGGTGATGCCATTGTTCTCGACGGTATGGAGCCGGATGACTTTGTGGAGGAAGAAGTAGAGCCCCAGAAAGTCACGCTGGCCTACAACCCCGACCGTTCACTCAATCCCCTCATCGGCTACAGTCAGAACAACCGGGTGCTGTTCTCCCTGATGTACCAGCCCCTGTTTACCGTAAACAGTAATTTCGAGGCGGTTCCCATCCTGTGCTCCGCCTTCCAGGTGGCGCCTTCCAACATGATCTACACCTGTTATGTGGACCCCAACGCCACCTTCTCTGACGGTTCCCCGGTCACACCGGAGGATGTCATTGCCAGCTACCAGTATGCCATGGCCAATGACTACTACGAAGCCCGGTTCCGCTACTATCTGTCAGAGGTGAAGCTGTCCAACGATGGCAGCGGTGTCACTTTCATGCTGACCACCCCCTTTGAAAACTTCCCCATGCTTCTGGATGTGCCCATCGTCAAAGCAGAGGACGTGGAAGCGCCCAATCCCCGGGGTTCCGGTCCCTATACCTTTACCACCAGCTCGGACGGCGCCTCCCTGACCCGGGTGCACAACTGGTGGGCCAATGTGGAAACACCTGTAGTCGCCCAGACCGTCAATCTTGTCACCGCAGAGAACGATACCAAGGTTCGTGACGAGTTCGAATTCGGTGATGTCAGCCTGGTGGTTGCCAATCCCCTGTCCGACTCCTACGCAGACTTCCGCTGCGACTATGAGCTTTGGAATGTGGACAGCGGTGTATTCCTGTTCCTGGGCTGCAATGTTCTGTACAGCGACTACTTTGATGACGGCTTCCTGCGCACCAAGCTGACCTACGCCATTGACCGGGAGTCCATTATCAGAGACAACTACAACAACCGTGCCCAGGCTGCCTCCCTGGCTGCCTCCCCCAGCTCCCCTTACTATAACGAAAGCCTGGCCGCCCAGTATGCCTTTGATCCCATCAAATTCATCGATGCCATCGGCAGCTGGAACATCCCCAAGGATCCCAAGAATCCTGACCGGAAAATGCAGCTTCTGGTCAACAGCGACGACTCTGCCCGGCTCCGCACCGCCCGGGGCATTGCCGCTGCACTGACAGAATACGGCCTGCCTACGGAAACCCTGGAATACGGCACCAATACCTACCAGGCAGTGCTGCAGGCCAATAACTGGGACATGTATCTGGGCCAGACCCGCCTGCCTCCCAATATGGACCTTTCAGAATTTTTCCGCCACTGGGGCAACCTCAGCTCCGGCGGCCTGCCCACAGATTCCCTGCTGGATCTGTGCAAGGATACGCTGGAAAACAGCGGTACCGCCTATGAGCTGCTGAAGCTGATCGCTGACGATGGCCGTATCATTCCCGTGCTTTTTGGCTATCATGCTGTTTATGCCGAGCGCGGCCTGTTCTACAATCTGAATCCCACCCGCGACAACGCTTTCTACTATTCTATGGGCAGGACCCTGGCCGGTATCCAGATCGATACCGTTTATGACTAACTGTTTTGAAAGGAGCTGTTTGTATGAAAAAGTGGATCGCACTGGCTCTGGTGCTGAGCCTGCTGCTGTGCGGCTGCGGCAAGGCCCCTGCTGAGCCCACCACAGAAGCCACTACGGAAGCCACCACCGAGCCCACCACAGAACCCACCACCGAGCCCACCACGGAACCTCCGGTCTATGTCAATCCCCTGAACGGCGAGACTTCCAATACCCCCTTTACCAACCGGATCTTCGCCACCACCATCAGCAATACCCGGGATGCCATTCCCCACGTCAATGCCCAGAAGGCTGATATCCTGATGGAAATGTTTGTCAACGGCAGTGTGCTGCGGTGTCTGGCATTGTTCTCCGATATCTCCCAGGTGGAGGCCATCGGTTCCACCCGCTCCACCCGGCCTATTTTCAACGACATCGCCTCCCACTATAACGCAGTTCTGGTCCACGCCGGCGGCACCGGCTTTGCTCTGAACAATGCCAATGGCTATGGTATTGCCCACTACAATGTGGATTCTCTGATGCGCAAGACTGACGATCCTCTGAAAGCCGGCACCGCCTACCGGGACAAGGAATACAAGCACGGCGAACACAACCTGTTCGTCATTGGATCCGGCATCCGGGATTATGCAGAATCCGACGGTCAGCAGGTCACCGGCCTGCCGGAAACTGACTATGGTTTTATTTTTACAGAGGACGGCACCCCCGCCAATGGTGAGCCTACCCAAAACATCAAGATCCGCATCAAGTATAACAACACCAAGAAAGACACCATCATGAAGTATGATGCCGAGACAGGCCGCTACACCTACTGGCAGTACGAAAAAATGATGGTGGACCAGATCACGGAAGAGCCCGAGACCTTCCGCAATGTGGTGGTTATGTTTGCGGATATGACCACCATCGGCTATGGCTACCATGAAGCCAATTTCCTGCAGGGCGGTACCGGCTACTATGCCTGCGGCGGTAAGATCATCCCCATCACCTGGAGCTGCAGCGGCGACACGGAGCCCTTCCGGTTCTTTACAGAAGCGGGAGAACCTCTTGCCTTCGGCGTGGGCAACACCTATATTGCCATCTCTTCCCCTGCCGGAGAAGTCACCTGGACAGCTCCGGAGCCTGCAGAAACCGAGCCTGCCGCCTGATGCAGCAGGATTCCGCAAATTGGTAAAAGGGCGATAAAAAAGATCACTGGAAACGTTTTCTTCACCGGAGGCTGCCATGGCCTCCGGTTTCGTTTTTCTGAGCAAAATATACCAAAAATTCAAATAATTATATTTGATTTATACATATTTGACAGTTTACAAGAAAGTTGCGGTATTGTATAATAAATTCGTACGGACATATCAATATCTGTACCTGCAAAGTCTAATATACTGCCAAAAAGCAGTAATTTTGAAATGGAGGAAATTCCAATGTCTGTTAAAGTTGCAATCAATGGTTTTGGCCGTATCGGCCGTCTGGCTTTCCGTCAGATGTTCGGCGCTGAGGGTTTTGAGATCGTTGCTATCAACGACCTGACCTCCCCCAAGATGCTGGCTCACCTGCTGAAGTACGACTCCACCCAGGGCAATTACGCTGCTCAGGGTCATGTTGTTGAGGCTGGCGAGGACTTCATCACTGTCGACGGCAAGAAGATCACCATCTACGCTAAGGCTAACGCTGCTGAGCTGCCCTGGGGCGAGCTGAATGTCGACGTTGTCCTGGAGTGCACCGGCTTCTACACCACCAAGGCCAAGGCACAGGCTCACATCGATGCTGGCGCAAAGAACGTCATCATCTCTGCTCCCGCTGGCAAGGACCTGCCCACTATCGTTTACAACACCAACCACGAGACCCTGACCAAGGACGATCACATCATCTCCGCCGCTTCCTGCACCACCAACTGCCTGGCTCCCATGGCTAAGGCTCTGAATGACCTGGCTCCCATCAAGTCCGGCATTATGTGCACCATCCACGCTTACACCGGCGACCAGATGACCCTGGACGGCCCCCAGAGAAAGGGCGACCTGCGCCGCTCCCGCGCTGCAGCTGTGAACATCGTTCCCAACTCCACCGGCGCTGCCAAGGCTATCGGCCTGGTCGTTCCCGAGCTGGCTGGCAAGCTGATCGGCGCTGCACAGCGTGTTCCCACCCCCACCGGTTCTTCCACCATGCTGAACGCTGTTGTTGAAGGCACTGTCACCAAGGAGCAGATCAACGCTGCTATGAAGGCTGCTGCCAACGAGTCCTACGGCTACAACGAGGACGAGATCGTTTCCTCCGACATCATCGGCATGCGCTTCGGTTCCCTGTTCGATGCCACCCAGACCATGGTTCTGGATCTGGGCAACGGCCTGACCCAGGTTCAGGTTGTTTCCTGGTACGACAACGAGAACTCCTACACCAGCCAGATGGTCCGCACCATCAAGCACTTCGCTAAGCTGCTGTAAT
>JAFSAP010000041.1 GCA_017440925.1 Oscillospiraceae bacterium | reverse complement strand
TCTTCGGAAAGCAGGTTCTTCCGAAGAAAGCAAAAGGAGAGAATCGAAATGAGCAACTCTAACAACAACCAGATCAACATTCCCCAGGCTCGTGAGGCTATGGACCGTTTCAAGATGCAGGCCGCCCAGGAAGTGGGCGTCAACCTGACCAATGGCTACAACGGCCACCTGACCTCTCGCGAAGCAGGCTCCGTCGGTGGGCAGATGGTAAAGAAGATTTGTCCCGTACGAACAGCGAGATATGAGCGGCATAACCGGATTGCCAGGGGACATCTGCAAACCGCACAGTACATAGCATCCATCAGCATATAAAGGGAAACCACCTGACGGAGTCTACACTCGGTCAGGTGGTTCTGTTGTAATGGTAACCCTGCATTTACAGGGTATTTTTATGGCATCCGGCATACGAAGCTGCGTGAAATCATACCAGTCTGCCATCATTTATTTCCGTATAATGTGCCGCTTTCCCAAATACATGGGGCAGTCAGAAGGCCGGAAAAGCGCCGTGTAAACCGAAATTTTCATGTTGGAATACAGTCCCTTTGCTACATCAAATATCTTCTCTTCCAACCCAGCATCCAGTGTCCGCGCCGCAATATTCAACTGCCCATCAAAAGATGCCTGGTAATCCACAAACGCCGGGATTCGGAACAGAGCACTGTCCAGCGCTTCCATGGAAACATCCCCTTCCCGGCGGGAAACGGTATCGATCCGTATGGTGATACCGCCGCAGGGACACTTCGGCAGGATACGGGTAAAATCTCCTGTGCGATAACGAATCAAAGGCATCGCATCGGCACCGATGGTGGTGATGACCAGTTCCCCAAACTGCCCATCCGGCAACACATTGCCCTGTTCATCAATGATCTCGGGAATGATATGGTTCTCACGCAAGTGCATCCCTTCGAAGGCCGGACAGGTCACCGCGCCTCCAAGGCCGCACTCCCGGCTGCCGTAGTGGGGATAGAGTTTCGTGCCCAATGCTTTTTCCAGTTCTGCCATAACACCTGCCGGGCAGGCATCTCCGGAAACCAATGCCCTTTTTATGGGGAAATCCTCTCCATATATCCGGCTGAGGCTCAATAGCGTCACCGGGAATCCAATATAGGTTTCCGGCAGGGTCTGCTGCACAAGGCCGATCATTTCTTCCCAGGTCTGACCAAATCCTGCCCGGATGGGAATCCCCCCCAACCGCTCCACCGCCTTTGCGATCAGATCCCCCAGACCAAAGGGACCGGTAAAGGGAAAGGCGATAAAGCATTTTTCACCTGCTGATAGCATCTCCGAAATGCCGGCAGCAAAGAAACCAATGGTATATTCCGTATCTGCTGCTGTGTAAAACACCCGTTTTGCCGGGCCGGTGGTTCCGGAGGTGGCACCGGAGATGACCCTGCTAACCTCCGACTGGGAGGTCAGCAGAAACTTTCCCGGATATGCAGCCAGATCATCTGCTGTGGTAAAAGGTAATTTCTGCAAATCAGACAGAGATTCCAGTTTTTCCGGATAATCCCTGTAAAATCCTCCCCGCTGCTTCAGTCTTGCCAATGTTTCATTCAGCCGCTGCAGCTGCAAGGCTTCCAGACCCTCCCGGGTAATGTTCGGGAGGGCCTCGGTTTTCTCGATCCAATGGTCTAATGCCGTTCTTTTCATTTTCTGTACAGGGCACGTCCCTGGCTGTCCGTCAGATTATAGGCACAGAAAGGTACCATGCCATATTTCGAATCCACTTCACAGATATAGCACCGGCGCAGCCGGTCAAGATCCAAGTTGTAAGCATCCTGGAACACCATGCCGGAAACGGTGAAGGTATTTTCCACAGTCTTCTGCAAAAATTCATCCAGTGCGGAGGTGGCCTCGTCTCCATCACAGTTTGCCGCTTTACCGCTCCACTGCTGGGAGACAAAGTCCCTTGCTTCACTGCTCTTTACACAGTAGCACTGGCTCCTGCGCCTGGGCAGAGCTTTCAGGGAGCCGTCTGGTTTGCGCATAAAACTGGCATGGAAGGAGCAGTAGGGACTTTCCGCACCGCCGCCGCCAAAGTCCGTCATTTTCATCAACCCATGGGTCTGCGCTTCCATCCGGCGCAGAACTGCCGGAATGGTCAGCCGGACTTCCGGTTCTTCCAGACCACAGCGGCCAAAATAGGAAATGGGCTGGATATGAACGCCCCGGATATGGGGTGCCCGGGACAAGGCAAACTTCAGAATATCTCCCAATGTATGGTCATTGACACCGGGGGCCACCGTGGGCACCAGTACCACAGGAAGACCGGCTGCTTTGCAGTTGTCGATGGCTTTGATTTTTATTTCCGTCAACGGTGCACCCCGGAGGGCACGGTAAATGTCATCCTCCAGACCGTCAAACTGCAGGAATACTACGCTGACACCAGCCTCGGCCAGATGTTCCGCATAGCCATCTTCCTGTGCAATACGGATACCGTTGGTGTTCAGCTGGAAAAAGGTGAAGCCTTTTTCCTTTCCAAGGGCAATGATCCTGTCCAGATCAGAGCGCATGGTGGGTTCGCCGCCGGATAGCTGGATGTTAAAGGGGCCGCCCCGCTCCATCAGCAGGTCATACTGCCTTCCGATCTCTTCCAGAGGCAGGTCATGGGGCTTCTGCTCCCCGGCAGAGGCAAAGCAGACCGGACAGCGCAGGTTGCACCGGTTGGTCAGTTCCAGCAGCACGCAGCAGCCGTCCCGTTCATGGCTCTGGCACAGGCCGCAGTCATAGGGGCAGCCCTTTTCCGCCGGCTGTGCCCGGACGGGGACTACTGTGCCGTTGGCATCGTCCTCAGCCCAGGCTTTGTAGCTGGCAAGATCTCCTTCCCAGATCAAGGTTCGGAAAACGCCATGCTCCCAGCATTTTTTCTCCATATAGATATTTCCGTCTTCTCCCACGATCTTTCTCGCAGGTATCCGTCCCAGACAGACAGGGCAGACGGACATGGTTTTTCCGATTTCCATCAGATCAGCCCTCTGTTTTCCAGAATCTCCATACATTTTTCATAGGTAGCCGCAATGATGCCGGGACAGTACTGCACCTTTTTGGCAGGACTGGTGCCCACAATATCCCGGCAGTCGATGGACATATGCTCCATCTCCATTTCATCGGTGAACCACCGGGTAAATTCACCCATGGCACCCTTGTGATGGGGGCTGTCATATTCCGTGTCACCGGGTTTTCCGGTAAAATAAGAGATCAGACAACAACCTGCCGCCATGCAGCCGCAGACATCACCGCTTGATCCGATGCCGCCGTTGAGGCCCTGCATACAGCGAACCAAAGCCGGATTTTCCTCTCCGATGGTTTCCAGCAGCAAAATCGCCAGAATCTGACCGCAGGCATAGCCATACCGGCTCAGTTCCAGGATTCTCTCTTCCAGGTCCATGCGCTCACACCCTTTCACAAATGAACAGTACATAACTGAATTTCTTTCCCTGGGGCAGACAGACATTGTCCTGCGTCCACAGGGCTTCCAGATAATATTCTTTCCAGGCATCCGTCAGGTCCTCCAGATGCCGCACAGCGAACCCTGCCTGACGGCAGTGGTTCAGAAGCTTCACAACATCCTCCGTCACATCAGAAAATACCAGCTTGCCTCCCTTGCGGAGCATTCGTCCGGCTTCACACAATGCACCGGGCACATCTCCGGATACATAAAAACTGCACTGGGAAATAATACCGTCGAAGGTATTGTCTGCATAGGGGGCATGAAGATAATCCCCCTGCGCAACATCCTCTCCTCTGGGGAGAAGGTCGATGCCCTCTGCCCAATGGCCCAGCTGGCGGAGGATCCGTACAGTCTCTCCGTCACCGGCACCCATATCCAGCCATTTGCTGCCGGGTTCCAGAAAGCTAAGTTCGATCAGGTAGCGGCTGTGTGCTTCGCCGCCCGGATGCCCCAGCATCACTTATCCTCCAGGGCTTTCTCTACGGAAAGCACCTTGCCCAGCGCCAATTCTTCCGGAACATAGACAAAGCCGCACTTGGGGCACACCGGTAGTTCCACCGGGAATCCATTGTCCAGGTACATGAACTTGGCCTTGCCCTTGTGCAGAGGCACCCGGCATTTCATGCAGGTGAGCTTACCCTCCGGGTCAATGGTATAGTAAGTCTTTTCTGTTGCCATGGTGTCCCTCCTTACCGTGTCTGAACGTTCATTCGGTGGCTGTATGCCCGGTGAACCATGAAGCCTGTTTCTGTTTCCGTGTATTTCACCCAGAAGGTGACGTTGCCCAGCCGCGCCCGGGTGACGCAAAGGCCGGAGTCCCCATCGAAAATGGCTTCGCCGGTCTCCTTCAGGTTCTGCAGAACCCGAATCACATCCGTCTTCAGGATCATCCGGTTATCCATCATGGCAATGGCTTCGGGAGTATAGTCAATGGCGAAGCCCAGTTCCACTTCTTCCACCTCTTCTTTCCAAACGTCTTTCAGTAGTTCGTTTCGCAGGCTCAGGCGGTTAAACCGCTTTTCGCTGATATCGGGACAATGATCCGCAGAAGTCCCATACACCAGTTCCAGCAGGTGCATGGATTCCCGACCCTCCCGGGCGAACTGGTCCCGGCAGGCCATGCAGTAACTGAGGTAAGGCAGTCCGCTACGTTCCAGACACTTGTCCGTCATCTTTTTCGCCACTTCCCGGTTGGTAAACTGGGTTAGGCCACCATAGCCGCAGCAGGGAGATTTGTCGCCGCTGTAGGGTGTGTCTTCCACGATACAGCCCAGAGTTTCTGCAATCCGGCGGATACTCTGTTGTGTTTCCGTATCCCCTCTTGCACCGCAGGCATCGTGGACGGCAATGGGCTTGTCCAGACGCTTCGCTTTTTCCGGCAGACCGATCTCTTCCAGAATCTCCCAGATGCCCAGAATCTCCACATTTTCATGGGTGGAAAGCTCTTTTTTACAGGTGGGGCACCCTGCAATAATGGTGGGGTTGCCCAATTCCGCCATTTTTTCATTCAGGAACTTCACGGTATTCTCATGCATTTCATACCGGCCGGCCCAGTCACAGATAGCGCCGCAGCAGCCCAGCATCAGAGCCACACCGCCTTCCAGACGGTTGCACAGATCCAGATAGGCAGCCCTAACAGTAGCCGGAGCAATGGCAGTAGCCTGGCAGCCAGGGAAGAATACATACTTGCAGGTGTCAAAACCAGGCTGCTTGCGGCACAGGAAGGCTTCGCTGTTGGAGAAGACCATGTCCATCAGGGCAAATTCATGGGGTGCCAGTGGCATCTTGCCGGTGGACACCATGTTCTGCCGGGCCATGTGGCATATTTCTGCCATGTCATAGCCGTTAGGACACAGGACGCTGCACTGTCCGCAAAGGGAGCAGGCGTTGATGGGCTTGTTCATCATGTGGTCACCCATGATGATGGAGACGTTATTGTAAATCTCACGGGTCAATACCCGGGGGAATTTGTTGTAATGCTGCAAATAGGCGCAGCCCTTGATGCATTCATCGCAGTGGCACTGGATGCACCGCTGTGCCTCTGCCATCGCATTTTCTTTTGTGTCACAGGGGACCCGGACGGAAGGCTCCACCCCCTCCAGATTGGTGTAGAGCTTTGTTTCCACGCTGCCCTCTTCTCCCCGGGTATTGGCAGGATCCAGATTCTGGGCCAGACGGTCAGCAGAAAGCGCCGCCTTTTTGGCACCGAAAGCCGCACCCAAAACACCTTCCGTCTTCCCGGTGATGAGTTTCTTTTCCCGGCATACCATGACAGCTTCGTCAATTTCCAGTCCGGGATATACCTGATTTGCCACCTCCCAGGAAGCACAGACCAGGTCATATTTCAAAGCAGTTTCGGCAAGGGCGCTTGCCGGATCTGCATTCCATTCAAATTTGATATCCATTTTGGCAAGGGATGCGGCAGAGGCAGCCTGCGCTTCCTCCGGCAGATCCGCGGTACATGCCGCGATCACAGCGGCATAATCTTCCTGCGCACAAAAAACAGTCACAGGATACATTTTTTTCGCAAGTTCACCGGCCAAAAACAGGGTGAACAGGTCCATGCCGTACAGGACTGCCTTTTTCGTCTTTTTCCGCAGCAGTCCCCGCTTTTTGGAGGCTTCGCCCCAGCGAACAGCTGCCACTTCCAGTTCCCGGACGGCAATGCCTTCGCCCAGAGAACAAAGCTTGCATTTTCCTTCGCAGGGTGCTTCACAGCCGGCAGACAGAATATGGGGGAAGGGGGTTATTTTCTCATATAAGGCCCGCGCCTTTGTGAAATCCCCCTCCGCAATGGCCGCCACCATGGCCTTGGTATCCAGCTTCAGGGGGCAGGCAGCATTGCAGTAAGCAGGCTGCTCATGGACGCAGAGCACCTCCCGCGCTTCCAGTTCTTCTTTGGTAAACAGACGTTTCTGGCGGTAAACATGGGTGGATTCCCGTTCTTTGATGATCATACAGGTCACTCCCCTGCGGGTAGAATATTAGGAAAGAGGCGGCCGCGGGGGCCGCCTCTCCATTGTATCATAACTTGCGTTATTTGTGAATGAATTACTTCAGCTCAGCCAGAGCAGCCAGAACGACTTCGGGCAGCGCGGGCACGCGGGTGATCCGGGCGCCGGTGGCGTTGTAGATGGCGTTCAGGATGGCGGGGTGAGGCGCATCCAGAGGAGCCTCGCCGCAGCCGGCAGCGCCGTAAGGACCATTGGGACGAGGAGTCTCCAGATAGTGCAGTTCGATGTCATCGGGGATATCCTTGGGGTAAGGAATACCGCACTTCAACAGGCTGGTGTGCTTGGTCAGATCCTCGAAGTCTTCGGTCAGTGCCAGGCCGATGCCCTGTGCCAGACCGCCGTAGAAGTTGCCGTCAACCAGCAGACGGTTCATGATGGTACCAACGTCAGCCACGCAGGTGAACTTTTCAACGGTCACCTTACCGGTCTCGGTGTCGACGCAGACTTCAGGCAGGAACAGGGTGTACATGTAGGTTGCGAAGGGCTCGCCCTGAGAGGTGGCCTGATCCACGGGATGGGTTGCGCAGTAGTCGCAGACCCAGTTGCCCAGAACCTTGGTCTCGATGCCTTCAGCCTTCATTTCGTCATAAGTACGATAGGTGCCGTCCTCCTTGCGCATGGCAGCCAGCAGGTTTTCAGCAGCCAGGCGGCAGGCATTGCCGGACATGACCTGAGAGCGGGAACCGCCGGCGGGGCCGGAGTTGGGAGCCAGCTTGGTGTCGTTCATCACCAGCTTGATCTGATCGGGACGGATACCAGCCTGACGCAGGGTTTCATGAGCAGATACCAGAGTACCCATATCAGCGCCCTGGCCATGGTCCTCCCAGCAGGTGTACATGGTGACGGTGCCGTCGGGATTCAGCTCTGCATAAGCCTGGGAGGAGTCAACGCCGTCCAGACCGCAGCCGTAAACACCGGAAGCAACGCCGATACCATACTTGAAGCGGCCATCAGAGGCTGCATTCTTCTCAGCAACTCTCTTCTTACCTGCCTCGTACAGGGGACGGGCCATCTTGTACATCTCTTCCAGGCAGTAGACATCAGGTGCATAGCCGGTGGGAATGGTGGAAGCCTCGGACTCCTTGTAGCAGTTCAGCTCACGGATGTCGAAGGGATCCACGCCCATCTTGGCAGCCAGCACATCGATGGCGATTTCGGAACCCATGAAGGACTGGGGAGAACCGTAGGCACGGAAGGCAGAACCCCAGGCGTGGTTGGTGAAGACGGTGGTGGACTTGTTGCGGATGGTGGGGATGTGGTAGCCTGCGCCGACGAACTGGCTCAGACGGTGGGTCAGCAGGTCACCGAACTCGGAGTAAGGACCATGGTCGATGTAGTTGTTTCCCCACAGGCCCAGCAGCTTGCCCTTCTCGTCAGCAGCCAGCTTGATGTTCATGAAGCCGGGGCTGCGCTTGCCGGTGTAGGTGATGTTCTGGAACTGGTTGAAGACCAGGGAGACGGGCTTGCCGATGATCTTGGCGGCAGCGCCCAGCAGAGCTTCGTTGGTGGGGGAGAACTTGTAGCCGAAGGTACCGCCGGCGTGGTTCTGAACGATTCTCAGCTTTTCCATGGGAACGCCGATGCCGTCAGCGATCATGGGCATGTGCAAGTGGATACCGATGGACTTGGAGTGGACGGTGACCATGCCGTCTTCGTCAATATAGGCATAGCCGCAGTCAGGCTCCAGATGCAGGTGGGGCTGACGGGAGCAGTAGGACTCGATCTCCACCACGTTGGGAGCAGAATCAAAGTCAAAGTCGGGACCCTTGATACAGTTGGTCTCGTAGTAAGCATTGGGAACGCCGGGATGGATCTCGATGGCGTCTTCCGCAATGGCATCCATGGCGTTCATGTAAGCAGGCAGCAGCTCGATGTCCACCTTGACGGCATCGGCAGCGGCACGGGCATGAGCCTCGGTGTCAGCGGCAACGATGGCAATGGCATCGCCGAACTGGAAGATCTTCTCGTCACACAGAACGGGACGGTCCCAGCCGTCGCACTTGTTGTTCAGAGGCAGCATGACCAGGCCGTTGATCCGGTTCTTGCCGCCGGCTGCGATGATGTCCTTGGCGGTGATGATCCGCTCAACACCGGGCATCTTTTCGGCTTCAGAGGTGTCCACACCCTTCAGCAGAGCATGGGAAACATTGGCCTGAACCAGAGCCAGACGCAATGTGCCTTCAGGCATCTTCAGTGCATCGTCAGCACCAAAGTCCCAGGTACCGGTAACCTTCTGAGCAGCAGAAGGACGGATGTACTTGGTGCCCACAATGGAGTCACCGGTGGGCTTGAACATCAGGTCTTCCTTGGTGATCTCACCGCGGATAACACGGGCAGCATCCATAACAGCATCGACCAGAGGCTTGTAACCGGTGCAGCGGCACAGGTTGCGGTTCTTCTGGAACCAGTCACGGACTTCCTCACGGGTGGGAGCATTGTTGTTGTCCAGCAGGACCTTGGCGGTCATGATGAAACCGGGGGAGCAGAAGCCGCACTGTGCACAGCCATGGGCCATCCATGCGACCTGCAGGGGATGCATATCGTTCAGAGTACCAATGCCTTCGATGGTGGTGATCTCAGCGCCGTCAGCGATCTTGCTCAGCTTGACAATGCAGGAACGGGTGACCTTGCCGTCCACGATGACGTTACAGGCACCGCAGTGGCCCTGGCCGCAGCCGATCTTACAGCCGGTCAGCAGCAGGCGTTCCCGCAGGAAGGTGGCCAGAGTCTCATTCTCATTGACCATCATGGTGCGCTGTACGCCGTTGATAACGAATGTCTTTCTAATCATAATGCGTTCCTCCCTAAAGTTGGTTTTTTGGGGGTTCTAATGCTTGTGGGAACCGCAGGGATCTTCGTCAGGTCCTCCGCCTGTCAGATCCCGCATGCGCTGCATACCCCTTGCCGAGTAAAATACCAGCTGGGAAATACTTCCGTCCAGATTTTCTCCCCGAAGAACCAGACCATTGGCGTTCTCAAAATAATCGATGGGGAGAGTCCGGCGGTAGGTTTTCCCGGTCGCTTCGTCCACCACTTCAATGGTAACCTCTTTGGCAGAGATTTCAAAAACCTTGTCTTCCATCTGTTCACCTTCTCTTCCGGCATTGGGCATACCTTGCCACATTTTTATTTTATCCCAGGCCTCCTTTTCTTTACAAGTTGTAATGAATTACAACTTGCAGAAATGGGCAGGAACCGATTGTGCATTATGTATAATTTAATCACCTTTTATATCGATATATTTTGATCTATTTGTGCAAACTATTTGCTAAGAACCAGAGTTCCACTCACATCGCAGAGAGGAACTGCAGGAAGTGATGCACCGGTCTCCTTTTCGTACTGCTTCAGCGCTTCCGAAACACCAGGCAGTTTCGGATTTCCCCAGTCATGCAGGAGAAGATAACCGCCCTTTTCCAGCCGGGGCCAGAAATACCGCAGGCCTTCCAGGGTCGTTTCATAAAAATCCACATCCAGTGAGACCAGGCAGAACCGTTCCTCCAGTCCATCCAGAGATGCCGGGAAAAATCCAGGCTTCACTGTGATCCTGTCCGGGTAAGGCATGATGTCCAGAACCTTCTGCACGGTGGTATTGGCATGGGCTGCCTGGAAGGATTCGGAAGCGCCGGCCATTTCTCCGAAGCCTGCAAAGCTGTCGAAGAGGTACAGCGTTCTCTCCGGCAGCAGCAGATTGATGCACCGGGCAAAAAATCCCCGGTAGACACCCAGTTCTGCTGCCGCACCGGGAACAGCCGCCAGTTTCCGGCACAGCAGCTCCAGGGTGGCAAGGCGTACATAATCGTTGGTCAGTTCCTGTTCCGGCAGGATTCCCGCCGCAAGCTGGGCCGGTGTGGGAACGATGTGCTGCCGGGGCAGCAGTCTTTGCAGCAGTTCCTTTCCCAGGATCTCTTCCGCCGCGCTGCATTCCGAGTTGCGGTCGGTGAGGAAACTGTTGTTTTTCAGAAACAGGCATTTTCTCTCCGGAATTCCCAGTTCCCGGCAAGTTTGCCCGATGGCATCGGCATGACGGGCCGTGATGATCAGAAGATCACAGTCCGCTGCGGTGAGCTGCTGCGGCAGCAACACCGGTTTTCCCAGAAATTCCGTGCCCCCGGGAAAACTGTCCACAAAGGCAGTGATCCGTTCAAGTTCCATTCCCTGCTCCAGCAGCTCCGATGCGCCGCAGCCGGTACCCCAGATATAAATACCCAATTTCCGGAACCTCCCATAAAAAGATTGGTTTCATTATATCAAATTTGCACAAAAAAGCAATCGATATTTTATTATTTGTTGCTATTTTGCCGGTTGTCTGGTATGCTGTCCAAAAGACTTGTTTTTAAAAACAATTCGCTTTTCAAAACAATTCGAGGAGGAACCTCTTATGCAGACCGCTGCCCTCATCGTCGCCGCCGGCATGTCCAAACGGATGGGAGAATTCAAGCCCATGCTCAGCATCGGCTCCATCTCCATTGCCCAGCGTGTCATTGCCACATTGCAGCAGTCCGGTGTCAGCAAGATCGTCATGGTCACCGGCTACAATGCCACTGCATTGGAACGGCATTTATCCGGAAACGGTGTGATTTTTCTGCGCAATGACCACTATGAGACCACCCAGATGTTTGACTCCGTCCGCATCGGTCTGCGGTATCTGAAGGGCAAATGCGACCGGGTCCTGTTCACGCCGGTGGATGTACCTCTATTTACCGCCCACACGGTGAGAAGCATTCTGGATTCGGGAGCCTCCCTTGCCTGCCCCATGTGTGAGGGCAAACAGGGCCACCCCATTCTGATTGCGGAATCCCTGATCCAGGAGATCCTGCTGGACTGCGGCGAACAGGGTCTGAAAGGCGCTATGGACCGGTGCAGCGAGCCCCTTGTCCGGATCGATGTGGAGGATCCCGGCACCATCCATGATGCGGACACCCCAGAGGATTATGCCTCTTTGGTGGACTATCACAATTCCCAGCTGGTGCGGCCGGTGGTGAATGTGGCGCTGGCAAGGGAAATGCCCTTTTTTGACAGCCGGGTGGCTGTTCTGCTGACCCTTATCGATGAAACCAGTTCTGTCCGGACTGCCTGTCAGCGGATGCAGATCTCTTACTCCAGCGGCTGGAATCTGATCCGGACACTGGAATCTCAGCTGAAGTTTTCTCTGATCCTGCGCTCTCAGGGCGGTATCGGCGGTGGAATGAGCATTTTGTCCGAGGATGGCAGAAAGCTTCTGCAGCTGTTCAACTGCTATCAGAACGAATTGCGGACCCAGGCAGATATCCTCTTCGGAAAGTATTTCAAAGAGGTGTTCTGATGCGAAGAATTTATCTGATCCGCCATGCCCTTCCGGACCAGCCCCCGGGTAAAAAACGGTGCATCGGCAGCACCGATGTTCCGCTGGGAACACTGGGAAAGCTGCAGGCTGTACGGCTGGGGGAATACATGAAAACCAAACCGGTTTCGGAGGTGTTTTGCAGCGGCCTGAGCCGTGCCATGGAAACGGCCCGTGCCATTTCTCAAGACCCCATCATTGTTCCTGATCTGCGGGAAATGGATGCCGGAGAGTGGGATGGGCTGCTTTTTGATGAGATCCGGCAGAAATGGCCGGAGATTTATGAAAAGCGGGGCACCGACCCCAATTATCCCATTCCCGGTGCGGAAGCCATAGAGCAGGGGCAGATCCGGTTTGCAGGTGCAGTGGAAGCCATTCTGCAAAAAACAGGGGGAGACATTGCCATCGTCGCCCACTGCACCGTGATCCAGAGCTTTCTCAGTTTTGTGCTGGGAACCGATGTAAAAAAATGTCGGGACTACCGGCTGGACTACACTGGAATTTGTACCATTGGCTATGACCATGGCGGGTATTCCGTTTTGGATATGAACGAAATCCCTGTTGTTCCCCTGACGGATGCCCTGTGCGAATCGCTGCTGACTGCTGCCGGAGCGCCGCTGGAACACTGCCGGAATGTGGCAGAAACGGCAGACCGGATCACCCGAGAACTCATGGCGGCAGGTATTTCTCTGGACCGGGAACAGATCCATTTCGGTGCACTGCTCCACGATATTGCCCGGAAAGAACAGAATCACACCGATGCAGGTGCTCAATGGATGGATGCTCTGGGCTATCCGGAGATTGCTGACATCGTCAGGACCCACCATGATCCGGACACTGATGAAATCTGCGAAAAAACCGTTGTCTTTCTGGCAGACAAGCTGCCGCTTGAAGAGCGGTTCTCCCGCAGCTTTTCCAAATGTACCACAGAAGCAGCAAGGGATGCCCATGGGCGCCGGCTGGAAGCTGCCCTTGTCTTAAAAAAGAAAATCAACTCCCTCTGCGGAAAGGAGCTTATACCATGAGAAAAATGCTGAAGACCATCAAAGCCCGGCTTTTCACCGGAGAAGATCTGGTGCTGGTGACGGTCATCGCCTCCTCCGGGGCAACCCCCCGGGGTGCCGGTGCCCGGATGCTGATTGCCAAGGAAGGCCGCCTCTGGGGCACCATCGGCGGCGGTGCAGTGGAATACCGCTCTGAGCAGATCGCTGCAAAGGTGTTGGAAGAAAAGTCCTCTCTGGGCCACGATTTTACCCTGACCAAGGATGATGTACAGAATCTGGGTATGATCTGCGGCGGTGCCTGCAATGTATTTTTTCACTACATCCCTGCCGGGGATAAGCATACCATCACCCTCTGCGAAAAGGCAGAAACCGAATTTCGAAAGGGCAGCGACCTGTGGCTGCTGACCGATGTGGGGCAGCAGGATGTCATGGGACTCTATACATCTGACAGCGGCTATTGGGGAATTGAAGTTCCCCAAGGTCTGGTTTTATCCCGGCATCCGGAACGGACCGGAGATATCTTCGCCGAGCAGATCAACACCTCCGGCCGGGTCTATGTCTTCGGCGGCGGCCATGTGGCTCAGGAGCTGGTGCCGGTGCTGACCCATGTGGGCTTCCGGTGTGTGGTCATGGACGATCGGGAGGAATTTACAAAGAAGGAACTGTTCCCCACAGCGGAAGAGATCATTCTGGGTGACTTCCGGAAGATCAGCGACTACTGCACCATCGGCGCAGAGGACTACGTCTGCGTCATGACCCGGGGCCATGCGTTTGATACCGTTGTGCAGGCCCAGGTGCTGAAGTGTCATCCCACCTACTGCGGTGTTATCGGCAGCAAGTTCAAGGCCGCCGGTGTAAGAAAGACGCTGAAAGAGGAATACGGCCTGACGGTGGAAGAACTGGATCTGGTGACTACTCCAATCGGCCTTCCCATCAAGGGCGAAACTCCCGCGGAGATCGCCATCTCCATTGCCGCCCAGATGATCCTCCATCGGGCCGAGAGGAACGGCCTGTGAGACGACGTCTCTTCTTAACGGGAAATATCGGCTGCGGCAAAAGTACGGCTATTTTAACGGCCATTGGGGACAAACTTCCCGCTTTCGACGGCTTTCTCACCAAACGCATCTGGGACGAAGGGGGCCATGCGGCAGCCTTCACCCTCTGTGCTCCCAACGGCAGCCGGGAGGCAATGTTTCTGGACTGCACTTCCGGGACGCCTGTCATCCATTGGGAGGTCTTTCAAGCCCTGGCACCGGAGCTGATGACCGGAAAGATTGTGATTTTGGATGAGATCGGCGGCATGGAGCTGCTGTGCCCGGAATTTATGGCAGCACTGAACGCCCTTCTGGAAACCGATATCCCCATCCTCGGTGTGCTGAAGGGGGACACCGCAGCCAATGCCATGATCCGCCGTCTGGGCCTTTCAACCGAATACGAAGCTGCTGCCCATGCACTTCGGGACCGGCTGTTACAGGACGAACATACCCTTCTTTACACCTGCGGACAATACGATCCCCATGCACTGGAACTGGCCCGTGCATGGGTAAAGGAGTATGCCCATGACTGATTTTTTTGAACTTTACGACATTCTCATCGGCGGTGTGACTTCCGATGCCGTCGTCACCAATACCCTCTGCGGAGAATGCTGGACGGCAGTGGAGACGGCTGACCATTTCGGTATGGCCATGACCACTCCGGTGGATACTACGCCCCGGATGCTCTCCGGAGATTATATTGGTAAGTCTATCAAGGAAATAGCTCTGGCTGCCAAAAGCTGGAATCTGACGGAAGCCGGCTTCGGCATGGCCGCCATCAATGCATTCTACAACACCCCACAGCGGCTGGAAGCTTTGGGTGCCTTTGAGCCCTTCGACAATTACTGCACCGACGGTCTGGATTTGAAAGATAAGACCATCGGCATCATCGGCCACCTGAATATGCCGGAGCACATCCGGCAGCAGGCGAAAGAAATCTTCATTCTGGAACGAAATCCCCGGCCCGGGGATTATCCGGATTCTGCCTGTGATTTCCTTCTTCCGAAATGCGACATCGTCATCATGACTGCCAGTACCCTGGTCAATAAAACCCTGCCTCATCTGCTGGACCTGTGTAAAAATGCCTATACCATTCTGGCAGGCCCCAGCGCACCCCTGTGCCCGGAATTGCTGGATCTGGGTATCGATCGGATCGCAGGCCTGGTCATTACGGATACAGAAGGCATGAAATACAAAATCATCCATGAGATCCCCGGCCCGCCCTATCCCATGGGAAAGCCCTTTCTGCTGAAGAGGAACTGCTATGAATAACATCGAAAAAAAGCACCGCCGGACCCTGTGGGTCATGGCGGCTGGGCTGATGATCTGTATTCTCGCTTCCTTTACATTGGGCCGGTATCCTGTTTCCATCGGAGAACTTCTGGGGGTTCTGGGTGCGAAGCTGGGCCTTCCGGTTTCTTCCTTCTGGTCTGCTTCCGTGGAGACTGCCGTCTGGAATATCCGTTTGCCCAGAGTGCTCCTGAGTGTTCTGGTGGGTGCCTGTCTGGCATCCGCCGGTGCCGCCTATCAGGGCGTGTTCCAGAATCCCATGGCTTCTCCTGACATTCTGGGTGCCTCCGCCGGTGCAGGTTTCGGTGCCGCACTTGCCATTCTGCTGGGGGCATCCAGTGTGGGTATCACTGTGGGTGCCTTTGCAGCAAGCCTTGCTACCGTGGCGCTGGTATTCACCGTCAGCCGCCATGCGAGAGGTGACCGGGTGCTGGGTCTGGTGCTGGCGGGCATCATGGTATCGTCCCTCTTTCAGTCAGGAACTTCTTTCCTGAAACTGGTGGCAGACCCTAACAACCAGCTGCCCCAGATCACCTACTGGCTCATGGGCAGCCTCAGCGGTGCCAAATGGGGGGATATCCTCTTTGTTCTGCCTGCCATGCTCTTCGGCCTGATCCCTCTGCTTCTGCTGCGGTGGCAGTTAAACGTTATCACCATGGGTGACGATGAGGCCCGGGCCATGGGTGTCAATGCGCCCCGTATCCGGTTTGGCATCGTGGTCTGCTCTACTCTGGTGACGGCTTCGGCAGTTTCTGTCAGCGGTATGATCGGCTGGGTGGGCCTGGTGATCCCCCACATGATGCGGCGTTTGGTGGGCAGCGATTATCGGTTCCTCATGCCTGCCTCCATGCTGGGCGGCAGCCTCTTCCTGCTGGTGGTGGACAATGTTTCGAGAAACGTCACCACTGCCGGCATCCCCATCGGCATTTTAACAGCCTTCATCGGTGCGCCCTTCTTTCTGTGGCTCATCATGGGAAAGGTGGATCACTATGAGCATTGAGGTCAGAAACCTGAATTTTTCCTATGGATACCGTCAGGTGCTCCATGATATCAGCTTTACAGCAAACAGCGGCGAATTTCTCTCCATCCTGGGCCCCAACGGTGTGGGCAAAAGCACCTTGTTCCGCTGTGTTCTGGGATTGCTTTCCGGTTATACGGGCACAGTGAGCGTGGACGGCACCGATGTGCGCAGCTTTTCTGTCCGGGAAATGGCAAAGCACATTGCCTACATCCCTCAGTCCAGCCATCCCATTTTCAATTACAGCGTTTCCGACATCGTCCTTATGGGCCGTACCAGCGGCCTTTCTACCTTCCGCAGTCCCAAAAAGCAGGATGTGGAAATCTGCCAGTGGGCCATGGAGAAGGTGGGCATTTCCCATTTGGCTCTGCGGTGCTTCCACCGGCTCTCCGGCGGCGAGCAGCAGCTGGTGCTCATTGCCCGGGCGCTGGTGCAGAAGGCTCCGGTGCTGATGCTGGATGAACCCACGGCCAATCTGGACTTCGGCAATCAGCTGCGGGTGCTGGAGCAGGCACGAAGTCTGGCCCGGGAGGGCTACACCGTCATCCAGACCACCCACCACCCGGAGCAGAGCTACCTGTTCTCCGACCGGATCCTCACCATTCAGGATGGCCGGGTCCTGAAGGAAGGTACCCCGGAAGAAGTTCTCACGGAAGAAACCATCCGTGCCCTTTACGGCGTGGAGGTGGAAGTGGTAAGCCTGTATCATGACAAGGCCCGGATCTGCATCCCGGCCCACATTACCGCATAAGGAGGAAAATCCATGAAAAAGCTGACTGTTATGTTTTTGATTCTGTCCTTACTGCTTTGCGGCTGTGGGGCAACTGCTCAGGCACCGGAGGCGGATACGCTGGAAACACTCCGAGAGTTTACCGACTCCACCGGAAGAACCGTATCTCTTCCAGAACAGATTGAAACCATTGCCATCTCCGGCCCTCTGTCCCAGATCTACATTCTGCCCCTTGCAGGAGATATGCTGGTGGGTGTCAGCAATGCCTATACGGAGGATGCAGCCCCCTATCTGCCCAGCTATATCTGGGAGAAAACGGAGATCGGCCAGCTTTACGGCGGCAAGGGGGAAATGGATCTGGAAGCCCTGCTGGCAGCAGATCCCGATGTGGTCATCGACATTGGCGAACCCAAGAAAACCACAGCCGATGACCTGACGGCCCTGACAGAGCAGACCGGCATTCCTTTTATCCATATCGATGCCACCGTGGCCACTGCCCCGGATGCCTACCGAACCTTAGGCAAGCTGCTGAACCGTGAAGATAAAGCAGCAGAACTGGCCGTTTGGTGCGAAAAAACCTATGCCATGATGACCGCCATGATGGAACGCGTCGATGCTGCCAATGCCCGGAAAAGCCTGCTGTACTGCCTCGGCGATAAGGGTGTCAATGTCATCGCGGAAGGCTCCTTCCACGCCGAAACCATCAACATGATGGGTAAGAATCTTGCCGTTCTGGAGGAAGTGGTGTCCAGCGGCGCAGGCAACGAAGTAGATTTGGAGCAGATCCTGGTCTGGAACCCCGAAGTAATTATTTTTGCGCCTGACAGCTGCTATGAAGATATTGCGCTTTCCCCCCAGTGGCAGAGCGTAGGGGCTGTGGCTCAGGGCAATTTCTATAAGACACCCACAGGCCCTTACGGATGGCTGTCTTCGCCGCCTGCTGTGCAGCGGTATTTAGGTATGCTCTGGCTGGGGCAGTTGCTATACCCGGAATACACCGAATACGATTTACAAAAAGAAGTGATTGCATATTATAAGCTGTTCTATGACTGCGATTTGATGGACGAGATGTACCGAAATCTGATTTCAGATGCTCTGCCCAAATCGTAAAGGAAAGAAAACCCAGTCTCCGCTTGAAGTATTCAAGTTAGAGTGAACTCTGTAACTTTACAAAAATACTTGAAACTGCGATTTTATTCTGGAAGTCATTGTCACCCTTTCCGCCACTTAACATTCATACACTTTTTCTCTTTGGGCAAACTGGGAGTACGGAACGAAAATGCTTTCTTCGGAAAGCAACTTCTTCCGAAGAAAGCAAAAGGAGAGAATCGAAATGAGCAATTCCAACAACAATCAGATCAATGTCCCCCAGGCTCGTGAGGCCATGGACCGTTTCAAGATGCAGGCTGCCCAGGAAGTCGGCGTTAACCTGACCAATGGCTACAACGGTCACCTGACTTCCCGTGAGGCAGGTAGCGTCGGAGGCCAGATGGTAAAGAACATTTGTCCCGTGCGAACTGCGAGATATGACAGACAAAGCAGAATTGCCATAGGGCACAAGAATAAGATTAAATACATAGCGACTATCTGTATTTAATCATCAATCTATAAAAAGCATCGGATTTCAGAAAATCCGATGCTTTTTTAATCAGATATGGGAAGAAATTCCAGCATGGACATTTCCCAGAATTCTTCATCCATCTTCATCAGTCGGACCTTCTCTTCCGTAGTATTCAGTTTTTCGATCGCTCTTTCATAATACCGCAGAAAATCGTTGAAGGTATCTGTTCCGATCAGATCTTCCCGCACTACCATGCAATAGGAAATATAGGGCTGGTTTGTCAGGGGTCGATATGTGAAGTCTTCCGCATTTGATGCAGCATCCATCACATCCAGAACTGCACCATTTACCTCTTCCAGCTTTACAGAATAACCAAAATAGGTGCGGTCGATCTCACGGATCTCCTCGACTTCCGGATAGTTCTGGGATACCAAACTTCCCAGAAATGTACGTTTTCTGGGAATTCCCACAGAAGCAATTTCGTTGGTTTCCGGCAGGGTGGCGATTACTTCGCTGTTCATGATAATGGGTGCATAGAGTTCAAAGCCATCCACCTGATTCAACATGGCAATAGCGGCAGAAGAGCAGTAGAACCCCATATCGATTTCCTCCACCTGCAGCGCCCACTGGGCTGTGTTGGAGCAGCAATCCACGAAAATATAGGCTGTTAAAATCGAATCCTGATTATTATCCTGCTCCGCTTCCGCAATAATGCTTTCCAGCAGCACACCGGTGATGTCCTTACCGGCACCTACACGGATGGCACCGATCTCCTTTTCCTCGTCCCGGGGAAAGAAGAAATAGAGTATTGCAAAGATCACCGCGGCCAGCGCAAGAACAATCTTGATTCTCTGGTTTAAAGACATATCCAAAGCAAATGTCCTCCGATTAGCAGCAGTCCTCCATGCCCTCTCCGAAGAAATTGATCAGTTCCCGGTCAATAATCCGATAGATGGCATAGCCCACCTCGCCGTCTTTACTGCCGGTGATCAGAAGCTCCATAACATCCTTTTTATCCATGTTGAAGAAACGCATCTTCTGGTTCTCCCGGGGCGCTGGGGTGGGAGTGGTCTCATAGTAATTACCGTTCTCGTTCACCAGAACCACCGTTTCACAGGCGCCATCAGCATTGGCACGGTAAATGACCACCAACTCATCCACACCATCATCCGTTATATCGCCAATACTAGCGAGAATGATCTCCTGTTCCGGATGCGCAGCCACGTAGAACTGATACATAGGATCAGCCTTGTCCACAAAAGGCGCGTACTGGCGGCCATTGCTGGACTGCATTTCCGCGGCCTCATCCTTCTCTTTCAAAAAGTCCCGCAGGTATACCAGACCCACCAACGCAGCTATGGACAGAACAAAGCAAAGAAGCTGTTTTTTCCATTTCCGCATATTGTTTTTCACCACTCTTTTGGTTTTCGAATTTGCTCTATATGCGCAGAAGCCTCCCTTCCGCCAAAAGGCGGAAGGGAGCCTTTGTTTACATCATAATGACAGCTTACTGCAGTTCGCCTGCCACATAGTTTTCAAACAGATCCTCCAGGCCGAGGCTTGCGGGATCCACAGTCCAGGTCATGTTGATATAACCTTCGCTGAAGTCATACTCGCACAGACGCTGGGTCTGGTCCAGGGGAGAGACGATGGTGCTGCCATCCATCCACTTCTCAACAGTCTTGCCGACAGTGCTGGAATGGTCAACGCCGTCGATGTCTTCGGCGATCTCCAGGAAGTCCGCATAGGAAGTGCCGATGGCATAGAGGGGATCAATCTCATTGGCGATGAATTCATAGAAGTCCACCATGTTCAGAGTCTCATAAATGGTGGTATCCACAAAGTCATCCAGGAATTCTACCTGAGGACGGTCTGTCTCAGCGATAGCGAAGCTTGCAAAGTAATCCTTGTAGTTCTGAATGTTGGTGTCGTCGATCTTGTAGCAGATGGTACGGCCTTCTGCACAGAGCTTGATGTAAATGGTACGCAGACCAACAGTGGGATCCACGCCGAAGCTATCAGCGAACATCATGCCTGCGTTATAGGGATGCAGGTACATATACTGGATAGCCAGGCAGTGAGCCAGAACCAGACGCTGTGCCAGTGCAGGATGGGCAGCCACGAAGTCGGTATTCAGATAGTAACCGCAGTGGACACCCCAGCCTTCGGTACGGTCCTCGGAAACATTGGCGGCGCCCCATTCGGTGCCGACGATCTTACCGAAGCCTTCCATCTCGGCAATGGATGCATAGGGGTCACATTCGATATAGCCGTCAATAACGCCAGCCTTCAGTGCGGTATTCTTCTCGGAGGAAGACATATCGAACTGATCGTAGTAATCAACGATGAAGGGAATACCCAGCTGGTTGCAGAAGGAACGCCAGTTGGGCTGGGTCATATCGGTAGCACCAACAACCAGCTTCTTGCCCAGCATGTCTGCAGGGGTCTCGATGTCGGGACGGACAACCAGGTACTTGGAGCCGCCCAGATGGCTGCCGGCGGGAATAATGACGGGAGCGCCCTCAGCGCCTGCCTTAATCATGCCGGTCAGGCTGGCGTAACCCACGTCCATTTCACCGGAAACCAGGCCGTCCTTGGTCTTGCTGGTCTTGGTAACATTGACAGTCAGACCCAGGGTTTCATAAATACCGGCTTCCTGACCAATGATAGCAGTGACCATGTGATCGCAGTCATTGTAGCCCATTTCGATGACGTATTCCTTGTCGGCGTCAGTCATCTCCAGCAGGTTTTTCAGATAGGGTTCTGCAGCGGCAGCAGGATCATAGTCCGTCTGCTTGATGTTTGTTTTCTGGCTGCTGTCATGGCAGCCGCTCAGTGCCAGCAAAAGCATTGCGCATGCCAGTAGCAGAGCAATAAATTGCTTTCTTTTCATGTCAAATCTCCTCTTATATATTTACTTTTATTGCAGCTTCCCACACTGGGAAGTATACAACGATCCAAAGGCTACCGCTTCCAGCGCAGCAAGGCAGATTCCAGGAATACCAGCAGGCGGTCCTGCAGGAAACCCAGCATGCCGGTAATCATCATATAAGCCATCACTGTAGATGTACTCATATCCATCTGCGCATAGTGGATCATGTAGCCAAAGCCGGAGTTCGTTGCAATGAACTCCGCTCACACAACGGTCATCCAGCCCATGCCCAGAGCCAGACGAATACCTGTGATGATACCCGGCAGAGAACCGGGCAGGACAACATCCGTGATCACTTCCAATGTGTTCGCGCCCATACTGCGAACAGCATTGTAATATTCTTTATTGATCTCAAGCACACCAGCGGCCGTATTCAAAATGACGATAAACACGCCGTGCAGTGCCAGGACAAATAAGGTAGGTCCATCACCCAGGCCAAACCAGATGATTGCCATAGGGACCCATGCAGTAGTGGGGATCTGGCGCAGCGCATTGACATAGGGCGCCAGTGCATTCATGATTGTGGTGGAGAATCCCATGGCCATACCAATGGGAACACCGATGAGGACACCATAAAAAGTACCCAGAAGCACCCGTCGGACAGTAATGCCGATGGCACGCAGCACAGCCAGGTCCGACAATGCGTAGGCGATACTGCCAATGACCTCTTCAAAATAGGGGAACACAAAGGGTTTCTTATACAGATGTGCGCCCAAAAACCATCCGATACAGACTATGGCGAGCAGGATCAGCGCCGGCAGGTTGAATTTTTTGACAAACTTGCTGGCATTCCGCTGGGTCTGGGATGACTGTGAAAGTGATTTCAGATGGCTGTTCGGTGCCGTCTTCATTCTGCACTGCCACCTCCCCGTGCCTCATGTTCGGAATTTCTGATAAAATTCATAATGTCTTCGTCTTCCTTGGTAAACACCGCACCATCCAGTGCTTTTTTCAACAGTTCTGTCAGTTGGTCAGCATAGGCATGGTAGGCAGGATTGCTGCGGTTTCTGGGTCTGGGCAGGTCAATGGTTACATCTGCGAGAATATTGCCATGATCCCGTCCCATAACGATGACCCGGTCGCTGAGATAAACAGCTTCATCCACATCATGGGTCACCATCAGTGTGGTAATCTTCCGTTTCATCAGGATGGCTTCCAACTGGATCTGCAGCAGTTTTCTCATCTGAAAGTCCACAGCACCCAGAGGCTCATCCATCAATAGAATATTGGGGTCGCAGGCCAGCGCCCGAAGCAAGGCGACGCGCTGCTTCATGCCGCCGGACAGCTCATAAATATAGCTGTTCTTATTGTTCTGGAGCTGTGCCAGTTCCAGAAGCTCCGCAAGCCGTTTTTCCTGATCTGCTTTGGACATCTTCTGCTTTTTCATGGGGTATGTGATGTTTTCACCCACTCGCAGCCAGGGAAGCAGGGCATAATCCTGAAACACGAAGGCACGGTCAGGTCCCGGCGCGTTGACACTCTTGCCGTTTACCAGGATCTCGCCACTGTCTTTGTCCTGAAAGCCGGCAATGATGGTCAGGGTTGTGGTTTTGCCGCAACCTGACGGACCAAGAAGGCTCACGAAGCAGCCATCCGGCACCTCAAAGCTGACATCTTTCAGCACTTGCTTGCGAATTTTTTTGTTCTTACGCTCGGAAAAGCTTTTTGAAATATGATCTACAACGATTGGCATACGGTAAACCTCTTAAAACGAATCCACAATGCGGAATTCGTTATTTTCCCAAATCGCCGGGCGGCACTTACCGGACCGCAGAATCCGAATAAAGGACTGCAGGTCGGTGGGGTCTTCCGGCAGCCAGGTCACATACTTGCCAAGCTGGCCAGTATGATGGGCATCACTCGCGCCCAGAGGCTGAATGCCGTATTTGTGGGCATACTCCAGGGCCGTCCGGTTGGCTTCCAGAGTAGTGCTTCCATTCAGCACCTCCACGCCATCCAGTCGGCGGACTACTGCCAGGTGCTCCTCCAGTCCCCGCTGGTTATTGCGGAAGGGATGGGCACTGAAGCAGGCACCGCCATTGCAATGCACGTAATTGATAAACTCCTGGGCATCAATGGTTCTGGGCTGGAATGCATAGGGAATACCAAAGGCAACAATATCACCCTGGATGGTCAGCACCTCAACACCGACAAAAATCGGGAAGCCGACTTCCTTCGAGTAACGCTCTGCTTCTTCCCGGATTCCCAGGCTGTCATGGTCCGTCACGCAAACGGCACCCATACCCATTTCCCTTGCGCGGTCGACCAATTCCGCCAAGGACATCTTGCTATCCAGGGAAAAGGCCCGCTCATGAACATGAAGATCAACAAACATTATAATTTACACCTCTTTCTCGTGTAAAAATGATATAAATTACGATAAAATAGGATCCGACAATTATGAACACCTATGCCGGATCCAATTTTGAAGTGCAAACTGTTCTATGTTTCTGATACAACCGGGTGGAATTCGTGTCGCTTGCCATCTTTGTATGCAGCAAAGAAGCAGCACCGGTCTTTCTCGGGAAACATCTCCAGCAAAACAGGTTTTATCGTCTCATACTCCTGAACAGCAATGCGCAAAGACAATCCGCAGGATACACTGATTCCCCGGGGAGTTGGCATCATTGCAACCTTGATATTTCGTTCCATCAGGTCTCTTTGCGCTATTGCCGCATCGCCGGGCCGCTGGAACACAGCGATCAGGTAATCTTCCACAGGAAGAAATTACAGGGTAATAACCTGGTCTACGCCGACGCCGCCCAGAGCTGCGTAAACGTTGGGGAAGCAGCCGATGCCAGCGGGGGAAACCAGCTTCTTGTCGATCTCACGCTGATAGCAGCAACGGTCGCAGCACATCAGCAGCATGCCGGTCTTCTCAGCCAGAGCGGACAGACGGTCAGCAATGTCATTGCCCTCAACCAGCATGTAGCAGTTGTCAAAGAAGAACATCATGCCAACAACGTCAGCACCGTGGATACCCTTTTCCATCTGGGGGATGATCATGTTTTCCAGGATCTCTCTGGAGTTGGTGGATTCAAACAGGTAAGCGACTTTCATAGTGTTATCTCCTAACATTTTTTATTTCAGGACACTTGCCCAGATATACGTTATTATTCTTCGGTCAGCTGCTTTTTCAGCCAGCGGAACAGTGCGATACAGGCATAACCAATGAGGATAATGCTGCATCCCAGCTGCAGCCAGTCCGGCGTCTCTATGATCAGAGTGTTGGCGCTGCTGATGCTCTTGCTGACGGAGTCATAGTCCAGCACAGGAACGAAATCGGTCAGCAGACGGTTGGTGATATAACCTGCGATCTGGGAAAAGAGGATCACGAGACCACTGTACAGCCACATGCTGCGCTTGCCGATGGTGCGGCGGATGGTCAGAAGCTCCGCGATATTGGTGGCGCAGCCGGCCATCAGGAAAGTAACAGCAACACCGGGGGCAGCACCACTGGCAACCAGTGCCGCAATGAAGGGGATATGGCCCACAGCGCAGACATACATCAGTGCCGCCACAACGGTGATACCCAGCAAGGAAACCATGCCGGGATCGCCCAGGTAACGGGAAATGGCACTCTGGGGAACCACGGTAAAGAGGACACCTGCCATCAGCATACCGGAAACGGTGTACTTGCTGATGGTCACTGCCAGTTCGGTGAATGCCCAGCGGATGCCCTTCAGAATCCGCTTCCACACCGGAGGTTTCTGAAAGACCAGCTTGATTTTGGGCTGCTCCTGCTTTTCATAGGCAGGCTTGTAGTAAAGCTCATCGCCGCCAAAGCGGTTGGCAATCAGACCGATCAGCAAAGGAGCAAAGAAACCGGTGAGCACATAAATGGTCGCGATCTCCTTGCCCAGCAATCCGTAGGCCAGAATGATGGCGATGGGATTGATCATAGGGGTGGAGGTCATAAAGGTCAGCACCGGACCCAGATAAGCACCGGAATAATACATACTGATGCCCAGGGGGATGGTGCCGCAGCTGCAGATTGGCAGACACATGCCGGTAAAGGTTGTCCAGAGAAGGCCGGACAGCTTGGTGGAGCCGATGGCAGACTTCTGCATTCTGTCCGGGCCTACAAACTCATGAATGACGCCTGCCACAAAGAAGCTGAAGAGCATCCAGGCGGATGCGCTGTTCAGCATGCTGATGGCAGACATAAAAACATCAGATACAAATTGGATGATACTGCTCATGATAAAAGCCACCTGAAGGCCAACTATCTGACTTTGGCCAGTTTTTTAAATGTTTTGCGAATAACAGACTTGCTCAGATCCGTAATGGCCTCCGACTCATTGACGATCATAATGCTGGCGGTAACCATTCCGTATTTGGGAATATAATCAAAATCCACGCCCGCTTCATAGCAGCGTACTTCAATCTGAGGAAAGTCCGGAGCCAGGGATTGCACGAATTCCCCAAAGATCTCACATCAGTTGCAGGCAGTGATGAATTCAATGCAGGGATGCTTCATTCCGGATCACCTCTTCCTGCAAACGACCGCAATTAGATATCAGATAGTGAGTAAATAAACATTTTATCCATGCAGACGTATTTAATCACCATGATTATATATCGACAATTATCGATTGTCAAAAAGCATTCGTCAATATATATCCCTTATTTATTCCAACCGCAAATAAGCTCCCTGTACAGAGGATTTCTGTACAGGGAGCGCATTCATCTGTTTACTTCTTGGGCTTCTTATCGGGGTTTGCGTCCCAGTATTCCTTCATCACAGCTGCAATGTCCCGGCCGCAGCACTTGCCGCTGGGATTCATCTCTTCACACTTGCAGCTGGTGCAGGCACCGGTCATTTTCTTAATGTCAGACAGAGTCTTGGCACCCTGCTCCATGGCTGCGATGATCTCACCCTTGGTAACATGGTCGCAGTAGCATACCAGTTCATGATTTTCCATTGTTGTTCTCCTTTATTCATTATTAGAGCATTTCAATAAATGCGGATACACGAGTGATGATCTGACCCAGGTCGGCATCGGTAAATCCGGTTTCAATAGCCAGATAAGGCATGTCCTTTTCGGCGCAAAAGCGGCGCATCTTGTCCCGTTCCACGGTATAGGCATGGCAAGTCTGGAAGGCAAGATCAATGATACCATCCACATGATACGCTTCAATCAGCTGCTCCAGAATCTGGAACCGCAGCTGATTGGGGGCCATAATGGCACAGGCCGTATCCTGGTAGCAGTCGGCAATGGCGCCGATGATATCCGCCGCGGATGTGTCCACATGACGGCGGTTGGATTTTACCACTTCACAGTTTTCGAAGCACACCACAAAGCCGCCGTTCTCTTCCACTGCGCCCACCAGCTTGCGGTAAACCGCGCTGGCAGGACAGCCTGTCACCAGTATACGGCAGGCAGACTTCGGCACAAGGGTACCCCTGGAAAGCAGAATTTCCCTGGTATTCTCATTGGCTTTCGCGCGATCTGCAGGATTCAGATGATGACGGTTCTTTTCCAGTGCCTCCAGGATCTCACTACCCCAGGCAGCGGGAGGAATCTGCTGCTGGATCGCCATCAGATCCATAACACTCTGTCGCTCCCGATTGAGCGCTTCAGCGGCAGTCCGCAGCTTTTCTTCGGTCACTTCCCCGCCGAACCGCTTTTGCAGCATCCGGATCAGCCAGCCGCACTCTGAACGAATCAGGGGATTGACATAGGAACGGTCCTCACCCTGGGGCACCTGATAGTAGTACAGCTGCTCCTGCCGGGTCAGAAGCTCATACATTTTCTTCTTGCCATCGCAAGAGGTTTCCGCGATGATCAGATCCGCTTCCTCCAGCGCGTCTCCCTGGCACAGGGAATAGCATTCTTTTACCAGTGGACACAGATTGCTGGGCAGCGCCTGGCCGGCAATATCCTCCACGCCATCGGTATGCAAAACACGAAGGGAACACACTCCCGCAGCCTCCAGGATTTCCTGGGGCACATGAGAGCAGAAGGACACTGCCACAGGCCGGTTCTGGGCATGGCAGTCCCGGATCATCTGCTTCAGCTTACTTTTTTCCATTGTGTGCCTCCTTCTGAGCCCGGATCATCTCCAGATAGGCCTCCAGTCGGGTGCGGATTTGACCCTGGTCTTCTGTGCCGAAATCCGTTTCGATGTGCAGCAGAGGAACTCCGCACTTCTCACAGACACGGCGGATATTTTCTGTCTCAATGGCAAACGGATTGCAGGAATGCAGGGTCACACTGACAACACCGTCCGCCTTCCACTCCTTGATGGTGGCTTCGACCTGATCCATCCGTTTATGATTGGGAGAAACCACAGCACAGGGAACCTCAATATACTTTTCCGCAATACGGACAATGGGATCCCGGCTCCGGTCCTCATCGATGAGACGGCGGCGGGAAACGATGCCGCTGCAGCCTTCATAACAAACCACAGCGCCGCCCAGTTCTTCCAGCACCTTCACAGTCTTGCCGGCAGAGCCGCCCAAACCAGCGCCGGAAATAATGATCCGGGGACGGTTGGGATCCGGCTTGAAAGGACCTTTTCCTGCGTGCCAGTCTGCTTCGCACTGGTTCAGAATGGCATCCATCTTTTCATATTTCACTTTTCGGTTGAAGATGTACTGCTCGCCTTCCATCACATCCCGCATCCGGGTTCCGGTGATGGCAGGAGGATCATATCGGCCCAGCTCATAGATGCGGGCAGCCTGACGGCGCTCCTTGTTGCTCCATTCGATGGCTTCATTGAGCTTTTCTTCCGTGATCTCAACGCCCAGCTTTTCCTCCAGGCCTCTGGCAAATTCCCGGAGTTCTGTGACCCACATCTCCATGGAACGTTCCGGATCCGGAACATTGGGAAGATGAATAACCTGCATGGGCTTCAGTTCACCCAGCAGCTCATACATTTTCTTTTTGCCATCGCAGGTGGTTTCACCAACCACAATATCGGAGAAATAAGCATAGGGGCAGCTGTCCTCCAGCGCATGGCCGTAGCTTGCCTTAATCAGAGGGCAAAGATTGGCCGGCAGCCGGGTTTCCGCCGTTTTGATAGGGGCTGCGCTTTTGCCGCACAGACCAACTTCATACAGTCCGGCAGCTCGAAGAATCTCCGTGGGAGTATACTGACAAAACGTACCGCAAATGGTCTGTCCGCTTTCCTTCAGCTCCTTAACCGCCAAAAAACCTTTCCGGCAGGCATCTGCGAATTCTTCAAAATGCTCCGGGAGTGAAATTGACATGTTACACATCTCCTTTTGCCTGTCCGGATCAGAAAAACACCGCTTTACCGCATCTTTTTCCCACTGTATCCATCAGGCATAATATCGATATTTATCGAATTTTTTTAAGTGTACAATATCAATTTTACATAGTCAAATTTGTATTCGCGATAAATGAAGTGTGATCTTCAAATTATTCAGATAGTTTTTCCCTGACAACACAAAATGTGCAACCAAGGAGCATCCTCAGTTGCACGGTTCATCATATATCAACTTTTCCAGGCAGATCGTTCTGGCGCGGGCCAAATAGTCCAGATATTCCTGCACCATCTTCACACCTTCCAGTGACAGCTTGTAAATCATCCAGGTTCCAACTTTGCGGCCCGCCACAATTCCCGAATCACATAATATCTTCATATGATGGGACAATGTCGACTGACTGATATCCATCATCGCCAGCAGTCTGCGGGCAGATTTTTCACCATCCCACAGGTAATTTACAATCCGGATTCTGTTTTCATCACTGAGGGCCTTGAAAACCAAGGCCAGTTCCTTCTCCGTTACCTGCAAACCTGCCTTCACCACCTCTGTTTTTAAGATATTATAACGCAAAAAGCAAGAAAGTCAAATCATATTATTCTTTTAAATACCCGAAGCAGATTTATCAATATGCTAATGGTATATTCTTATTTCATCAAATTATTGTGGACTTGTCTTTTTTGATTTTCTGATGCAATTAGAAAAGGAACAAACCAGGATAAACGCCCTCAGTCGCAACCAGTTAAATATTCCTCCAAATGTGACTGCTCCGCCGGCTGTTCTCTTTGCAGATTGTACCATTCTTTCCGTCACTTAACATTCATACAACTTTCGACTCTGGTCAAACTAGGTGTACGGAAAGAAAAAAGATGTTCTCCAAACCGGAAGGCATCTTGCTTTCCGGAAAACGAAAAAGGAGAGAATTACAATGAGCAACTCTAATAACAACCAGCTGAATATCCCTCAGGCTCGTGAGGCCATGGACCGTTTCAAGATGCAGGCTGCCCAGGAAGTGGGTGTCAACCTGACTAACGGCTACAACGGTCATCTGACCTCCCGTGAGGCAGGCTCCGTCGGCGGCCAGATGGTCAAGAAGATGATCGAGGCCTACGAGCAGAATATGCAGTAACTCCAAAAGCGGGCAGTCTTCGGACTGTCCGCTTCTTTTTCAAAAAGGATACCTCTTCCGGTAAGTCCGTTTTCAGCCGCATGCAAAAAAGAGAGACTTTGCAGTCTCTCTTTTTACATTGCCCCACTGGGGCACAATTATGAAAGGAAAAACTCATCAATGCTGGTTCTTTCCAGCCGGTTTGCCAGCATGACGATCCTGTGGATATTTTCGATCATCTTCCGGTCGCTGTCTTTGAAATCCGGCTTATAGGGCGGATTCAGGGACATATATTTACTGTAAAGATCGTCCAACTGATCCCAGTCGTCCACCAGGCATAAATGCCGCTTGGTCAGCTGATCCTGGTTGTTCTTCTTTTCCAGAACGGGATAGAAATTCTGCAGATCCTCCCAGGTGGCTGTGCAATAACCTTCGCTGCGCATAAAGCTGTTCCAGCGGCGGTGCTCATTCTTCGCAAGCTTGTCCATCAGCTGCGGGTCATTCGAAACGATCCGGTAAAAGTTTTTTACCGTCTCGTCGGACGGAATGATCTCCCCGGCAGGCAGAAGGCCGCAGTTATGGAGTTTCACCGGAATATGCAATGCCGATGCCATGGAGGACCGGCGGGAATACTCCGAATCCAGGAAGCTCTTGCAGCATGCTCTCACTTCTGCCGAACCAAAGTACTTCAGCAGTTCTAATTCTGTCAGAAGATCTGCGTCCTTATCGGGAAGCAGGTCACTGTAGCTGAGATTCACCGCCAGCGCCAAACGTTCCAGATAGGAGTGGAACAAGGTATTGGAGGAAAGCACCTCTTCCACATCCCCAAACAGGCATATCCTGCGTTTTTCCAGGAAGCTGTTATCCTTGTGGGAATAAACAGCGGATTTTGCGCCGGAACGGATCCGCGCCAGGATCCGGGGCGTCCACCTGTATCCATTGGCATGGCGGAATATCCGGAACAGACGTTCTGCCACAGCAATATTCTGCTCATCATCCCCCAGCGCCACCACCACATAGGTTGCATCCGGACTTCCCTGTTCCGGATCCAGCACCGCTGCTTCAAAGGCTGCTGTTTCCACATCAGTTTCTACAAACACAATATCATAACTGCTTTGCAGCTCCGGACACTGGGCCAGGACTTTCTGCCCGATACGTGCCGCATCGTTGTCATAGATCCGGATCTTCAGGCCGATATCCTCCATCTGTCCGCACCAGGCAATGGTTTTCAGCATGCGGATACCGGTCTTACCGCAGCCGACCAAGACCACAGAGATGGTTTTCTGATCAGCTGGCAGCTCATATAAGGGATATTTCAGCAGCAGATTGTTGCAGAGCAGGGCCGTACTGTCAATAAACCGGACACTGATCCCGCCTTTGTCTATGCTTTCCACCACCTGGATGCCTGTGCCGCTTTCGGCAAATGCATTGATCAGAATGTTTACCCCGGTTTTGTCCCTGTGTCTGACAATCAGCTGCTCTGCAATTCCAAGGTTTTGATCCTCGTCCTCAGAAAGGAGGTGAAATTCCAGATTTTTCCCTTTGAAAGGAATGCGCAGCGCCTCACAGGCTGCATACAGGTTGACAGCTCCCAAAGTCCGGGCCTTTGCCAGATTTGTTTTGTCCGCATTTTTGGTTCCGCAAAAAACGATCATTCCCTTCGGATGTCTTTTGTGGATCTGCCGGGCTGCATGGAGTGCCGATGCACTCAGCTCTGAGAAGATATAATAGTTCCGTTTCCAGCTGAACCGGTAGCGGAACCGGTCCAGAAAATCTCCCATGAAGGAAAGGATCAAACTGGAGGTCAGCAGCGGCGCTGCAAGGAAATAAACATAGTTCAGCAGCAGAAAAACAAACCGGAATGCCGGGAAAACCTCTTTATATTTTTCCAGCAGCCGGATCTCCTGGCCGCCTGCCAGCGCCTTCACACCGTAATACAGGGAAAAGACCGCTGCACGGAACGGCTGATATTCTACGCCCGCAGAGTCTGCCCAGTAAACCGGGAAAAACAAAAATATACTGGACACGCAGATTCCCAGCAAAATCATACTGATGCATTTGCTGGCAGTATGCCGCTCCTTAATGGCAAAGCCTGCAAACACCAACATGACCGCCAGTGCCACAACCACACATATTTCAAAATACACTGTACCCAGTCTCCCTTCCTCTGCAGAACACCTTCTGCATTTTATGTCCGAATATGCTCTGCCGGGAGCTTTCATGTATCCCCGGCGTTTTTCTTTATCATACAGGAAACTACTGAAAAATGCAACAGCATCCCCCATTCTCTGGTGCAGAATATTGCATTCCGCCTGCAATCTGGTATAATAAAGAAAAATTCTGCATGTTTCAAACCGTGTAAAAAACAGGGAGGATACAAAATGGGATTTCTCGACAAATTACGGGGCACCAAATACACCATCCGAAAATTGCTCGCTGCCGGTCAGGAAGCGGAAACACGCAGCGATCTGGAAGCCGCATTTGAGCAATACCAGCAGGCCGCCCAGCTTGGCAGTGCCGATGCCATGGTTGCCATCGGTCATCTGTATGCCGTGAAGAAATTCCGGATGCGCCAGCAGTCCAATCTTTGGGATCTGATGCGCCAGGGCATTCCCTCTTTTCCCTGGAATACTGTCACCTGGGAAGAACCAGACTATCCCGCCGCATTGGAATGGTACCGCAAAGCAGCGGAGCTTGACCATCCCCTGGCCTGCTATCTGACAGGATGCTTCCTTTGCGACGGCACAGGCGGCAGCACAGATATTCCCGCCGGTCTTTCCCATCTGGAAAAAGCCCATCGTCTCGGCATTGAAGATGCCAAAAAAATGCTGTGCCTTTTCCGGGATCCTGTTCCTGCCGGTCTGACGGATGCGGAATATGAAGCGCTGCTCTCCACTTTCACACAGGCCGTTGACAGTGGTGATTCCTCCCAGTATGAACTCTATGCCCAGCTCCGAGGCGGCACAGAGAAACAGCTTTCCCGGCTGGGCTTCATCCTGGTGGCTGCCAGAAATCTGCAGGATCCCAAATATGGCCTCTATAAATACCAATATACCGCCTCCGGCATCCCGCTGATCCCCGCCTGTACAAAGCGGGCAAACTGGCAGAGCTTCGTCCGGATCGACCTGAACGCACTTCCGGCCGAAAACACGTGGATCGCATTTTCCTCGGATATCGACACAGATTTTACCCTGGGCACATGCCACTGTTTGAAAAAAGCCGGAACCGCCCGTTACCGCTCCCCCGCTTTCGGTTGGCTGGGAGAGGAAAAGCACGCCCTGCTTCTGACTCCGGATCAAATAGCCGTACCGGATCCTGCAGTACTGGATGACATCATCCGGAATTTCCAACTGCTCCCCGAGGAATATGCCGCTGAAAATGCAGCTTTCTTCACAGAATGCGGCGAAAAAGAATACAGCGTGGAGATTGCAGCCATTACCGGCAGCCGGGTGGACATTCTCCTGCGCTATACCATCGGCGGTTCCGAAACTGTTGCGCACTATTTCCGCCCCGAACTGCTTTCTCTGGATCTTTCATAAAAAACGCTTCCGACACACACCGGTACTGCCGGTGTGTGTTTTTCTTTTTCTGCCCCGGCAGATTTCTTGCTTTTCCGATAGGGGTATGGTATACTGCATGTATTATGTTGACCGGAGGTTGTTTTATGAAACCTGCAGCCCGATCTGCCTTTTCTGTGCTGCTCTGCCTTTTCTCCCTTTTGCTCTGCCTCAGCGGCTGCAGCAAGGATGAAGCGGCAACGCCGACCATTCCCCAGTTCAAATGGCTCCGGGAAAAGGCGGAGTACCTGGCAGTGACCGTCACAGAGGAAGATTTTGCAGCACTGGAAGAATGCATAAATCTGGAATATCTGGATCTTTCCGGCAGCACCTGCTACGATGCCATCCTGGACTATATTGCCCGGCATCCGGAGGTCGATGTCGTTTATACCGTCCCCCTGGGAAATCTGACCCTTTCCAATTTTGAAACCAAAGCCACACTTGCTCAGGATTCCTACCAGGCAGATACCCTGCTGAAGCAGCTGAAATATCTGCCCAGCCTCTCTGTCCTGGAACTGCCCAAAACCAGTCTGACAGCAGAAGAATTGGCTGCCCTGCAGCAGGCATATCCCGGGCTCTCCGTCTCCTGCACTGTGGAATTTATGGGCAGGGAGTATGCTCCCACAGACACCAGTGTCGATTTATCCGGACTTTCCGCCGGACAGATCGAGGAAGTTGCCGCAAGGCTTGCCCTCCTCCCCGGTTTGACAGAAGTGGAGCTGATGGACAGCAACGGAAAAAGCAGTCTGACCAAAGAGCACGTAAAGCAGCTGATGGAAGCTGTTCCCCAGGCCGAGTTCCACTACACCTTTGATTTCTTCGGCAAGACCATCTCCTGTGCCGACGAAACTGTGGAACTGAAGGATGTCAATATTGGCGACGACGGAGAAGGAGAAGTCCGTGCTGCCCTGGATATCCTGCCCAAATGTACCTACCTCAAGCTGGAAGACTGCGGTATGAGCAATGAAGTCCTGGCCTCCATCCGGGATGATTACCCCGATACCAAGGTGGTATGGCGTGTCCATTTTGGCGGACAGTACTCCGTCCTCACCGACGCAGAAACCATGCGTACCGTTTACGGCGTTTACAACAGCCATGCAGACACGCTGAAATACTGCACCAGCCTGAAATATATTGACATGGGCCACAATCCGGATCTGACGGACATCAGTTTCATTGAATATATGCCGGATCTGGAGATCGTCATCCTCTCCGGCGCCTCCATGACGGATTTGGAACCCTTTGCCAACCACAAGAAGCTGGAATGGCTGGAACTTGCCAACTGTTATGCCCTGTCAGATATCAGCGCCTTGGAAAGCTGCGAGAATCTGCGTTTTCTCAACATTGCTTTTGCCAAGGTATCTGACCTGACCCCCATTGAAAACCTGCCCCTGGAACGGTTCCTGTATCTGAATCCCCAAATCAACTGGGAAACCCGGAAAGCCTTTGAAGAAAACCATCCCGACTGCTGGGTCCGGTTCACCGGTTCCGATCCTTACAGCCTGGGCTGGCGGTACAATGACATTGGCATGACCATGTTCGACTACTATCTGAAAATCCGGGAAATTTTCGATTATGATGGTGTTGACCGCCGGGTCGCTGCCCAGGAAGAAGCCAAACGCCGGGAAGAGGAAGCCAACCGTCCCGTGGAAACCACACCTCCGGAGACTACCCCTCCTGCGACCACGCCTCCGGCAACCACGCCTCCTGCGACCACACCTCCGGCAACCACACCCCCAGCAACCACTCCCCCGGCAACTACCCCTCCGGCAACTACCCCTCCGGCAACCACCCCTCCGGCGACCACCCCCCCAGCAGCCACACCCGAAACACCACCTGCGCCGGAAGCTCCTGTAAATTCCACGCCGGAAACATAAATCAGTCCCCCTCCGTACTCCGGAGGGGGTATTTTTTGTGAAAACCGCGCTTTTTTGCCTCTTTAATCGATACATTTGTATAGATTAAATAATATCGGTATTATTATACCGATATTTTCTGGTGACTAAGTCACTTACTTTCCGGCAGAAAATGTGCTATACTGCAATTACAAAAGAAAAGCACATATCCCCTAAATCCACCGCCGGTTTTCTCCCCTTTTTATCCATTCTTTTTTATCGATTTTATTGTAAGAATATAATAATATCGATACGAAACTACGTTTAAATAATTGTAAAAAGTTCCATTTTTGCTATTTACTTTTTCTATTCACCATTGTATAATCCACTTGTTTCAAAACACACTTAGGAGGTAACATTATGAGTTTCTTAAAAGGTAAGACCCTGCTTCTGACCGGCGGCGGCCGTTCTGTTCTGTCCGACGGCACTGCCGGCTCCATCGGCTACGGCATCGCCGTTGCTTACGCCAAGGAAGGCGCCAACATCGTTATCACCGGCCGTAACCTGCAGAAACTGCTGGATGCCAAGGAAGAGCTGGAGCGTCTGTACGGCGTGAAGGTTCTGCCCGTTCAGGCAGACGTAGCTGCCGGCGCTGACAACGCTGCCACCGCAAAGGACGTTGTTGCCAAGGCCATTGCTGAATTTGGCCGTCTGGATGTTCTGATCAACTGCGCTCAGGCTTCCGCTTCCGGTGTTACTCTGGCTGACCACACTCTGGCTCAGTTCGATCTGGCTGTCTACTCCGGTCTGTATGCAACCTTCCACTACATGCAGGCTGCATACCCCTACCTGAAGGAGACCAAGGGCAGCGTCATCAACTTCGCTTCCGGTGCAGGTCTGTTTGGCAACTATGGTCAGTGCGCTTACGCCGCTGCCAAGGAAGGTATCCGTGGCCTGTCCCGCGTAGCTGCTACCGAGTGGGGCAAGGATGGCATCAACGTCAACATCATTGCGCCTCTGGCCTGGACTGCTCAGCTGGAGAACTTCCAGAAGGCATATCCCGAGGCTTTCAAGGCCAACGTGCATATGCCCCCCATGGGTTACTTCGGCAACCCCGAACTGGACATCGGCCGTGCCTGCGTGGCTCTGGCATCTCCCGACTTCAAGTACATGTCCGGTGAAACCCTGACTCTGGAAGGCGGCATGGGCCAGCGTCCCTAATTGACTTCCCTTTGCCCTCCGGTGACAAAACGCCGGAGGGCTTTTCCAAAATATCCACAGGAAAGGGTGATAATATGACCTTTGCATTTGAAAAAGAACGGATCCGAGCCATCAGCGATGACGGTATGCCTATGGGCCATATTGCCTTTCCCCGTGTGCGGGCCGGACTGGTAAATATCAGCCAGATGATGATTCATCCCAAATTCCGTGGCCAGAATGTGGAATCTGCCATGATGGATGCACTGCTTCCCCATCTGACCAGTCAGAATCTGAAAGCGGCACTAACCTGCCCCTTTGCACAGCAGTACATCGGCACACATCCGGAGTGGAAAGCCATTCTTCCGGGAGAAATGCACTTTACCACCCACTGATAGAAAAAATGGCAGCCGGGTGCTGTCTGACTGTTTTTACAGAAAACCCCCTGCGGTATGTGGATCATCACACCGCAGGGGGGTTCAATTTATTTCGCTGCAACCCATTTGGCATATGGGAATTTATTATCATGCCTGTTATTCAGGGGCATAGTCTTCTTCAAGGATGTTTCCATCAGCATCCAAAAAGGTAAAGATAACCGGCCAATCTTCTAATCCTTCTTCTAAACCAGAGGTCAGATATTGATGGGTGGTCAGGTAATGATAGAATCTTCCATATTCGGTAAACACATAATATGCCGCATCGGCATCAGAACGATAAAGGGTATCCGTTTTGACAGTAACCCGGAACTCAGAAAAATCGTCGTTATAGGAAATGTCTGTGATATTGTTGTGTTCATTGGCGGCCATATTCTGGGCAACAGAAAGGACACCGGATCGTATGTAATCTATATAATCAGCGTATTGTTCCTTCGTCATTTTCAGAACAACAGAGCCATCCGTCTGTTTCTCGAAAGATTGATGATAGGTGCCAATATTTTCTTCTAACCATTCATCCGTAATGTTTGGAGCATATTGGGGAGTGATTGTCAGCGTTATCATTTCCTCAGCGGCTTCAGCTGTTTTTGATGGAGAACCGCATCCTGCGGCTGATAACAGGAACACAAGGCATACCATGCATACCATCCATTTTTTCATAATGCATACCTCCACAAATTCGAATTCACCTAACTCCTCTCATCTTTATTCTAGCATATCGGAAACCGGATAACCAGAAAAAATTGCATTTTCCCTGCCCTTGTCGATACTAAATAAAAAAGGAGGCTAGTGCCTCCTTTTTTTATTTGGTGCCGTTGACGGGACTCGAACCCGTACAGTGTCGCCACCGGGGGATTTTAAGTCCCCTGTGTCTACCGATTCCACCACAACGGCATTACCGCTCAAAAATAATAGCACATTATTCGTTTTTCGTCAAGTAAAGCGGCAAAAAAAGCCATTAAAGCTGGTCGATGTTCAGTGCGAAGGCACCCAGGCAGTTCTCCAGAAACCAGTCCAGTTCAGGCCTGCCCATGGCTTTCATGGAATCCCAGGTCTGCTTGGCAGCGGAATCAAATTCCGTATTCCCTGCTTTCTGCTCCTCCAGGCACTTGATATGGGCCGACAGCTTATCCGCTGCCTTCACAAAGGGCTCCAGCGCCGCATCATCCTCCAAAACATAGTGCTCATAGCTGGAGCGCAGTTCCGGCGGCAGCATATCCAGAAGCCGGTTTCCGGCGATTCGCTCCACCTGCTTGTAGGCGTCCTTGATATCAGGATTGTAGTACTTGATGGGGGTAGGCAGGTCACCGGTGAGGATCTCCGAAGCATCGTGGTATAACGCCGCCACGGCGCATTTATCGGGATCAGGGGTATCCAGCTTCAGAATATCCCGGCGGATCAGCGCCAGGGCATGGGCCAGGACTGCCACCTGGTGGCTGTGCTCCTGGATATTTTCCGAAAAGGAATTGCGCATCAGGCCCCAGCGGGTGATATAGCGCATTCTGCCCATCAGGGCGTAAAATTCATTTGCCATGGATCATTTCCTCTAATTTTTCTACCATTTGGCTGGGTTCTTCACAGAAATGAACTGCACCCACCGCTTCCATATCCTCTTTGTCCCGGAATCCCCACAGAACACTGAGGCAGGGAACTTCTGCATTCTGTGCCGTCAGCACATCCACCTCACTGTCACCCACATAGATGCAGCGGTCAACGCCGATAGACTGCATCGCCTTATGTACCATATCCGGTGCCGGTTTCCGGGGACAGTCCGGGGTTTCTCCCTGTGCATAGATGCCGGGAAAATATTCCCCGCAAAGGGTTTTCACTGCACTGTCCGGCTTATTGGATACGATGGCCACAGGATACCGCTGACACAGCACCTCCAGCGCTTCCAGAATCCCATCATAGGCTCTGGTTTTGATCTGGCAATGCTCCGTATAGTAGGGCTTATACACAGAAAGGATCTGCTGCACCGTTTCCTCGGCCGTTCCCGCCGGAGTGCATCTGCGGATCTGATTGGCCGCGCCATTTCCCACTGCCCGCCGAACCTGTTCCAGCGTCTGCTGGGGAAAGCCAAAGTGCCGGAGGGCATGATTGGTGGCATCGGTCAGGTCTTCCAGGGTATTCAGTAAGGTTCCGTCCAAATCAAACAGGATTCCCGTCATATTATCGCTCCTTGCTTTTCTGGATGCGGATATCATCCCCCACAAAGGTCAGCCGGGTAAAACCACCATGGAGCCGGGAGGCGATCTGGGGAGAATAACGCAGCCCCATCTCGTTCACATTCAGATTGGTGGAGATCACCATGGGCTTTCCCTCCAAAAGCCGGTCATTCACCAGGCTGTAGAGTGCAGCCGTCACAAACTGCCCGGGCATCTCTGTGCCCAGATCATCGATGATCAGCAAGTCACAGGCAGTATATTTCTCCGTCTCTTTTCTGGCCTGCTCATCGCCGCCGAATTTTGCCCGTTCCAGCTTGGCAAACAGATGGGAGGCTGTTTCATATACCACGCCGTATCCCCGGTCTGCCACGACCCGGGCAATGCAGGCGGAAAGGTAGGTCTTACCCAGGCCCGTTCCACCCACAAACAGCAGATTTCCGGATCTTGCGCTGAATGTTGCCGCATAGTTCCGGCAGGTATGCAAAGTCTCTGCCATGATTTCCCGGTGACTGAATCCCAGCTTGGGATCGATCCGGTCGGAATAATAGTCCAACCGGAACTGCTGAAAGGTATCCTTATTGCCGGAGAGGATGGAAACTTCCTTTTTCTGTTCCTGGCGGCACAGTTCCTGCAAACACTCGCACATGGTGCTGCCCACATAGCCGCTGCCGCCGCAGCGGTCACAGATGGGGCTGTCATCCAGATAGCCCTCTTCAAAATACATGGCTGCCAGAGCTGCCCGCTCCTGCTGCAGCTTCAGATTCCGCTGCCGCACACTGTCCATCTCCGCACGGCCGTCACTGCCCTGGAGAAAAGCCGCCTGGGCTGCCTGGGCCATGGTGCGGCGCAGTTCCATATCGATTTCCCGGATTCGGGGCACCCTGGCATAGCCTTCTGCCAGATGCTGCCGGTTTTCGGATTCCCGGTCCTCCCTCGCCTGGGCCAGTCTTGCCCGGGCACGGTTGACCACTTCTGCACTGTATGCCATAGGTTATCCCTCCCGTTTGCGCAGCAGCTGCTGGATGGCTTCCATTTCCGCATCCCCCAGCTGACCGGATGCACCCTTTGGCACCTGCTTCCGGTCGCCGGACTGGACAGCTTCGGCACTATGCAGATTCTGCTCATGCCAGCGCTGCAAGATCTTATTCATATAGGCCCAGTTGAGGCCGCCGGTATTGAGACAGGTACGCTCATAGGCCATGGCGATGACTTCCTCTGCAAAGCCCATGTCCAGCCAGCTTTGGGCATACCGCTCCTCTGCCGGAGTCAGACTCCTGCCCCGGATCTGCAGCTGATCCATCAAACGGCGAAGCCGGGAATTGCGGACATTCTGGGTCTGGATAAAGGCTGCTGCCGCTTCCACAGTATCGATGCCCCGCTCTGCCCAGGCATAAGCTTCCTTCTCGATGGTACGCAGACTGGGGTTCCGGGAGCTGCCCCGCTGACGGGCCCGCTCCTTGCAGTAACAGATCAGCACAGAGATCACATCATTGGATAGTCCCAGATACCGGACAAACCCCAGAAGGATCTTCAGTTCCTCTGTATTCAGGCTTCTGCCCAGCAGCCGCTGCACTTCCCCGTAAAGGCTGCGGAAATCCACATCCCCATCCATGGCTTTCAGTACATCTGCTTCGCCATAGCTGGGCCGCTCTCCGGATAGGATATGGCTGGGCTGCTGCTCCGGCCACAGGCCCAGCTGCCGCAGGGTGGCCCCGGCACAGCCAAGCCGCGCCTCGCTCATATTCAAATTTTTGCCTGCTTCCTCCGGCCGGTTTCCGCTGTTTAAAAATATGTACAGCAGCGCCGCATCGGCACTGGCCGCAGACAGGAGTTTCCGCACATCGCTCTGCGGAATTGCCACTGCATCTGTGATCATCTTTGTATCCTCGCGTTTTTTGTCAATCACTGTCATTATACCATAGCTTCCCCCCTTTCACAACGAAAAATGAACTGAGAAATTTCCCCAAATTCCTTTCCGTTTTTTGTTGCACCACAGGATATTGTGGAAATGCCCCTTCTCAGCCCCTAAAAACAGCAAAAAACCGGGGATCCCCCGGTTCTGCTTTTTTTGCATCGTCCATGTGGCAGAATGTACGCAGGCAAGCTGTTCCCCACTCACCCGCTTTTCGCGCCAGACCGCTGCGCATCTGCGGTGACACACTTGACAGGGCCGAAAATGCGGATTCCTTCGTCGTCACGGGGAAGCTGCGGTTTTCTTTGCTGTCCGGACTTAGTATGTGCCGGTTTTTTCATATGATTCGGAGGTTTTCATGGAAAATTTTGTAACGCTGATGATTCCCGTTCTGCTTGGCATTTTTCTGGTGCGGATGCTCCTGCTGCCCATAAAGCTGATAGGCAAGCTGACCATCCACGCCGCCTGCGGCTTTCTGTGCCTGTGGCTGCTGAATACCGTCTCCGGTTTCACCGGGATCTATCTTCCCGTCAATGCGGTTACAGTAGCCGTTGCAGGTTTTTTCGGACTGCCGGGAATCGGCCTGATCGCCCTGCTGGAAATGGGGGCATAGAAAAAGGCACGCTTTGTGCGTGCCTTTTGGTGTTTACTGATGCAGATGCACATTTAAGTGCGTATAGGCCATGGCAATGCCCTGCTCGTCAAAGATCTGCTTGACCCGCTGGTTCACTGCAAAGAACACATCCCAGTAATCCTCGGTTTTCACCCAGACCCGGAGGCTGTAGTTGATGACACCTTCCCCATAACCAGTGACCACCGCGCCGGGAGCCGGCTCCAGCAGCACATTGTCCAATGTTCCTGCCAAAGCCAGGGCATCGATGACCTTCTGGGTGGGGATCTCCTGGGAAACCGTTACCGGCACATCCACCCGGCGGGTGGATTCTGCGGAATAATTGACGATCTGGGCCGCCACCACAGCGGAATTGGGGATGGAGATGGCTTTGTTGTCCGGCGTCAGCAGCTTGGTATAGCTCATGTTGATCTCCTGAACGGTACCGCCCTGCATGGCGATCTCCACATAATCGCCGGAATGGAAGGGCTGGGTATACAGCAGGGTAAATCCGCCGATCACATTGGCCAGCATATTCTGCAGGGCCAGGGAAAGGGACAGGGTCAGCACACTGGCCAGAGCCACGATGCCGGTGACATCGATTCCCACCGCAGAGGCAACGCTCAGTCCCAGAAGGATGTACAGCACAACACTGGCAAGGGAGGTGATCAGGGTATGGGCAGCCTTCTCCAGCTTTGTCTTTTTCAGTCCCCGTTTCAGAATCACCATAACAATCCGGATTGCCAGAATGCCGATCACCAGCAGAATCAGAGAAAACAGCAGTTTTTCCAAAACTTCACCGTCAAAAAGCGACTTTACAAAATCCAGCATCACAATACTCCTTTTTGTTTTCTGTTTGGGACATTATACCCACAGATTCCAGAAATATCAAGTAGTCCGGTGCAGGCTTCACGGATTCTTAACAACAGTCACTGCTTCCGCCGCAGCAGCATTTTACGTTCTTTGTCATCTTGCCTCTGTAGAAATCCTTCAGATTCTGGGGCAGCACATAGGCCTCCCTGGGTGTTTTTTCCAGGGTTCCGCCAAATACGCGGCGAAGAATTTCCTCCGCCAGCATTGCTTTGGGCGGCACTTCATAGTCCTTTCCCTCATAGGTGAAAACACGGCAGGTTACAGCCGTACCGCTGATATCACTGCAGCAGCCGCAGGCATTTTCCTTCACAGCACCGCAGATATCTTCCCCATTCACCCGGATGGTAGGAGAAGAAAGGAATTCGTATTTCACCGCATCCTTGACTGTGGTCATCTCCCGCTTTTCATAGCAGACCTCATATCCTGCCAGTTCCAGTGCAGGCTGCAAGGTGGATACCACCTCATCCAGAATAGCATCCGTTCCCACACAACGGTCGCAGGTATTCAAATCCAGATACAGATATTCAATCGCAACTTTTTTCTCCATGATTTGTTCCTCCTTTGCTTTCTCTTTCATATATCAATTATACTGTTCTCTGTCTGTGAATGCAATAATTTTCTAAATATATCATATCCTCATTCTCTCTTTTGGGGTTGTTTAAGGACTGGACTTGACTTTTCCGGGGTGGCCCATATAATAAAATTATATTATTCAGTAAAAAGGAGTGTGTTTCCATGGAGCTCACAGCAAAAATTACTGCTGCAGCAGAGTATCTGAAAGCGCATGTGGATCTCAGACCCACCATTGGCCTTGTGCTGGGCAGCGGCCTGGGTGACTACGCCGATACTCTGGAAGATCGTATCTGCATCCCCTTTGCCGACATTCCCAATTTCCCCCTGCCCACCATTGAGGGACACACCGGCGCTCTGGTATTCGGCAGAAAACAGGGAAAGACCGTGGTCATGCTCCAGGGGCGGATCCATTACTACGAGGGTCTTTCCATGCGGGAGATCACCCTGCCCATTCGTGTGCTGGCCGCTCTGGGGGTAAAGCAGTTGGTGCTGACCAATGCCGCCGGCGGCGTGAATACCGCCTTCCATCCCGGTGATCTGATGCTGATTGCCGACCACATCAACTATTCCGGTATGAATCCCCTCATCGGACCCAATCTGGATGCTTTCGGCCCCCGGTTCCCGGATATGTCCGACCTGTATACTGCCGACCTCCGGGCTGCCATCCGGGAGGCTGCAAAGGAGGCAGGCATTCCCCTGCAGGAGGGCGTATATGCCATGTACTCCGGCCCCAACTACGAAACCCCTGCGGAGATCCGTATGTTCCGGGTGCTGGGTGCAGATGCCGTGGGTATGTCCACTGTACCCGAGGCACTGGTGGCCGGTCACTGCGGTATGCAGGTGGTGGGTGTCAGCTGTGTCACCAACATGGCTGCCGGTGTGCTGCCCCTGAAGCTGGACCACAGTGATGTGATGGAGAGTGCCGCCCGGGTTCACGATACCTTCCAAAATCTGATGGATGTGATCATAAAGACACTGTAATTTCTTGACTTTCCCAATATGGATAGTATAATCGTTATTGAAGAGAATAAAAAAGGAGCGATTTTTCCATGTATTACAGAATGACCGTTGCAGGTCTGGAGCGGGACCTGCCCATCTGCCCCGTAAATGACAAGCTGTACATTGCCGGTTTCGTCATCTTCGGCGACCAGGAGCTGACCGTTGCCTGTGCCCGGGAACTGCTGGCCCGCGCCCCCGAATACGACTACATCATCACTGCCGAAGCCAAGGGCATTCCCCTGGCCCACGAAATGGCCCGCCAGGCAGGCGATGCCAAGTACATTCTGGCCCGGAAAGGCCCCAAGCTGTACATGCGGGACATTTTCAGCGTCACCGTCAACTCCATCACCACCGCCAAGGAGCAGAAGCTGTACCTGGACGGTGCCGACGCTGCACTGATGAAGGGCAAGAAAATTCTGGTCGTGGACGATGTCATCTCCACCGGCGAAAGCCTGAAGGCTCTGGAAGCATTGGTGGAAAAGGCTGGCGGTGAGATCTGCGGCCGGATGGCCATTCTGGCTGAGGGCGATGCCCAGGAGCGCCCCGACCTCATCTATCTGGAAAAGCTGCCCCTGTTCAACCCCGACGGCACCATCATGGGCTAATACCATACATCCACAAGGCGCTGCTGTAACGGCAGCGCCTTCTTATATTTTCTTTAAGAAACTGTCGGGTTTACTTTTCTGCGTTTTTATGCTAAAATGGGTAAAACTATGTCCAAGCGAGATGATTCTTTTGAATTTCGACAATACCCGGGTCAAAATCGACCTGGATGCCATTGAGCGGAACTTTGATGCCGTCTGCCGGAAGGCCGGTGTCCCGGTAATGGCCGTTATCAAAGCCGATGCCTACGGCCACGGTGCTGTCCAGGTGGGCAGGCTGCTCCAGGAAAAATGCAGCTTTTTCGGCGTCAGCTCTATGCTGGAAGCCATGGAACTGCGGCGGGCCGGCCTGCGCAACCCCATTCTGATCCTGGGCCATACCCCGGTGAACGCTTTTCCCACCGCCATTATGGAAAACATCCGTCCAACCATCTACCGGTACGAAGATGCGCTTGCCCTGTCGGATGCCGCCCAGTCGGTGGGTGTTACTGCCCGGTTCCACATTGCCGTGGATACCGGCATGAGCCGCATCGGATTCCAGGTCACGGAAGAAGATGCTGACCTCTGCGCAAAGATCGCCGCCCTGCCTCTGCTCCATGCTGAGGGCATCTTCAGCCACTTTGCCACCGCCGACTGCGCAGACCTGTCCCGGGCAAAGCAGCAGGCAGACCGGTTTGACCATTTCTGTGATCTGCTGTGCCAGCGGGGTGTCCGCATTCCGATCCGGCATTTGAATAATTCTGCCGGACTGATGAACTTCTCCCGCCACTATGAAATGGTACGCTCCGGTATCATCACCTATGGCATGTATCCCAGCGGCGAAGTGGATCCTGCCCTGCTGAAGCTGGAGCCTGCCCTGCAGTGGCTCAGCCGCGTGACCCATGTAAAGACCCTGCCCGCCGGACGGGAAATCAGCTACGGCGGCACCTACGTCACCACCCGTCCCACCACTGTGGCCACCATTCCCGTGGGCTATGCCGACGGCTACCGCCGGAACCTGTCCGGAAAGTTTTATGTGCTGATCCACGGACGGAAAGCCCCCATTCTGGGCCGCATCTGCATGGACCAGATGATGGTGGATGTGACCGGCATTCCCGATGTGGCCGTCAATGACCGGGTGGTTCTGGTGGGAAAATTCGGCAGGGAAGCCATCACCATGGAGCAAATTTCTGCCGCTGCTGACAGCTTTAACTATGAATTCGTATCCGGCATCAGCCGCCGGGTTCCCCGCATTTATACCAAAGGCGGAAAAACCGTCCATACTGTCCACTATCTGACCGACTCTTTTGTTTAAGGAGGATCTCTCAATGTCCCGCAATCCCAAAAAAGCCCCCCGCAGAAATACCGGTGTCATCCTCGTTCTGATCCTGATGATGCTCATTTTCATTGCAGGCAGCGCTCTGATGATCAAGCTGAGCCTGGATCTTGCCACGGAGGATGTGGTCATCCGCAGCGAAGGCAGCAGCGATATCACCCTGCCCACCGCACCGGAAGTGGAAACCACCGAGGCTCCTCCGGAAACCACTGTGCCGGTTCCCGAGCATGTGGTGTCCACCGCCACGATCCTTTCCACCGGCGACATTCTGATGCACAAGCCTGTCATCGATGTAAACTGGAACAAAACCAGCGGCAGCTATGATTTCGAATCCATCTTCCGCTATATCACCGAGGATGTTTCCGCTGCCGACTATGCCGTTGCCAATCTGGAAACCACTCTGGCCAGCACCACCAACGGTTACCAGTATTCTGGCTATCCCAACTTCAACTGTCCCGACGAGATCGTGGACGGTGCCAAAAATGCCGGTTTTGACATGCTGCTCAACGGCAACAACCACAGCTATGATACCAGCTCCGTAGGCATGCACCGCACCATTGAGATCATCCGCGACCGCGGTCTTGACCACATCGGCATTGTGGATACGGAGGAAGAAAAGCGGTATCTGGTGAAGGAGATCAATGGCATCAACATCGGCATGATCTGCTACACCTATGAAACCAACACCAACGCAGACAGCGTATCGCTGAACGGTCTGCCCGTCAAGGCAGAGGATAAGAACCTGGTCAACGCCTTTGACTATACCGCTCTGGACACCTTCTACAATGAGCTTTCCGGTCATCTGGAAAGCATGAAGGCAGACGGTGCGGAGGCCACTATCCTCTATATCCACTGGGGCGACGAATACCAGCTGACCCAGAATGCCAACCAGACCAAGATCGCCCAGAAGCTCTGTGACCTGGGCATCGATGTGATCATCGGCGGCCATCCCCACGTGGTGCAGCCCATGGCCCTGCTGGAAAGCACCGTGGATCCCGAACACAAGACCGTCTGCCTGTACTCCATGGGCAATGCAGTCTCCAACCAGCGCCAGGGCAATCTGACTGCCATTTCCACCGCTCATACCGAAGACGGTGTGCTGTTCAGTGTCACCTTCTCCAAGTATTCTGACGGTACGGTGTATCTGGAAAGCACCGACCTGCTGCCCGTCTGGGTCTACCGCCGCACCGATGGCACCGGCAATGAATACAACATGCTGCCCCTGTACATCGACCAGGCGGACACCTGGCAGGAAACTTTCAACATGAAGGAACACACCGTCAACGCCGCCAAGAACTCCCACGCCAGAACCATGGCCATTGTAGAGGAGGGCCTCACTGCCTGCCAGACCTGGCTGCAGGAGCAGTATGATGCCCGGGAGCAGTATTACCACGACCTGGCCTTCTATCCCGAGCGGTTCGCCACCGAAGCAACGGAAGCACCCACTGAAGCCGCCACAGAGGCATTCGCAGAAAGCACCGCCGCAACCGAATAATAAGTCAAGGGACTGTTCAACAGGAACAGTCCCTTCCTTTATCTCTGTTTGCAGGCATATTCGTAGGCCTTTTGGAAATCTCCCGTTTCCCGGAAGCATACTTCCAGCAACGGCCAGCATTCTTTGGGATAGACAGCTTCCGCCTTTTCCAGGCATTCTGCCGCCATGGCATGCTGCTTTTGCAGCACATACGTCTGGCCCCGGAGCAGATTCCAACGGGGATCCTCCCGGTTTTCCGCTGCTGCCAGCAGTCCCGCTGCCCGGCTTGTCTCCTGCCTGGTCAGCGCTGCTTCCGCCCGGAGCAGCAGTTCTTCATCCAGAGAAGGCAGCTTCGCAGAAATGGCTGTCAGATCCGCCCCCGGGATCCGTCCCAGAAGCAGCAGCCGCTGCCGCTCCAGCCCTGGAATTTCCTGTTCAATGACTGCCGCTTCCTCCAGCAGCTGCCGGGCATACAACGGTTTTTCATCAGACAACGCCTTTTCCGCCGCCGCCAGGGCAGCCGTCACAGACAGGTATTTCCACTCCCAGTCGAATATGGCATCCGGCTGCCGGTACTGCTTCAGTATTTCCCGGGCCAGTTCTGTCTGCCCCGCCTGCCACGCCTGCCTTGCCTGCTCCATCAGCGGCTGGTTGGCAGAGACAACCACATCCTCTTCCAGGAAATAGCTCACCGGCTTTCCCAGCCTTCCCGCCAGATACCGCAGGGTATCCATCGATGGATGGGCCGTACCATGCTCGATCTGAGACAGCATATTCCGGGTGATCACATCCCCGCAGAGCTGCCGCTGGGAAAGCCCCGCCTCCTGCCGGGCACGAAGAAGCTTTTCTCCCAATTCCATAATCTGCCTCCCAGGTAATTTTGATTTACCTAACTATACCACATCTTCGCAGCTTTTTCCACTGTTACAAAAAATTCATTTGCTATTTCCCTTCGTTTGGTTTATAACAATAGTATTATTCGAAATCCATCTTCCTTTGGAGGTTTGTTATGCGTATTCCCAGCAACCGTGTTCTGAAAGGGGATGCTGCCCGCCGGGTAGCTGCCTCAGAAAATGCCGGAAAGGTTGTTTCTGTATACATCGGCATCATTACACTGACCGCCATTCTGGTCACTGTCATCAACTTCTGCCTGGATCTGCAGATCGCCAAAACCGGCGGTCTGAGCAGCATGGGCCTGCGCTCCGTGCTGTCCACCATCCAGTCTGTTCTGCCCATGCTGCAAAGCATGCTGAGCATGTGCCTGCAGATCGGCTATATCGCCGCCATGATGCGCGTCTCCCGGCGGCAGTATACCTCTCCCCAGACGCTGAAACTGGGCTTTGACCGGTTCTGGCTGCTGCTGCGCACCATTTTGCTGCAAAGCTGCATCTATCTGGCAATTTGCATGGCCTGTTTCTGGCTTTCCTCCCAGATCTTCGCCTTCACACCTATGGCTGCATCTGTCACCGAACTGCTGATGCCTGTCATGGAAGACGGCATGCTGCCTATGGAGGCTCTGCTGGATGAAACCCTGTATAACCAGCTGCTGCAGGCAATGCTGCCTGTCTTCGCCATCTTCGGCATTCTTTATGCTGCGATGATGATCCCCATTACCTATTCCTTCCGGCTGGTCAATTACATCATTGTGGACAAACCCGGCTTCAGCGCCGGTGCCATCCTGCGGGAAAGCAAAAAGCTGATGAAAGGCCACCGGTTCCGTCTCTTCAAGCTGGATCTGGGCCTGTGGTGGTGGTATGCTCTGGCTTTCCTTTCCAGCCTGGTGGGTTATGGCGACAGCCTGCTGCCTCTGCTGGGAATCTCCCTGCCCATGAGTGAGACGGTTGCCTACTTCCTGTTCTATGGTCTGTTCCTGATCTCCCAGTTTGCCATTTTCTACTTCCTGCGCAACCGGGTGGAAGTGGCCTACATCCAGGTCTACGATATCCTCCGTCCCAAGGAGCAGGACAACGGCGTAGTACTGGGCAACATTTTCCAGATGTAGGAGGAACTATGGAAGCACAATCCATTGGTATCATCGGCGGTGCCGATGGGCCCACCGCCATCTTGGTCGCCGGGGACCCCATCTCCACCATCGTATCCACCGCTCTGGCCGTTGCCATTGCACTTCTGATTCTGAAATATCTGCGTAAAAAGTAAAAAGAGGCTCTCAAAAGAGAGCCTCTTTCTTATTCTGTTTTTCCGTCCTTCAGCAGATCCGCCAGTGTGATCCCTTCAAAGAAGTCATCGATCATTTTCTCCAGCCGGTCCCACATGGGCTTCGCCTGGCAGCACTCCGTCCGGGAGCAAGCCGCCGCACCCTGGGCCGTACAGGACACCGCCGCAAGGCTGCCCTCTGTCAGCTTCAGAATGCTGCCAATGGTGTATTCCTCCGGCTTCCGGTTCAGGCGGTAGCCGCCGCCCTTACCGTGGACGGCATCCACAAATCCGGCTTTGGAAAGGGTTGTCATAATGGTTTCCAGATACTTTTGGGAAATACCTTCGGCCTCCGCGATCTCTTTGAGTGGGATGTACTCGTCCCCGCCCCGCTGGGCAAAGCTGACCATGACCCGCAGGGCATAACGTCCCTTGGTTGAAACGATCATGGCTTATTCGTGGCAGTGACCGCAGTGCTCGCAGTCGGGGAACTGGCTCTTGTCGTAGGGAATGTTGTTCTTTTCGTAGTAATCCTTCAGCGCGTTCTTGATGGCTTCCTCGGCCAGAACGGAGCAGTGGATCTTCACGGCAGGCAGGCCGTCCAGAGCCTCGGTAACCGCCTGGTTGGTCAATGCCATGGCATCGTTGATGGACTTGCCCTTGATCATTTCTGTGGCCATGGAGGAAGATGCAATGGCGCTGCCGCAGCCAAAGGTCTCGAACTTCACATCCACAATAATGTCGTTTTCAATTTTCAGATAGATCTTCATGATGTCGCCGCACTTGGCGTTACCCACTTCACCGATGCCGTCGGCATCCTCAATGATACCCACATTCCGGGGATGCATCAGATGATCCATAACTTTTTCGCTGTACAGTGCCATATTTTCAGTTCTCCTTAATTTGTTACATTATACCGCGTGTGGAGAGTTAAGAGTGGAGAGTGGAGTGTGAAGATAACATCATCTCCTCCCTTCACCCGATACACTTCACGCTTACAGAATATACGTTCTTTTACCGGTCTGCAGATCACGCCACACAGGGCTCATGTTCCGCAGCAGCTGCACAATCTGAGGCACCACAGTCAGAATGTGATCCATTTCCTCCATGGTGTTGTAGTCACTCAGAGAAAGGCGCAGGGAGCCGTGGGCAACATCATGGACCCGGCCGATGGCCAGCAGCACGTGGCTGGGATCCAGGCTGCCGGAGGTGCAGGCAGAGCCGGAGGAAGCGCAGATGCCGTTGGCATCCAGATACAGCAGCAGGCTCTCACCTTCGATGCCCTCAAAACAGAAGCTGACATTATTGGGCAGACGGTGCACCCGGTCGCCGTTCAGGGCACAGTGGGGGATCTTGGAAAGGCCCTCGATCAGCTTGTCCCGCATGGCAGTGACCCGGGGCATATTTTCATCGATATGGTCACAGGCATCCTTCATGGCTGCTGCCATGCCGCAGATACCGGCAATGTTCTCAGTACCGGCACGCTTGCCACGCTCCTGGGCACCACCCTCAATAACATTCACCAGAGGGAATCCCTTGCGGACATACAGGGCACCAACTCCCTTGGGGCCATGGAACTTATGGGCAGACAGGCTCAGCATATCAATGTTCTGTTCCCGGACGTTGATCTTGATATGACCCACCGCCTGGACAGCATCGGTGTGGAAGGGAATACCGGCTTCCTTGCAGATGGCACCGATCTCCGGAATGGGCAGAACGGAACCGATCTCATTGTTGGCATACATCACTGTCACCAGGCAGGTATCTTCCCGGATGGCATCCTTCACCTGCTGGGCGGAAACATTGTGGTTGGCATTGTTCACATCCAGATAGGTAACTTCAAAACCCTCTTTTTCCAGTTTCTGCAGGGTATGCAGCACAGCATGGTGCTCAAAGGCAGTGGAGATGATGTGCTTCTTGCCCTTACGTGCACCGAAACGGGCCGCAGAGATAATGGCCTGGTTATCGGCCTCGCTGCCGCCGGAGGTGAAGATGATCTCCCGGGGCTCGCAGCCCAGGCAGTCTGCCACGGTTTTCCGGGCCTCGTCCAGGGCTTCCTTGGCAACCTGGCCCACGGAATGCAGGCTGGAAGGATTGCCGTAAACTTTATCAAAATAGGGCAGCATTGCCTGGATAGCCACCTGGCTCATGGCAGTGGTTGCCGCATTATCCGCATAAACGTGCATAACAGATTCCTCCATCGTTTTTACCTACTAATTCTGTGGGTAATATACCATCATTTACCTACTATGTCAATAGGTGAATGGTGACCAAGTCACGCAGCCAGAACGCCCTCCAGAATGGCTACGATTCTTTCCAGACCAGCCCGGTCTTCCTCCGTAAAACGGCCCACATAAGGGCTGTCGATATCCAGAACACCCCAGATCCTGCCGTTTACATGGATGGGCAGAACGATCTCCGAATTGGATGCGCTGTCGCAGGCGATATGTCCCGGGAAATCATGGACATCGTACACCAGCTGCGCAGCGTCCTCCGCCACAGCCGTACCGCAGACACCTTTGCCCACAGGGATCCGGACACAGGCAGGCTTGCCCTGGAAGGGGCCCAGTACCAGCAGGTCATCGGTCATTTTATAAAAACCCACCCAGTTGATATTTTCCATATGCTGCCAGAGCAGTGCTGAGGCATTGGCAAGATTTGCCGTTTCATAGGGAACGCCATCGGTCAGCGCAACCAACCGCTGGGCAACAAATTTATAATTCACTGTATTTTGCATAGATATCCCTCCTGTTTTTACATCTTACAGGAAAGCGGGCTGTTTTACAATCCACTTTTTTCCTTTTTTGTTCTGCTATCCCTCTTTTTTCGACATTTACAGCGGTTATGATCCAACGCCGGGGTCATATTAAAAGAGCAGACCAAAAAAGGAGGGCTGAACATGAAACGACTATGCAGCTGCATTGTTTTTACCATATTTTTGACATTGCTTCCCATCAGCGCCCAGGCTGCACGGCTGCTGGTTCCCGGCGGCCAGGTCATCGGCCTGCAGCTTCTGAATGATACTGTTACCGTGGCAGCCTTTGACGAAACACTGGGCAGCAGCGCAAAGGCAGCGGGGCTTTGTGTCGGAGACACGATCCTGACCATCAACGGTACGCCTGCCCACACCGCTGAGGATGTCCGCGCCTCTCTGGCCGGCTCCGGAGAGCCGCTGGCGCTGACCATCCGCCGGGGAAATAAGACCCACTCCCTGCGCATAGCACCTGTGGATACTCCAGACGGCCCCCGGCTGGGCATTTATCTGAAGCAGGGCATTGCCGGCATCGGCACCGTGACCTGGTATGACCCGTCAACGGGAATCTTCGGCACCCTGGGACACGGTGTCAACGATCCCAAAGGCAATCTGGTAAAGCTGAAAACCGGAACCATATTTCCGGCAGAAGTGATTTCCGTCAGAAAAGGTGCCAGCGGCGATCCTGGGCAGCTCAAGGGCAATGCAGATGGGCTCGTTCCCTGCGGCACCATCCTGCGCAATACGCCCCAAGGTGTATTCGGCATCACCCGGCAGCCCTGGCAGGGAGAACCGCTTCCCGCCGCCGCATACAGCGAAGTTGCCACCGGCCAGGCTGTCATCCGTTCCACCGTTGCAGGCAATACCGTTCGGGAATATTCTGTGGAAATTCTGAAAATTTATCCAGAGGATAAGCCGGATGGCCGGAATTTTCTTCTGAAGGTCACCGACCCTGCCCTGCTTGATGCCACCGGCGGCATCGTCCAGGGAATGAGCGGCAGTCCGATTATTCAGGATGGGAAACTCATTGGCGCGGTGACCCATGTCCTGGTAAATGATCCCACACGGGGTTATGGGATATTTATAGAGAATATGTTAGAAGCAGCAGAATAATCTCAAGCAGGTAATGTG
>JAFSAP010000040.1 GCA_017440925.1 Oscillospiraceae bacterium | reverse complement strand
TTGTCAAGCTTTTATCAAAAAATATTTGATATATTTTTAGCGAAAGCGTTGAAGGTCTTTCGAGTCCGTTCATTCTTTCATTGTGGACGGGTGACGAGGCTCGAAACCTCGTTGTCCGTTGGACAACTCATGCAGTGGCATCGCCGTCGAGCCCGGCGCTGCCCAACAGCCCACTGGGCTGTTGGATTTATTTTTTTCGAGCCTTCTCACTTTTCCTTTGCCGGCAGGTGACGAGGCTCGAAACATTATGGTGTGATTTTCGTCAAGCCGAAAATCAGCGACTGTCCACCGGACAGTCGCATCCAGTTTTTCGAGCCTCTTCTCTTCCAAAAAAGAAAGACCACACTTTCGTGTGGTCTTTCTTTTTTGGAGCGGGTGACGAGGCTCGAACTCGCTACCTCCACCTTGGCAAGGTGGCGCTCTACCGGATGAGCTACACCCGCGAGGAACGTAGCTTATTATAGCACTTTTTTCCTGTTTGTCAAGCCCCGATTTCCATTATTTTTCCTCTCCGGCAGTTTCGTCCTCTACCGGAGCATCATTGCATTGAGGATATGCGGAATAGTCCCAGACGTAGCCTTCCATATCTGCATCCAGAACTTTTTGAAACCGGCCTGTTGCACTGCTTCCCAGCAGATCCACATGCCAATAGAATCCATCCTCACAAATGATATTCCAGGTCCAGGGCTCACCACTGCGGGTTCCGGTCACGACCATGCATTCCAGCCCGGCATCCCGGCACATTGCCGCATATACCGTAGCGAAAGCCCGGCTGTCACCTACACCATGGCGCAGCAGACTGTAGGCCGGTGTAATGGAGGTTTCCAGTTTGTAATCAAAGCGTTCCATCAGAAATCCATACAGCTGTGCATACTTCTGGTGCTGCGCACCTTCGCCGCTGACGTACAGTACAGCAGAATCGAACACAGGCTGCACCTGGGTCTGCATGGTACGCAGGGCATCCCGGCTTGTCTGGTAGTAAAAGGTCAGCTCCACCACGCGGGAATCGCCCATACCATAGGTTTCCCATGTCACCTGGGGGATCTCCATGACATTCTGCGGATTCTCCATGGCATAATCCTGCACCACCTGGGCATAATCCAGTTCCTCATAAGCATCCAGTTCCATCACGAGAACGGTGTCATAGCTTTCCAGCGCCTGGCCTACGCGCTTTTTCGCACGCTCCATATCCTTTGCTTTCTGGATATTACGGATCTCCACACGGCTATGCCGGTAGGTGATCTCCAGCGCAATGGCTGTCCTGCCATTGTTGCTTCCAATTTCAAACCCTATATTTTCCACTGCATAGGCGCCGATGGGATAGATTTTCTGAATACGCTGAACGGCATTGGCAACGCTCAGTTCCAGATAGTCCTGCTCATAATTTACCACATTGATGACGCAATTTTCCGTGCCTTTGGAGACAATTTCCTCCATGACCTCAACAAGTTCCTCATAATTGCTGACAGACAGGTTTTCAGTCCGTATATTTGCAGACTGCTCATGGTGCGGTGTTACGGAAACATAGCTGCCATCCAGCCAGCTGCAGCCGCTGAGCAGCAGGCTGACGCAAACCGCCAAAGCAAGGAATTGAATTTTCATAACACCGCCCCTTTCTGTTTACAGCGATTCTTTGGAATACCGGGAAAAACCATCGCCCAGCACCTGGTGGGCTTCCTGAACAATGATAAATGCATTGGGATCAATGTGAACCACCAGTTCTTTCAATTCCGCCAGCTGCTGCTTTTTTACCGCTGCCAGCACCACTTTGGTAGGTGTATGGCTGTAGCTTCCCTCCGCATGGAGGAAAGTGGCACCGCGATCCAGCTGCAGGCCAATTTGCCGGGCGATCTCTTCGTACTGGCTGGAAATAATCAGCGCAACCTTGGAGTAGTCAAAATTATACACCACACCATCGATCACTTTTCCGCACAGGAACACTGTCACACCGGTGTACAGCGCCTTGGATACATCCCGGAACACCAGACCCGTCAGCACCACCACAACAGCATCAAAGATCATGGAGATCTGTCCGATGGGAACATTGCGGTAGCGCAGCTTCAGCAGCCGCACAAGGATATCAGAACCACCGGTGGAGGTTCCGGATACAAACACCACGCCCAGTCCCAGACCGCAGATCACACCGCCGTAAAGCACTGCCAGAAGCGGTTCCAGATCCGAAATGGCAAGAAAGGTAAAACTGTCGATCATAACGGAGCTCAGCAGCATCCCCAGCAGGGAACCGGCAAAAAAACGCTTTCCGATCTTCACGCCGCCAAGAACAAACAGAGGCAGATTGATGAGGATGCTGAGGGAACCAACAGTACCTATGCCAAAAATCTCCACAAAAACCATTGCCAGGCCGGAAATGCCGCCTGCACTCATATCGTTAGGTTCCAGAAACATGGAAAAGCCCAGCGCAAATACCGCACTGCCGAACACAGTGGCCGCGATCCAGCTGTATTTGTTCCAGAATGCACGCATCGGGGTTCCTCCTTATACATCAAAACTTTGCTGTTTTTCTGCCGAATCTTCCTCTTTCAGCAGACTGCCTGCAGAGGGGATCGTTTTGCTGCGGTAACGGCTTTCATTGACAATGCCACTGTCCTTAACAAGCTGTACATCCCGCAGAACTGCTTTTTTCTTTAGTGTCAGAACCGCCACACCCTGGGTATTTCGGGTCGTTTTGGGGTTCAGCTGAGCTGTAGAGAAGATTGCCGCACGTCCATCAGAAGAATAAACCGCCAGTTGTTCATCGGTATCCAGGGCCATGGCTTTCACCAGAGGGCTCTTATCCGAGTAGGCGCCGGTCAGCTTCTTCCGGTTTGTTTTCGTTTCATAAGCAGACAGCGACACTTTGGCGGCCTTGCCGTTTTCAAAGAAGAACAGAACAAAGCCCTTATAGTCACCGCAGAACAACAGGGCCACCATATTTTCACCCTGTTCAAAGCCCAGCCGCTGGGGCAGATAATCACCCAGCAGGGATGCCTTGCTGTCATCAAAATCAGAGAGGCGGGACTTATAGCATTGGAACTTATCCGTAAACACCAGGAATTCCGCTTTGTTGGTGGTTTCACAGGTCTGTGCCAGGCTGTCGCCTTCCTTGAACTTCTGCTCACCGCTCATGCGCAGAGATTGGGCTGTGATCTTCTTCAGATAGCCCTCTTTGGACAGGAATACCGTAACAGGATAGTCGGGAACCGTATCCTCTTCTTCCTCCGGCTCTGCTTCTTCTGCGCTGTAGAGGATCTCCGTTTTCCGGGGCATTCCAAACTTTTTGGACACCTCTTCCAGCTCTTTGATAATGACATTTTTCAGCTTCCGGGAGCTGTTCAGGGTGGCACGCAGGTCTTCGATCTCCTGTTCCAACTGAGAGATGGCCCGGGTCTGCTTGAGGATGTATTCCTTGTTGATATTGCGCAGTTTGATCTCGGCAACATAATTGGCCTGAATTTCGTCAATACCAAACTCAATCATCAGATTGGGAACAACTTCTGCTTCCTGCTCCGTCTCCCGGATAACGCGGATGGCCTTATCAATATCCAGCAGGATCCGCTCCAGGCCCTTCAGCAGATGCAGACGGTCTTCCTTTTTGCCGATTTGGAAGAACAGGCGGCGCTTGACGCAGTCAGTACGCCAGGCTGTCCATTCCGTGAGAATCTCTCCCACACCCATAACACGGGGCATACCGGCAATGAGGATATTGAAATTACAAGGGAAGGAATCCTGCAGAGGGGTCAGCCGGAACAGTTTCTGCATCAGCTTTTCCGGATCAACGCCCCGCTTGAGGTCAATGGTCAGCTTCAGGCCGCCCAGATCCGTCTCATCGCGCATGTCCGCGATTTCCTTGATCTTTCCCGCCTTGATAAGCTCCGCCACCTTGTCCATGATCACTTCCGTAGCTGTGGAATAGGGGATCTCGGTGATCTCAATCAGATTCCCTTCCTTCACATAGTGCCATTTTGCACGGAGTTTGAAACTGCCCCGGCCGGTATTGTAGATATCCCGGGTCGCCGCCTCATCAAAGAGAAGCTGGGCTCCGGTAGAGAAATCGGGACCGGGCAGGGTCTCCAGAATATCATGCTCCGGATTCTTCATCAGAGCAATGGTGGTATCGCAAATCTCCTTCAGATTGAAAGAACAGATATTGGAAGCCATGCCGACAGCGATACCCTGGTTGGCAGATACCAGCACATTGGGGAACGTTGTGGGCAGCAGAGCGGGCTCTTTCATGGTGGCATCATAGTTGTCCACCATGTCCACCGTATCGGAATCGATGTCCTTGAACAGTTCCGTACAGATGGAATCCAGCTTTGCTTCCGTATAGCGGGCGGCAGCATAGGCCATATCCCGGGAGTAAACCTTGCCGAAGTTACCCTTGGAGTCTACAAAGGGATGCAGCAAAGTCTCATTACCTTTTGCAAGGCGCACCATGGTCTCGTAAATGGCTGCATCGCCGTGGGGATTTAAACGCATGGTCTGTCCTACGATATTGGCAGACTTGGTTCTGCTGCCGGTCAGCAGGCCCATCTTGTACATGGTGTACAGAAGTTTGCGGTGAGAGGGCTTGAAACCGTCGATCTCCGGAATGGCTCTGGAGACGATGACAGACATGGCATAGGGCATATAATTGATCTCCAGGGTTTCAGAGATCGCCTGTTCGGTGGTGGAGCCATGCAGCCCCATGATGCCGTCCGTATTGATTTTTCTCTTTTTTTCGGGTTCTTGCTTTTTTCGTGCCATTTATGAACCTCACTTAGGAAATATCGGCCAGTTCCAGGTATCTGGCGCCGTTTTCTGCGATAAAGTTTTTCCGCTCCTGGAGGCTGTCACCCAACAGGATGTCAAAATAGAGAGCTGTGCGCTCCGCATCCTCCGGCATGACCTTGATCAGCCGCCGGGTCTCCGGATTCATGGTGGTCAGATGCATCATTTCGGGATCATTTTCACCAAGACCCTTGGAACGCTGGATCGTCACCTTTTTTCCCTCCAGCTCTTTCAGGATCTTTACTTTTTCAGCCTCGTTATAGGCAAACCAGGTCTTGTCCTTACAGGTGATCTCAAACAAGGGAGATTCTGCAATATACACATATCCATCCCGGATCAGCGTGGGGCAGAGCCGGTACAGCATGGTCAAAATCAGTGTTCGGATCTGGAAACCGTCCACGTCCGCATCGGTGCAGATAATCACTTTGTTCCAGCGCAGGTTATCAATGTCAAAATTGCTGAGCTCTTTGGCTTTCTTGCCTTGGACTTCCACGCCGCAGCCCAGCACCTTCATCAGATCCGTGATAATGGGAGAGGCAAAAATTTTGGTATAGTCCGCTTTCAGGCAATTGAGGATCTTGCCCCGGACAGGCATGATTCCCTGGAATTCTGCATCCCGGCTCAGCTTGACGCTGCCCAATGCAGAGTCACCCTCCACGATGTAGAGTTCCCGGACAGCAGTATCCCGGCTGCGGCAGTCCACAAACTTCTGCACCCGGTTAGCGATATCAATGGAACCGGAAAGCTTTTTCTTCACATTGGACTTGGTCTTTTCCGCGGATTCCCGGGCCCGCTTGTTCACCAGGATCTGCTCGGCCGCCTTCATGGCTTCCTGGGCATTCTCAATGAACCAGACCTGCAGCTGTTCCTTAAAAAAGGCAGTCATCGCCTCCTGGGTAAATTTGGAGTTGACGCTCTTTTTGGTCTGGTTTTCGAAGCAGCCGATGGTGGAGAAGCAGTTGGTCACCAGCACCAGAGAATCCTGGACATCCTGGAAAATGATCTTGTTTTCATTTTTGGTATATTTGTTGTTGTCCTTAAGGAATTTATCAAAGGCAGCTGTGAAACCCAGACGCACAGCCCGGTCGGGACTGCCGCCGTATTCCAGCCAGGAGGAATTGTGGTAGTATTCCAGATGGCTGACCTGCTTGCTGAAGCAGAAAGAGCAGGTGATCTTCAGCTTCATCTCCGGGCGGTTTTCCGCATCCCGGCCACGGCGTTCCGTCTCCCAGAAGGTGGGCATGGTAAAGGCATTGTCCCCTACCAGTTCCTCGATATACTGCTTGATACCGCTTTCGTAGCAGAATTCCTCTTCCTCGAACTTTTTACCCACCTGGTTGCGGAATTTGAAGTGGATACCTTTGTTGACCACGGCCTGGCGGCGCAAAACATCCCGGTAGTATTCCACAGGGATATTGATATCTGTAAAAACTTCCTTGTCAGGCCGCCAGTGGAACCGGGAGCCAGTCTTTTTCCGGTCGGTGTCCGCCTTCTGCATCTTACCCTTAATGCGGCCCTTTTCAAAATGCAAATCATACCGGAAACCATCACGGCGGACGGTCACATCAAAAAATTCAGAAGCATACTGGGTGGCGCAGGAGCCCAGGCCGTTTAAGCCCAGAGAATATTCATAGTTCTCTCCGTTTTCGCCGTACTTGCCGCCGGCGTACATCTCGCAAAAGACAAGCTCCCAGTTATAGCGCTTTTCCTTTTCGTTCCAGTCCACAGGGCAGCCGCGGCCAAAGTCCTCCACTTCCACACTAAGATCTTCATACCGGGTAACGATAATGGTATCGCCATGACCCTCACGGGCCTCGTCGATGGCGTTGGAGAGGATCTCAAACACCGCATGCTTGCAGCCCTCCAGGTCATCCGAACCAAAGATAACGGCGGGACGTTTTCTGACACGATCCTCGCCCTTCAGCATGGAGATACTGGAGTTTCCGTATTGTTCCTGTTGCTTTTTTCCAGCCATTTGCTTTACCTACCTAAATATGCATAGTAATCCATAGTAATTCTATTGTATTATACGCCATTTTGCTTTCTAAGTCAACTGCCCCCGTTTTTGGCATAAGTATCTGCATAATCGCCCAAACTACTCGCAAAGGAGGGATTCCATGGAATCTATTTGGAATGACTTAGAACTGCCCCGGTTCCGTCCCCTGTCCGGTGATGTCAAAACCGACGTTCTGGTAATCGGCGGTGGTATGGCAGGACTTCTCTGCGCCTATGCGCTGAGGCAGTCCGGTATCCACTGCATTGTGGCAGAAGCGACCCGGATCGGCAGAGGGATCACAAAAAACACCACTGCAAAAGTGACTTCACAGCATGGACTGATTTACCATAGCCTCATCGAAAAATTCGGTGCCGAAGCAGCTCAGCTGTATCTGCGCGCCAATGAAGATGCCGTATCTTCTCTGCGAAATCTATGCCGGGATGCAGACTGCGACTGGCAGGACAGGAAAAACTATGTTTACTCCGTTTCCGACCGGGCAGCGCTGGAAAAAGAACTGGCAGCACTGCAATCCCTGCATTTTCCGGCGGAATGGGAAGAGAATCTCCCCCTGCCCTTTCCAACGGCAGGCGCTGTGGCATTCCGGGAGCAAGGGCAGTTTCATCCGCTGAAATTTCTGAAGCATATCTGCAAGGATCTGATCATTTACGAAGAAACCCCTGTCCGGGAGCTGACCGAATACTGTGCCATTACCGACTATGGCAGAATTTTTGCAGATTCCTTCCTTGCCGCAACCCATTTTCCTTTCCTCAACAAGCATGGTAGCTACTTTATGAAGCTGTATCAGCAGCGCTCCTATGTGCTGGCACTGGAAAATGCGTTGGCTCCCGGCGGCATGTATCTGGCAGCAGAGGAAAACGGATTGTCTTTCCGGCAATTGGGGGATTGCCTGCTGCTGGGCGGTGGCGGACACCGCACTGGCAAACAGGGCGGCGGCTGGCAGGAGTTGGAGAAAAAAGCGAAGGAATTCTACCCCGAGTCCAAAATCATCCGCCGCTGGGCAGCACAGGACTGCATGACACTGGACGGAATTCCCTATATCGGCCAGTACAGCAAAAACACGCCCAACCTGTTCGTTGCAACCGGTTTCAACAAATGGGGGATGACCTCCTCCATGGTATCCGCTCGGATTCTTTCTGACCTGGTACAACAAAAGCCCAACCCGTACGCAGAGGTGTTCTCCCCCTCCCGAAGCATGCTGCACAGACAACTGGGGATAAACCTTCTGGAATCCACAAAAAATATTCTGACACCCACAACGCCCCGCTGTCCTCACCTTGGCTGCGCCCTCAAGTGGAACAAACAGGAACACAGCTGGGACTGTCCATGCCATGGATCCCGTTTTGCTGAAAACGGAGAGCTGATCGACAATCCTGCTACCGGGAACGTAAAGCGTTTAAAGAGCAATACAAAGAAGCGGAAGTAATTCCGCTTCTTTTTTCATAAATAATTTATCGTTTATCATTAAATAATTATTGACAAGCATTTTCTCATCTGCTATAATACAGCTATAGAACAAAAAAGGAGGAACCACTATGAACAACCTATCCGATACTGCAAAAAAGCTGGACAAAGTTTTTGAAATTGCCCATATCGTCCTGGGCGCGCTGGCCATCGCCTGCATCGTCGGCGTGGCACTGATTGCTGCTGCTTACATCCTCAAACTGGACCCTGCTATGATCGGTACAGGCTATGAAAATTTTGACATCGGCTTTCTGGAACTGTCTGTCTCCAAGAACTATGCGCCTGACAAATGGCTGGTATTGCTGCAGGCAGCCATTACCCTGCTGGTCAGCTGCCGTCTGATGTATGATGGCCGGAAGGGTGTTGGTTATATCCGTGAAATCCTGCATCCCATGAAGGAAGAAAAACCCTTTGCTTCCGTTGTCAGCACAAATCTGAAAAAACTGGCCAGACTCAGCATCAACCTGGGTATTCTCTATAACATCATTATCCTTTCCGAGCAGATCATGACCGTTTTCGTATATGATCTTCCTGCCCTGCTGGTCAGCGAAAAAATCACCCATGTGGGCGGCATGTTCAACATCGATCTGACCTTTGTGGTATGCTGGGCATTTCTGCTGCTTCTGAGCTATGTATTCCGCTACGGTGAGGAATTGCAGCAGCTGTCGGATGAGACAATATAAGGAGGCCGGTTATGCCGATTATTTTACGCCTCGACCGGGTCATGGCAGACAGAAAAATGTCGCTGAATGAACTTTCCGAAAAAGTCGGCGTCTCCAACGTCAATCTCTCCAAGCTGAAAACCGGCAAGGTCAGTGCTGTCCGTTTTTCCACACTGGAAGCCATCTGCGAAGCCCTGAACTGCCAACCCGGGGATATTCTGGAATATAAACGGGAAGAATAAGGTTTTTTCCATTTTCCTCTTGTTTTTTTCATCATTTGCGGTTATAATAGCCCCTATCAGACAAATAGGAGGTCATTATCATGGCTGTTAGAATTGAAAAAGAAACCATTATCGGTGAAGTTCTGGATATCGCACCCCACGCTGCTCCCCTGTTCTTTGCCATCGGCATGCATTGCCTGGGCTGCCCCCACTCCCGCGGCGAAACCGTTGAGGAAGCCTGCATGGTCCACGGTGTCGACTGCGACTCCTTCCTGACCCAGCTGAACTACTTCCTGGAGGCTTACGAGGCCAACGCAGAGGAGAACGCTTAATTGCAGAATCAGCAGGAGCGGAGGTTTTCCGCTCCTGCATTTTTTGGAGGAAATACCATGAAACTCCCCCTTTCTGACCGGCTTCTGGCCTGCTGTCAATTCGTTAGTCCCAACGACCGGGTGGCTGATATCGGCTGTGACCATGGATATCTGGGCATTTATCTGCTGAAAAATGGCATTGCCTCTTCCATGATCGAGGCGGACATCAACCGCGGCCCTCTGGATGCCGCCCGGCGGAATGCCGTAAAATTCGGGGTCAAGGACAAGATGACTTTTCACCTGTCTGACGGTCTGCAGCGTGTTCCCCGGGACTTTGATGTGCTTGTCTGCGCCGGTATGGGTGCCGACACCATGATGTCCATCATCCACCACGCATCCGATTGGCTGAAAAATCCCAAATACCGTCTGATCCTCCAATGTCAGAGCAAGCGGCCGGAGCTGCGGCAATGGCTGTATGATGAGGGTTTCCGGATCAACCGGGAGACACTGGCCAAGGACGGTAAATTCGTCTATTCCATCATGGAAGTGGCCTATGATCCTGGCCATGGCATTACCCCCGCTGAGACATACATCACAAAGCAGCTGCTGGAGGACGATCACCCGCTCCTGCCGGAATACTACGAGCGGGTAAAAAGCGGCGTGGAGCTGACCATTTTCGGCTTAAAGCGGGCAAACGATGACCGTCTGCCCATCTATGAAAACATCCTGCAGGATTTGATTGCAATGGAGGGACAAATCTATGGCAACCGTAGCTGATATTTTGTGTTTTGTGGAATCCCTGGCACCCCGGTACATGAAGTGCGACTGGGACAATGTGGGCCTGCTCTGCGGCCGGAAGGACAAGGAAGTAACGAAAATCCTGGTGGCGCTGGATCCTTTCCGCAGTGTCATTGAAGAGGCCATTGAAATCGGTGCAGACTGCATCGTGACCCACCACCCCCTGATCTTCCGCAATCCCCTCATGGCTGTAAATGAGGATACGGAGGCCGGACGGTGCGCACTGACCCTGATTGAGCAGGGCATCGCTGCCATCAACGCCCACACCAATTATGACATTGCCCCCGGGGGCATCAACGATGTTTTGGCCCGGACATTGGGTCTTTCCGATATTGCCGTTATAAACCCGGAAGGTAGTGACGAAGCCGGAAATCCCTACGGGCTGCTTCGCTGCGGCACCCTGAAGGAAACCTCTCTGCCGGTATTTCTGGCCGCTGTGAAGGAAAAACTGGGATGCTGTGGTCTGCGGTATGTGGATGCCGGAAAGCCTGTCCGGAAAGTCGCCGTTGGCGGCGGTTCCTGTGCTGATGAGATGCAGGACGCTCTGGCCGCCGGCTGTGATACCTTTGTCACCGCCGATGTGAAGTATAACCAGTTCCGTACCGCTTTCGAATTAGGACTGAACCTCATCGACGCCGGACATTTCCATACGGAAAATCCCGCCATGCCTGTTCTTGCAGAAAAACTCCGGGCTGCTTTCCCCGGAACCGAAGTGGTTTTCTCTGAAAAGCACCGTGACTGCATGAAATTCTTCTGCTAATTGGTTGATTTTTGGGAAACTCTCTGGTAAAATAGATACGCTCATTTTTATATACAACTGACGAAGGGAAGATTATATAATGTCTGGACATTCCAAATGGCATAATATTCAGAAAACCAAGGGTGCACAGGATGCCAAGCGTGCTGCTGCTTTCACCAAGATCGCCAAGGAGCTGATCGTGGCTGTTAAGGAAGGCGGCGGTATCACCGATCCTGCCAACAACTCCCGTCTGGCAACCGTCATCACCAAGGCCAAGGCTGCCAACATGCCCAACGATAACATCAAGCGCTGCCTGGAAAAGGCCAGCGGTGCAGGCGGCGGCGACAACTACGAATCCATCACCTACGAAGGCTACGGCCCCGGCGGTGTTGCCGTCATCGTGGAAACCATGACCGACAACCGCAACCGTACCGCAGGCTCCATGCGCCACCACTTCGATAAGTTTGGCGGCAACCTGGGCGCAAGCGGCTGTGTGAGCTGGTCCTTCGACAAGAAGGGTGTTCTGGTCATCGACAATGAGGAAGGCGACCTGGACGAAGAAGAAGTCATGATGGATGCCATGGACGCAGGCGCCGATGATTTCGAGGCCGAAGAAGGCGTCTTCACCATCTACACCCTGCCCGATGATTTCAACGACGTTGTCGCTAACCTCTCCAAGTACACCTTTGTTTCTGCCCAGATCGAAATGGTTCCCCAGAACTATCAGAAGCTGGAGAGCGAAGAGCACATCAAGCTGATGGAAAAGCTCATCGACATCATGGAAGACGACGACGATGTGCAGAACATCTGGCACAACTGGGAAGAGTAATTCGCGCCAATATACATCTTTTAAGTTAATACGTTATGAAAATACCGCTTTTTTGTCAGCAAATGGCAAAGAAGCGGTGTTTTTTGTTTGTAAAAACCGTTTGGAAGCGTTCAAATCGGATTGTTAGCTTTGGCATCCGACCGGACAATCAAGAGATGTTACAGCAATAATGGACACAAGAAGAATGGGCGTGAGAATCATCCCACGCCCTAAACTATTTAATTGGGGAGTTTAATGTCTTTCCATTTGGATACATTACATTGACCGCACTCGTTCCAGCCGACTGCTACCAGCGTACCATCGGATTTTAGACCTACAGTGTGATGGCTGCCTGCAGAAATGGCCACAATATTTTTCCAGCCAGATACATTGCATTGTCCTTCCTTATTGCGTCCAACAGCAACCACAGTTCCATCCGATTTTAGACCTACAGTGTGGTATTGGCCTGCTGCAATAGATACAATATCCGACCAATCTGATACATCGCAGCGACCGTTGTCGTTATTGCCTACGGCTATTGCAGTGCCATCGGACTTCAAGCCCACGGTGTGCCCGCCTCCTGCAAAGATATCTGTGATATTCTTCCAGCTCGATACATCGCATTGGCCATCTAAATTACCTCCAGTTGCGATTACAGTGCCATCGTCTTTTAGTCCAACAGTGTGGTAGTAACCAGCGGCAATACCCACAATATTTGTCCAGTTCGATATATCACAGCGGTTGTCCTCGGTGCATCCAATTGCGACCGGAGTGCCATTGCTTTTTAATCCTACTGTGTGTCCGGCACCAGTCGCAATAGCAACAATGTCTTCCCAGGCTGATACAGCGCATTGATTACCATCATTCCATCCAACTGCCACCACAGTGCCGTCATCTCTCAGTCCAACGGTGTGCCTGTTGATGCTACTAATAGCAACAATACCCCGCCAGTTTGATACATTGCTTCGACCTTCGGAAGTAGATCCGGCAGCCACCACAGTGCCGTCCTGTTTTACTCCAACGGTATGAGAATAACTTGCAACAATCGTATTTTCTTTAATGACCTGTTTCCAGAGCACAAAGCTGCGCTCTCTGGAATCTTGATAATCTCCCAGCTTTCCGAAAGCAATAGCCGCATCGGTAATATCCCCAGATTCCAGCAACCGCTCTGCTTCTGTGTATTTTGCGAGGTCAGAAATATCCAGACAAGCTAACTTTTTTTCTTCTGAATCCTTATAGGTTATGATTCTAGTAAACAAAGTAACTGCCTTGTCATATTTTCCTGCATTCATCAGAGCTACAGCTTCCTGATAAGTAGATTCATTTTCTGCTTCAATTCGTGCATGCTCTGCCGCGGCGATGGCATCCTTGCATTTTGCGATTTGATCTGCACTGTCTTTAAAGCCATCCATAGCTTCAAAGGCAGAGATTGCTTCTTCATACTTTTCGGCCGCCATCAGTTCAACCGCATCGTTATACTTGCTGTTGGGGATGACTACTTTGGTCACCAGCAGAGCAATGGCAATCACTGCACAGATACTGGGAATTGCGATTTTCAGAATCTTGGCAGTCTTCTTCTTTGCGGCTTCCGCAGCGGCTTTTTCTGCGGCGGCCTTTGCTTCTGCGGCAGCTGCTTCCTGAGCCAGTCTGGTATCCTTATCTTTTGCAAGCTGCTCCAGATCAATGGTCTGCAGTTCAAACAGTGTTCTATGGCAGGCATGACAAGCTTCGCCCTCATGGTTCCATGCACCGCAGGCACAATACCAAAGGTCTTTTTCTTCCAAAGGATAGTAAGAGAAGTTGCTGCCCACAGCGATTTTATACTGTTTGATAAGCTCCGAATTGACAAGCACAGCATCCAGTGTTTTTTGCGCGGGCAGAGGTTCCCACGCTGCATCGCTTGCAGTCCATGTTGTTTTGTCCGCAAATACGACTTCCTGAATAGCTGCTTGATAGGAGCGTGCTTTGCTTTCCGGAACAGGCACAGGGGTCTTCTGTCCAAACTCCGCGTCTCTGGCTGCCCTCAGATCCAGATAATCAAAGTCAACAGGATCACCGATTGCTTTTCCTGCATTATCAAACAGGCATAGTATGACCTTTGCACCAATAATGGTCTTTGGGCTAATACTGCGCATTTTCAGCTGCGCAACGATTTTACCTGTCTGATTATCCTTAAGCAGTGTACCTGCTGCGATGACCACAGGAGATCCAACAGCATAAAGGTTTTCAGACAGAGAAAACAGTCTGGAATACCGTTCACTCATAACAGTTCTCCTTACAGATCGGGAAGTTCATCAGAGATTACCTGAGGTGTATTTCCTCTGTCAGGCAGTGCAATGACCAGCAGGTAGCCTACCACAGTTAACCAGAAGCAAATCCACAGGTATTTTCTGTCAGAATGACCTTTTGCTTTTGCGACCGCATAGAACTGCTTTGCAATGTACCACTCAAGCCAGATTGCAAGTATAAGGATAATGATAGATAATAATGCGCCCATGTTATTCTTCCTTTCTCTTTTCCGTATTTTCTGATTTCATTATAGCAGAAAAATGATAAAAAGCAATTCTATCAGTTTATTACTATCTCTTTTCTTTGGTGTACTCAAAACGAAAACAACAAGAGAACTTTTGCATCGCATATCACATAGACACTATCCGGCAACTTGAAAAACATCTGCAAACATGCTATAGTGTTTTTCATAGGAATCGATGTGAAGGGGGATCCGAATATGGATGCAAAAACCGTGGAGGAATCCCGGGTGGAAACCGTATACCTTGTGCGCCCAACCCACCTAAATGGTGCAAACCGTCTTTTTGGCGGAATTCTGATGCAATGGATGGACGAAGCTGCCGGCATTGTTGCAAAACGGCACTCCATGTGTAACGTCACCACTGCCTCCGTAGACAATCTGACCTTCCTGCAAGGCGCTTACCAGGGGGATATGATCGTCATCAAAGGTAAACTAACCTGGGTAGGTTCCTCATCTATGGAAGTATGTGTAGATACCTATGTGGAAAATCTTTCCGGTGAACGCAACCATATTAACAATGCCCACTTTATGATGGTTGCCTTAGATGAAAACGACCGTCCTGTAAAAGTTCCCCGTCTGATCCTACAGACAGAGGATGAGTATCTGGCCTGGGCCCATGGTGAAGAGCGCCGCCGGATACGCATTCAGCGGAAAAAGGACAAACTGGACGGAATTTAATCCCCCAGCTACATCATTCAGTAACCGAAAGCCACAACAAAAAAGCACCGGAGATCCCCAGGTCTCCGGTGCTTTTGACTTTACAGAATCAGCATCAGAAGTTGATATCCCCAGTTGGCAAAGACACCTGCGCAGATACCGCCCACAGTATGGCAAAGAATGGCAACACCGGTAAGGTAACTGCACTTCAGGCTGTCCATCATGGCAACGTGGGTGCTCAAATAACCGCTCCAGCACATACACATAGCAGTAAACACCGCCACATCATGGCTGTTGGCAAGGCCTGCCGCAATCAGCTTTTCCACAATGCCGATGGCAGCACCTGCCGCACCCAAGGCGGTAATGGGGACCGCAATGGCCTCCGGGCTGGAAAAACCGAAAAGAGGCTGCAGGATAAAACTGATCTTGGAGCCGATCCAGGGCAGCAAACCCACGCCTTCATAGGCAGCTCCGGTATAGCCTCCGGCAGGCGCAGAATTGGTCAGCATCAGTACCAGGGTACAGATCAGCAGCACACCGGGGATAATACTCAAGCCCATATCCACACCGCTTTTGCCGCCCTCCAACAGCGCATCCATGAACCGCAGGCCGCCGCTTCCCTGCCGCACCTTCCGGTACCGGTGGATATCGATGCTCTCTTCATCATCCAGCAGATCGCAGGGAGAATCCTTTCCATAAACCTTGGCTGTAAAACGCAGCATCAGCCGGGTGCTGACAATGCTGCCCACAATGGCCCCCAGGTTGCCCAGCAGCACTGCAAGGCCAAAATGCTCTCCTATGGGAGATTTCAGTCCGGCCATAAAAGTGGTGATGATCAGGCCCATACCGAAGGATGTTCCGATATTGGTCAGCGCCGGAATCTGATATTTCTTGAAATATCGGCGGAAAGTATTATCATTGGCCAGGGTCAGAATCGCAGGATTGTCTGACAGATAGGTGGTAAACACGCCCACCGCACTGGCTCCGGGCAGACCATAAACTGCCTCAACCACCCGGGACAACAGCTTGTTCAGAAGCGAGATCACGCCAAACTCTGACAGAAGCGCAGAAATAGCACCGGCCAAAACGGCAATCGCCATAATATAGAACACCGTATCCAGAAGCAGCTGGTAGGCTGTGTTCATAAGGGTATTGAACATATTGGCTGCGCCCATTTCCATTCCCAGCAAAACAAAAAAGCCCAGAAAAACTGTAAGGAAGATAAAGACTTCTTTATCCACAGCTTTTTTGATCCCCGGGGGCAGTTTTTCTTTTTCGTACATAGCAGGCGCATCCTCTCTGTATGGGTATTATTGCCCAGAAATGCAATATCACGGAGTAATTATATAGGCAAACCCTACAATCGTCAAGATAAAATCAGGCAAATAACCGGGAATCCGCAGATTCCCGGTTATTTACAGTTTAATATCTTCTTCTCCGCAGAGCCATTCCATGGAAACACCCAGAACCTTGGACAGCATCAGCAGCTCTCCATCGCAGACATGGCGCTGGTTCATCTCAATGCGGGAGACAATCAGTTTGGTCATATCCATGCCTCGCAGGTTCACCTCCCGGGCAAGATCCTCCTGCCGCATAGGCGGTTTCTGCATGGCCCGTGCCAGACGAACCCGGTCTCCGCAGATGTTTCCTTTGATTAAAAAGTTCTTTGCCATAGAATATCCCTCAACAATATCCTTATAAGATATTTAATATCGCATATTGATTTTACCCAAATTTGAGATATAATGTAGGATATAATCGATAATAAATATCCACTCTAGATATCGCCAAGCAAAGGAGAGTATATTATGGTGTATTCACCACAGGAAAAACAGAAAATGGATGCCCTTCTGGAGGCATTCCAGGAATATGTAGATAACAATGCATATTATGATATCGTCTATTCCAAGAAAGCAGGTTTCCTCCGGGTATGCGTGGGCGAAGGTGCTGACCAAATCTATTTTCCCATCACCGGATTTGAGGATATGCTGGGGATGTTCATTGATGACTTTCTGCTGGATGAAGAACACCTGGCCGGCCACTACCTACGCCGGGATTATGACCATGTACGAACTCTGCTGATTCCCATTCTGGACAAACTGGGCAGCAACCAGGTGCATGCCCTGTATATCATGGAACAGCGGTTTGAAGACTGCAAAGCCCGCTGTGAACAGATGCGGCAGGAACGACTGCTTCTGATTCGGGAAACAGAGGAAGTGCTGGAAGACCTGCGCAAATCCGTCACCCCATAACCATACCGGGAAGCACATTGAGATGATGGGCTTCCCGCTATTCTGTTTGCGGATAAAAATATCCCGGCTCATCTGAGCCGGGATATTTGTGCTTTTCAGAAAGAATTACTTCAGGGACTCCTCAACAGCGACAGCCACGGAAACGGTCATGCCGACCATGGGGTTGTTGCCGGCGCCCAGGAAGCCCATCATCTCAACGTGGGCAGGGACGGAGGAAGAACCTGCGAACTGGGCATCGCCGTGCATACGGCCCATGGTATCGGTCAGGCCATAAGAAGCGGGGCCAGCTGCCATGTTGTCGGGGTGCAGAGTACGGCCGGTGCCGCCGCCGGAAGCAACGGAGAAGTACTTCTTGCCCTGCTCAATGCACTCCTTCTTGTAGGTGCCTGCAACAGGATGCTGGAAGCGGGTGGGGTTGGTGGAGTTGCCGGTGATGGAAACGTCAACACCCTCGTGGTGCATGATGGCAACACCCTCGCGGACATCGTCACAGCCGTAGCAGTTGACGGCAGCGCGCTCGCCCTTGGAGTAGGGAATCTTGTTGACGATGGTCAGCTCGCCGGTGTAGTAGTCAAACTTGGTCTGAACATAGGTAAAGCCGTTGATACGGGAGATGATCTGAGCAGCATCCTTGCCCAGGCCGTTCAGGATAACGCGCAGGGGTTCCTTACGAGCCTTGTTTGCGGATCGGGCAATGCCGATAGCGCCTTCAGCAGCAGCAAAGGATTCGTGACCTGCGAGGAATGCGAAGCACTTGGTTTCTTCCCTTAAAAGCATTGCGCCGAGGTTACCGTGGCCAAGACCAAC